>DATGIG010000748.1:0-24812 GCA_035295825.1 Chthonomonadaceae bacterium | reverse complement strand
AAAACAGCGGCCAGGATCGGGGCATAATCGCCCATGCCGCGCAGGATCACCGCAAAGTCGCTCCACTGGTAGCCGCACTCGGCCTGCAGCCGTCGAAACTCCCGTGCCACCATCTCCGCCTCAACATAGGGGTTCGGGGCGTCAAAGATCAGCAGGGGGGAGATTTTTTCACCACCCGCTGCGCTAGAGGACGCAGAGGGAATGAGAGGGGTGGCTTTGCTTGCATGAGCCTCAACATTCTCTTCATTTTGTTTTTCCCTCTCTTCCCTCGTTTTTCTCTGTGTGATCTCTGTGTCTCTGTGCCTCTGTGGTTCCAATCCGGGTGGTGAAAGAGGGTTTGTATCGAACAACCTGGCGGTTACGGTCGTCAAAAAGGGGTGCTGTGCCTCCTGGCGGGGGGGCAGGCAGATTTCGCGGGGGGTGAACTCCGCACGGAGGATCGTGAGGGTACGCTCCGGGGCGACGAAGAGCAGCGGGCGGTCTGCGTCATAGGGCAGCGTAACGGCGACTTCCGCCTCCGGTGACCCCCATTCCAGGCCACGTTCGGCAAGCGTCGCCAGCAGACGGCGCTGCGCCCGATTGAAGCGATAGAAACCATCCAGCAAGATCCGGTTGGCGTTGTTGGGCAGCGCAATGGATGTGGCTGCAAGGCGTGCTGCGGCGTCCCGCAGGCAATCCTCCTCATCCCGAAGCCGGTTCCGATGCAGAAAGATTTCGTATGCGCGGAACAGTCGGGCCAATTCAGACGTTTTATGAAGGAAGGCGGGATCTTCCAGTACGTCGGCGGCAAGCAGGGCGCCCTGCTCCAACGCCTCCGGGGTGATGCAGGCCAGTTTCCACTCCCGAATGCGTTCGCATAGCGCCGGCACAAACCCGGGTGCATCCAGCATGCGGCCCAGAAAGTCGTCCGGGCGGATGTGGGTGCGGAAGAGGTCGGTTAGCAACAAACGCTGGAAATCGCGCCCGATGAGGCGAAAATCGTCCGAGGAGGCTGGGGAGAGGAGCGTGGCGACCAGACCGTGAAAGTGGGTAATGGCGCTTCGCATCTCGGCTTCCGGTCGGCCTGTGCGCTCCGCAAGCACGCGGGCCAGGGTCTCCGCCTGGGGCGTCGAGGCGACGACCAGCAGTGCGCGGCCCTCGGCTTCGAGGAACCGCTGCAGGACCCAGCGGGTTTTTCCGGCTCCGGCAGGGCCGAGCGCCAGCGTCAGCGGCGGGCGCTGTGGGCCAGGCTCCGGGGGAACGGCAGGGGTGCGCTTCATAGGGCCGATTATAGCACAATGTGCATCGAGAGAAAATAGCCGAAATCTGTCTGTTGGGAAGTGCAACGGGAGGGCCGCTTCCGGATCGCGACGCCGAGGCGCGCGAGATGCCCGTCTTCCTACCGGCTTTCTTTGGCTTCCAACCCCATAGGCTAACGAAATGAGGCCGGGAAACCGATTGCATAGAGAGTTTTTTTGGAAATTGTTGATCCCGTTTGAGACATTTGAGGTGTGTCGATGCGTCAACATCTAAAAGGTGGCGGGAGCAGGATCGTATGCGCGCCGGAGACACCTATCCGACGCGAACGATGGCTGCCGCCTTTTGTGTCTTTCCCCGGTGCAAGCATTGCGTTGACAATCGCCCAACATCGGTTTATAATAATTCGTAAGAAAGAAGAATCCCACGCGCCTTGCTTGATTCCGGCGAACTCGATATGCTATCATCTTTCCGGAAGCGTTCGCACGCTCCCAATCTCGCCACACGCCCTTATTCATTCTCTTTTCAGGCTGCCTTCCTATTGCGCGGGGACGGAGGTTCTGTAGATGTTTTGTAAATACTGTGGTATGGAGAGCGAGTCCACAGACCAGTGCAGTTGGTGTCACCGCGCTCTTACGACCACACAGCCTAGTCCCGCCCCGCAGCCTGTCTCCGGCGCTGATTCTAATCGTCCTCCGGCGCCATCGCACGCGGAAGCTGCAGAGGTCTATCCTGAAGAGGAGTCGCCGCTGGTCTCCGGACTGGCTGCCGGGGCGTCGGCGCCATCTGCCGCTCCCAGTACGCCCTGGACCCCGCCGGCAGAATCGCACGCTCCCCCCCTGACCGCGTATCCTGGCGTGGCTCCGCCGCCGGAACCGCCTCGCAATCCGAGCCGCCCGATCATCGGGGTCCGTGGACGTCCGGGAAGCCCTGCTCCTCAGATGCCGCCGCCCTCCGGCCCGGCGGCCCGTCCGCCTGCAGGGACGCCCGCGGCTGCTACGCCGCCCGCCGCACCGACTGCGCCCGCACAGCGGCCTACCATCGGGGTACGGGGGCCGGCGACCGGGCGTCCGGCAACGCCTGGGGCCTCTGCGCCGCCCACAACGACGACGAGCCGCCCGCCTGCCCCGGCAGGTCCGCCAGTGTCCACCCGTCCGCATATTCCTGCGCCCTCCATTCCGCCTGCTTCCAGCCGGATGCCCGCGCCCGGCCCGCCCGTTGTGCGCCCTACCGCTCCGCCAAGCAGCTCCGTGCCGCCTGCCAATACGGTCGCGCCGCCCGCCGGTACGCCGCCCTCTTCCCGCCCATCCCTGCCGAGTTCGCTGACCGGGGGGGGAGCAGCGCCCGTATCTCAGCCGCCGGTACAGCCCGCGATGCCCGTGAATCGGACCAGCCCGCCGCCTGCCGCGCCCTATCAGCCGACCACGCCCCCTGCGCCCTACAACCCGCCGGCGCAGCCCTATCAGCCCACGACGCAATCTTACCATCCGGCTACCCCGCCCTACAACCCGTCGGTGCAGCCCTACAATCCGGCGCAGGCTGCCATGGGCCAACCGGCATATGAGGAGGAGGTGAGCGGATTGGCGGCGGGTGTGGCCGCGCGGGGCCGGCCCGTATCGCAGGCGACCATGGAGATGAACGCGCCCGCCCTCGGGACGTTTACCGCGCAGGTGTCCAAGTACTACACCGGGCAGGTGGTGGACCCCATCTCCGGGACGCATTATGACGCCGCTTCCGGGCGGGTCGTCGCAGGGCCGAATGGCGCCATCCCTAGAAAAGGCGAGGACATCGTCTTGCACTGGGACGATACTCCGCCGCTCAGCCGGCAACTGCCCCGCTTCCTGGCCGCGTTCGGCGGGATCTTACTGGTGGCCGCGTTGATCGCCGGATGGATGCCCGCTGCCTATGTCGCGCCGCTCAGCCTGGCGATCTTCGCCGGTGCGATGCTCATGCCGGTCTTCAAGCTCGTTCCCTGGCAGGATGAAGATTCCAGCGATGCCGTCTGGCTCGCCGTCCTGACGCTGGTCTTCGGCCCGGCAATCGGCCTGATCATCTATGGCGCGATCTGCGCGATGCGGCAGGACTTCGTCCCCGCCGTCTTCGGCTGTATGCTCATCGCCCTTGTGGCACGCCTCGCAATTTTGGGGGGCATCCAGCTCCTCAATCCTGTGGCCTTTCACGACATGCATCTCTCGTTCATGCAGGCGCTGGGACCTCCCTGGATGATCGCAGTACAGGGAGAGAACGCCAACGAAACGGTCTACGAATGGGGCCTGCTGTTTATCAACTGGACGCCGATCCTGGCGATAGTGGGTTGGATCTCCGCCAATGTCTTCCACAAAGAGGACGAGTAACCGGCATGAACCCACTTGACGCACGTCGCTAACGCCCGTCTACTAAAATAGCGACCGGAGATAATCCGGTCGCTATTTTAGCAGTTTTTCAGCCACTGCAATATTTGCCCTGAACCCGGTATCTTTTCCTCCACAAGGCCCCATCCGTGCAGCTTAGAAGAGTATGCTCGTTTGGGTATAATGCTTCCAACCCCAATCATTGCCGCCTGCCGCACCTGCCAACGGGAAGGTAGCGCTCCCGATGAGGAGAGTACCGATGCTGAACGCAATCCTGACCCTGTTCGCCCTGACCGCCTGCCTCGCCGCCCTGGCAGCGCCCGCGCCCGGACGGATAAACCTGGAGAAGGCGACCGTTGTAACGCCACCGAACCTGACCGGGCCGGAAAATAGGGCGGTCACGATGCTGGTCGAGGAGGTGGAGAAGCGGACCCAGATCCGATGGCCGGTCAGCCACGAGATGCCGTCCGGTCCAGGCCCTGTGATCGTGGTCGGACCCATTTCGGCCTTCTCCGCGCTCATGCCCAACGAGGCGCAGGCTCTCCGGGGTTCTCCCATCGCCCACAAGCCGGAAGGCTACCAATTGCGCGTGAACATCCGCCAGACTGCGCCGGAATCTCCGCAGGTGCTGGTCGTAGGGACCGATGCCCGTGGCGTGCTCTTCGGGGTGGGCCGCCTGCTCCGCTGCCTCCACATGGAGAAGCAGCATATCACGCTGGCGGACGATCTGAACATCGCGACCGCGCCCCACTCTCCGATCCGGGGCCACCAGCTCGGCTACCGGCCCAAAACGAACTCTTATGATGGCTGGAACGTGGCGATGTGGGAGCAGTACATTCGGGATCTGGCCGTCTTCGGAGCCAACAGCGTCGAACTGATCCCGCCCCGGTCGGACGACGACGCGGACAGCCCTCACTTCCCTCTGCCGCCGATGCAGATGATGATCGCCATGTCCCGCCTGCTCGACGCCTATGGCATGGACGTCTGGATCTGGTATCCGGCCATGGACCCCGACTACTCCGACCCCAAGACCGTGGAGTTCGCCCTCCACGAGTGGGGCGAGGTGTTCCGGCAGTTGCCCCGCGTGGATGCCGTATTCGTGCCCGGCGGCGATCCCGGCCATACGCCGCCGAGGGTCCTGCTGAACCTGATGGCGAAGCAGGCGCAGGGACTGCACCGCTACCACCCGAAGGCGCAGCTCTGGGTCGCCCCCCAGGGGTTCACCCAGGCCTGGCTGGACGAGTTCCTGCAGATCCTCGATAAGGAGCGCCCAGCCTGGTTGACAGGGCTCGTATTCGGCCCGCAGGTCCGCATCAGCCTTCCGGAACTGCGCGCCCGTGTTCCCGCCCGGTATCCCATCCGTCACTACCCCGACATCACCCACTGCCGTGAGTGCCAGTATCCCCCGCCGAACTGGGACCTGGCGTATGCGCTGACCGAGGGGCGGGAGGGGATCAACCCGCGCCCGCAGGAAGAGGCGCAGATCGTGCGGCAACTGCAGAAGTACACGGTCGGCTCGATCACTTACTCGGAGGGCTGCAACGACGATGTCAACAAGGCGATCTGGAGCGCCCTCGAATGGGACCCCAACGCCGATATCACGGACGTCCTCCGCGACTATAGCCGCTACTTCATCAGCGACCGCGATGCCGAGGGGTTTGCGCAGGGGCTGCTGGCGCTGGAGCGCAACTGGCAGGGGCCGCTGGAGGCCAATGCCGGCGTCTACACCACGCTCCAGCAGTTCCAGGCGATGGAGCGCGCCGCCACTCCGCAGGAGCGGCTGAACTGGCGCTTCCAGCAGGCGCTCTACCGCGCCTACTACGACGCCTACATCCGCAGTCGGCTATTGTATGAGCAGGGTCTGGAGGAGCAGGCGCTGGAGAGCCTGCGAGGTGCGGAGCAAGTCGGCTCCCTGAACGCGTTGAATGCGGCGGAGAGTTTGCTGGACCAGGCCGTCACGCATCGTGTTGCGGCGGATTGGCGGGCGCGGGTCTTTGAGTTGGCGGAGGCCCTCTTTCAGAGCATCCGGATGCAGTTGAGCGTGGAGCGGTATCAGGCCATCGCCATCGAGCGGGGCGCCAACCTGGACAGCATCGACGTTCCGCTCAACAATCGGGTCTGGCTCAAGGCGCAGTTCGCCGCAATCCGTCAACTGCCGGACGAGGCGGAGCGGCGCAAACAGGTCGCGCGCATCGTCCACTGGACCGATCCCGGCCCCGGTGGCTTCTACGATGAGCCGGGCAACCTGGCGCGCCGGGAGCATCTGGTGATAGGCCCCGGCTTTGCGCAGGATCCGGGCAGCTACGCCTCGGCCCGCATCGGCTTCTCCAACCTCACCGGGCGACTCACCTGGGCGCGCCACGTCGAGACGCTCTACGATACGCCGTTGGAGATGCACTATACCCACCTGGACCCCCACGCCTCCTACAAGCTCCGTGTGGTCTATGGGGGCGACAGGGCGCGTAAGGTCCGCCTGGTTGCCGGAGACAATATTGAGATCCACCCCTACCTCGCCAAGCCATCCGACGGCGGGCCGCAGGAGTTCGATCTTCCCCCGGCAGCGACCGCCTCCGGCGAACTCACGCTACGCTGGTATCGAGAGTTGGGTCTCGGTGGCAACGGGCGCGGCTGCCAGGTCTCCGAAATCTGGCTGATCCGCAAGGAAAAATGAGGGCTTGTGAGTTGTAAAAAAAATCTCAAAATCCGCCATTTAGGGGATGCCGTCACCTGCGTGATACGCTATAATCCAGACGTGTTAACCAGAGAACAAGAGTGGAACCCCATCAGAGTAATACCCCCGGAACTGTGCAAACAAACACAGGCCAGGGAGGGTTGAACATACCGACGACCGGCGAACACGCCGGGCTACGGAACACTACCTGAAGGAGGTAGAGAGATGGTTACGAACACTGGTGAGCGCATTGTGAACCGCCCAATGGAGGGCAAGTTCATCCCCTGGAACCCGTTCGAGGAGTTGATGACCCTCAACAATCGGTTCCATGATCTGTTCGGACGCGGGTTCGGGTATACCCCGCTGCCCCGCATGATTTCCAATGTCGGCTTTGAGCCGCCGGTAGACATCGTCTACCTGGCCAAAACCATCGAGTGCTATGTGGCGCTGCCCGGCTTTACCGCAGAGAAGATCACGGTGGAAGCCACACCCGAGGCGGTCGTGATCGTGGGCGAGCGTGAGCCGCTGTATACGCATCCGAAGGAGCAATTCGTGGAAGGCTGGGCCGGGGCGCCGGCCAACTTCCGGGTAACCTACACGCTGGACGCGGAGATCGATCCTGCCGGCGTGGTCGCGACCTACCATGACGGCGTGCTGCATCTGGTCCTGCCACTCACCGAGAAGGCGAAATTGGTGACCACCCCCATCAAGGTGGCTGCCGTCTAATCCCCGAAGAGACATCGTTCTCTCCGAATCGAAGCTGCAGAACCCTAACAAACAGGCCCGGCTCTCCTAATTCAGGAGAGCCGGGCCTGTTATGCGTTCTCCTCCAGGCGGTTGGGCGACAACCGAACTTATCCTATCGGAATACTTAATTTTCTGAGGAGAGAGTGGCGCATGCCATTCGTATGATGGATAGAGCGACGCATTGTCGCCAATCTGAGGACTGTCTTTGGAAGAGGAGTAGCATACAATGCCACGTCTTATCGTCGCGCATGACTGTATCTGTCCTTGGTGTTGGATTGCTGTTCGTCAGGCTGAGCGCCTGAAAGAAGAGTTTCCCACCCTGGAACTTCGGTGGGTAGGTTTTGAACTGCTTCCGGAGGGGATGGTCTATACTCCCGCTCCCAGAGATCCCAATGCCGATAAGAAGCCTCCCATTCCCACACGCTTTGAATTGATGTTGCTCGCCGAAGGTCTGACTCTGCCCACCCGCAAAGGCAAACTCTCCAACTCACGGCGGGCGCTGGAAGGCGGTGAGTTTGCCTGGGAGGCTGGGAGACAGTGGGCTTATATCGTACGTCTCTACCATGCCTACTGGGAAGAAGATCGCGACATCAGCGATCTTGCGGTGTTACGTGATGTAGCGGAAGGCGCTGGACTGGATGGGGTAGCCTATCTGGAAGCGCTTGAGAACCGAACCTACCGCGACCAGATCGTCGAGTTCGATGATCCTGCCTATGAAGCGGGCGTCTACAACGTACCAACCTGGAAATTCCCGGAAGCCTGGGTCGCTGAGACGCCGTATAGTACAGTACGCGCTATGGCAGAACGCTTTATTAGACCTCTTTCATAAGTCTACTCATCGCGTTCCATGTTGCAAATGGCCGCAATGAGGTTGAAGCGTAACCCGAAACGCCGCCTGCGATTCCGATGGCGTTGCTCGAGATCGACGGCACTGAACCCAATCAAGAACGAAGCACCGAGTTTCCTCGGGACTTTTAGTTCGATCGAGCGCCGCGTGCGGCTCAGCCGAGCACCCTTATGCCACTGATCTTATTGCCGGGCTCCACAGAGCAAACGCTAATTGTCCAGCGGAGGCTACAGGCACGCAGCACGAGTTCCCCGACGGCCCTCTCGCGGGATTTGAAACCATGGCGGCTGGAGCAGCAACCCTCCATAACGAATCCCTCAAAGTCGCCGAAACAGTCGAAGATGACTTCGACAACCTTGCCGGTACATTGCTTCTCTCCAGCGGGGTGCTGGCGTTTCCCGGAACCTACGGGCCAGCCGTTAAGTGACGGCGGAATGGAGGAGGCATTGCCTCCCGAAGCGTCGATCCTGGCAGACAGGTAGTCGATATGCCTCTTGACGACAGGGTACCAGCGGTAGAGCGGCGACATTTGTTGCAAACGCCACTTTAATACGGCCAGGGTGTTTTCGTCTCCCGCGAGCAGATCTGCCTCTGTAGTGACGGGAATGGTCACCTGGAACGCCCCGGTTACCATGCGGACGGAGCGAAGGATCGGCAGCTTTGCGCTCCTAGCTCTGTCTGTTGTGATTGGCGAGGGGGGCACGGTCTTGGTGGTTAGCCGTCTTAAGACGATCTTGAAAACCTCTCCTGCAGTGACGCCAATGGGCAGATCGATTGTAAAAAGCCCCGCAAAATTCTGGTTGGTTGCCGATGGCACGGGGATGTATGTCACGCCCTTTACGGTCTTGCATTTTATGGTGTTGGCATCCGCCGCCGTAAGGAAATGCGTGACGTAAAGCTGCGAGGCAAGGTCGATCACATCCGATGCCAGGACCTGGGGCCAGTAAATGTACGCGGTGCTTCCAGGCGGAGTGGAGCCCCAATCGATCATGATCTCATCGGGGACGCCCGTCATTCTTCCAGCAGCGCTCCTGAAAGGCAGGCTTGGCCTGGTATCGAATGCCTGCGGCACGCGGTGAGTGGATGCCGGACCTGGATTTCCCGACTTGGTGACTTCTAGGTTGCGTTGGGCAAGTTTGTCGCAATTGCCGGTGGTGGTAGTGGTGGAGTTGGAGAATGGGATCGGGGCATTGTCGTATGCAATTTGCGCTACCAGGCAATGGTGCGTGCCAGGGTATAGTGAATTGTTGCTCGCGTCATAGACATCGAGAAAACAGCCATAGTAGGTCCACACGCTGTCCTGTCCTGGCACGGTGGGGATCAGGATCGTCTGGATATTATTGTTCTGCGTAGAGGTGTTGAAGCTGGGGTCGTAATCGCTAACGCCTCCGGCGGTAGCAAAAAAGGGCGTCGTTTGAAGGTTCTGCCCGGAAGGGTCGGTCAGGTTGCCAGATGGTAGTGGAGCGATGGGCAAACCGAAATCGGGGCTTCCGGATGTGGTGCCGAGAGTGCTGAGATAGGTCGTGTTTGGATTGAAATCGGTGTCATAGGAAGGAGCAGTCCACAAGCGGAAGAACACGCGAGTGTTCAATGCTTCTCCTTGCTGGCCCTGAGTGTCGCTGGTCATACGCACGCGTGCGATGGCAAAGTTGAAGTTCTGATGGCCGCTGCCATCCAGGGCCACCACGGAGGTAACGCCGGTTTCGTATCCGGACTGGTTGGTCAGACCATTCAGGGGATCGGGCGAAGTTGGGGGCACCGGAACCGTGTATGTGGTGGAGCTGTTCAAATAGGCCAGCAATCCTTGAACGTAAGCGTAGGGTGATTCACCAGTTGAAAAGACAGGTGCATTGGGATCGCTGGGCAGGGCGGACCCTCCAGCGATAACCGTGCATACTCTCAGGTCCTGACTCAAGTAAGAGACGGCGCTGCTGTCTTCGATATCGATGTTTGAAAAATAGGGATCTTCGCCGGCCAGTAGATCAAAATTGACAACATCCTGCGAATGCCCCTGAGTGCCCCCTGGAGGCTGGTTGCCATCCATGAGGAAGGTCGCATGCAACAAATACTGAGACGGAAACGTGGGCTGCAAAGGAATATCGAACACGACATCGTACGACCATCGCATACGCTGTATGGACGTGTTGTCATTCGGAGCTTCCAGCACCGGGTTGGGCGCGGATGGCGTCGCCGGGGTCAGCTGAATGCTCACACCGGGGATGGTCAACGCGTTGCCGTTCAGATCTGAGAAGGTTGGAGTAGGGATCGTGATATTGAATGAACCGAAAGTGTTCTGGCTGTACTCATCCAACGCTACCCAAAATGCATTCGCGAATATTGCCTGCGTAGCGCCGGGACCTGCGGTATTGATTGCCTCCTGGACTTCGTCCTTTCCGAAGGTGTTCTTGTTCATCAACAGGGTTACTGTACCAAGTGGCAAGACGCAGGCATTGTCGGCTTGACTCCAGTAACCCTGCAAAGTGCATTGAAGTTGGTTGACCCAAACCGTCACGAAGCCGGAGTTTTGCTCGCAAGCGTCACCGATCTCATCGCTGCCGTCCTGTATGGCGTTGCCGCTACTATCGGTTCCGGGAACCTTGATCCCATTTCCATTTGAGGATCCGTCACGTAAGGTGGGGTTACTGCAGCTTTCGACGAGCTCGTGACCAAACAAAGCTACGTCACCAAGGCTATCGGTTCCATTGACCCAGGCGTACACACACCCGATGCCGTTGAACGTGAAATGTTGGTGTTGGCCACCTAAGTTGGAGAAAGAGTTATTGAGGCCAGGCGGCGAGATTACTGCATAAAACCTGTTATGCCCATTGGCCGGGGCGACGTTCGGGTTGCTCGTAAAAAAATTGGTGAGCATAAACTCGACGTCGGCGTCGGTGTAGCCATCGGCGGGCATAGTGACGTTACTCGCGTTCGGCGCGGACGGCACAATGAACTGATTCAGCATGGTGCCTGGGCCTAGCCCCCGGTATTGGTTCAGTCTGGTCATGTACGGCCCGGTGACCACACCTGAAAAAGCCGTATAGTAGTCGGCGACCGACACGCTCGGCGCCGGAGAAGTAACGTTCCAATAATCTCCCCAGAAGATGACTGTTACTTCCACATTGGTTAAGAGTGGGTCGCCACCGTCTGTGGTGTTGGTGACCGTATACCCTGGCGCGTAGATTACATCCGCTCCCGTCTCTTCGAGAGAGACAGGACGATGGGCGATCCCACCTGGGGATCCGTGCGTTGTTACGTCGCTTGTCTTCCTGGCGTTGCGTTCGCGCTTCATGGATGCCTCCAATTAGGTCGCATTATTCATCCAGGTTTACACATGAGTCGCTTAAGCGCCTGATTTTCTGTAGATCTGGATGCCTAGCAGGGATTTGCCGGATGAGCCCGATCAGAGCAAACGGTACCCCAGAATGACGCATTTGTCAAGGAACTGGGGCGGGCTCGGGTTCCGCGCGAAACCGGCTTCGACATACAAACGTAAGGAGGCAGGGCAAGCGGATCTTCCGCTCATTTCAGGACCATGCAAGGACCAGGGACCAGAGGCGAGAGGCATTCGCCCCGAAGAAGGAGATAAGGAATGGAGCGTGCGTTTGGGTTGGAGATCCCGCAGACGCTGGAAGAGGTGTGTCAGCCTCAGCATATGGCGTTGGTGGTATACGATATGCAGGTGGGCATTATGAGCCAGTTGCCCGATGCCGCACCAATTATTGCGCGCGTGGGGGAGACCCTGCAGGCGGCCCGCACGGGTGGTTATCGGGTGTTTTTCACCCGGCATCTGTCGCTCCCCAGGGAGACGATGGGCGCGTTTGCCTACCGGCAGGCGATGGCCTGGCAGCGCGTGACCTCGGCAGAGCAGGTCCATCCCTGGTTTCTGCGCGACGCGCCGGGCTTTCAGATCACCCCGGAACTCATGCCCCTGCCCAGCGAAGTGGTGATGGACAAGATCACCATGTCGGCGTTTGAAGGTACGTTTCTCAATATCGCGTTACGCGACTGCGGTATTCGCGCCTTTGCGATTGTCGGCGTGGCGTTGGAAGTCGGGATCGGCCCGACGGTCCTGCATGGCGCGGATCTGGCTTATATTCCAGTGGTCGTGACCGACGCCTGCGGCGGCCGGGATAAGCCCGCGATGGAGCGGACGCTCGCCGGCCTCCAGTTTGGAGGAGACGCGCTGTTTACCGATGTGGCAACCCTGTGCTCCTACATGAAGCGTCCGCAAAATACATAGGCCTGCCGGAAGAGGAAGAAGCGCGGGAGGAGTTTCCAGCCCATAAAAATGGCCTCCGTCTCATCCCCGAAGGGGGCGTCCGCTCCGATTTCACACCTGCGTCCTGCATAGAAAAAAATGGTGAAACTTCTGACGATTGCAGTCGTCAAATAGATTGACGACTGCAATCGTCAGAGAGGAACCCGATTGATGGAGCACAATGTCACCCTCGGCCAGGCGCAGTTAGAGACGCTGCGCTATATTCAGGAGCACCATCCGGTCACCGTCCGCCAGGTGGCGGAGCATCTGGCCGTAACCCGCGGATTGACCCGCACCACCGCACTCAACGTGATGGAGCGACTACGCGAAAAAAAGTACCTCACCCGTGAGCAGGTTGGGGGCGTCTATCAGTACTCGCCCAGTTTTTCTACACCGCATCTGCTGCGGACGCTGGTACGCGATTTTGTGACCAGGACGCTCGGCGGCTCTGTAGAACCCTTTGTGGCCTACCTTGTTGAAGAGGCCCAGCTCAGCGACGAAGAGCAGGAGCGACTTCAGCAACATATTCAAGACCTGCGCCAGGAAGCGAAGGCGGAACATCCATGAGCACCTTCATTCTGCAATGGAACGCGTGGTCTTCCGCATGGGCCGGGGTTCTATGGCAAGCGTCCTGGCAGGGAGCCATCGTCCTTGCCGCCGTCTGGATCAGCGGCGCTCTCTTCCCCAAGATGCCACCGGGAGTGCGCTCCTGGCTATGGCGTTTAGCCTGTCTGAAATTGCTCGTTGCGCTTGTATGGACACAACCGGTCGTATTGCCACTATTGCCATCTTCCGGTGTGCCGACGGATACTGCTGTCCTACTGGACACACGGGATTCCCGGAGTGCGATTCCTCAACTGCGAACGCCTGTGTTCTCAACATCAGCTACATCTGTCGCTTTGCCTGTGACCCCCTCCGTCCAACCGCCCGTAACGTGGAGTGTATGGTCGATGCTGCTATTTCTGTGGCTGTTCGGTATTATCGGGACGCTACTCCCTATATCTGTTGGCTGGCGTCGCATGCGTGCCCTCCGGCGTCAATCCGTTCCAGTTACAAAGGAGACGCAGACGCAGTTATTGGAGCAAGTGGCCGTGCAGTTCCACCTGAACAACACACCGCAGTTGCGCTCAAGTGATGTGCCTACTCCGCTATTGATAGGGATACGCCGCCCGATGATCCTCTTACCGACCGCGCTTGCCGACAAGGCGCCCTTAGAGGAACTGCGCTGGATTTTCGCCCACGAACTGGCGCATCTACAGCGGCGTGATATGCTCTGGGGATGGGTGTTTCTGCTGACGCGCAGTCTATTCTTCTTCCATCCGGGAGTGTGGCTGACCTATCGGGAGTGGCGCATCGCGCAGGAGATCGCCTGTGACGCGATGGTGGTTCAAATCATGCAGGCTCCCAGCGCGGACTACGCGCAAATGCTCGTTACTCTAGCAACGCAACGCAACGCTGACCGTCTGGAGAACTCCCAGGCCCTGGGGGTCCTGGACGCTTACCAGGCGCTCGAAAGGAGACTGAGGATGTTGAAGCATTTACGAACCCATTCCCCCCGGCAGGCAGGCATGGTGGGACTGATTTTGGCTCTGAGCGCCGTGTTGTGTGTGATACCCTGGAGAGTTACGGCGCAAAGCGATACGTCGCCGGATAAGAACGTGCGCCTGGCCCAGCAGTGGGAGGATGTTCTGCTGTTGGAAGCGCTAGATTACCTACGCCTTTCTCCGAAACAGTACGAGGAGATGCTGTCCATGGCACAGTTTGCTCACACGCGACTGGCCGATGCGGAGCAACAACAGGAGAAAACACGCGCCCGGTTGGAAGATCTGGTTCAGCATCAGCGCAACGCCCTCTTAGAGGGCAAGCCGCCTTCCAGTTCGGAACAAGCCGAGGCGTTGGACCTGGAACACCGGATGTTCTTGCGCCAGGAGCCTGCCATGGAGGAGATCGTCAACCGCCTCACCCCACGTATGGCGCGTTTGCTCACCCGCAAGCAGATGTACCGTGTATGGCTGCTGGCAATGGGGGAGACGCCGCAGGGCGAGATAAGCCGGACCGCCTTGTTGCATTCCAATTCCGGGTTCGTTCTGGACGGAAGTACCGAGTTTCAATGGAAGGAGGAGCAGGTGTCTTACGCACTGCATCAACGCTACTCCGAGCCAGAGATTAAAGCCGCGCATCGTGGAGGGGCCTCGCATGAGGGCATGCTAAAAATGTTGGGTTTTGGTCTCGACGAGGAAGAGGCTGCGAATCTACCGGAATTGTCCGATGAGATGTGCGAGACCATAAGACACGATGAAGGTGCCATTCGCAATCGCATCGACGCGACCCCGGACCTCTACCTGAATCAGGCGAACCCGGATCAATTGGGGATGGTTCTGCGTCCGTTCGTGCGCCGCCTGTTTCTGAGCGCCCGCCTGGAGCCTGCGCTGACCGAGCGTTTGCATAAGAGAGACGGAAGCGCACCCAGTCCATAGGAAACCCGCCTGGAAGGGCAGGTGTGCAGGAATAGACCACGCGCCGGGCGAACGAGTAGGGCGAAACGCAAAATCACTCGGAGAGGAGACAGAGATGCACATTTCTCTGCATCCAGAGAGGCTTGTTCGCTCGGCGCTACTGCTGTTTTGGGGGATGTTGCTCTGGGGTACGGCGTGGGGGCAGGCCGCGCCTGAACCGGATAGCCCCCAGCGCCCGGTGATCGTCGCTTCCATTCCCCACCTGATCCGCAAACCGGCGCACCTGTTCGGGTTGAATGGCAAGACGCTTCGCTTTCTACCCCAATCGGGGGGTGGCTATCGGGTCCAGATCCGCTCCACTGCGGAACTCGCTCCCAGCCCAAATGCCTTGAGCAGCAACGAGGTCCTGACGGGGCAGAGACAGAAGCTCCCGTTCGCCTTTCCGTTCGGGGGCAAGACCTGGACGGAGCTGTATGTGAACCTGAGCGGCAGCCTCTCCTTCGGGCGCTCGGAGCGAGAGGTGGCCGACGAGCGCCCTGCGTGGGCCGGCGGAGGGATGCTTTCGATGGCGGCGGCGCTGGACGAGCGGAGCGCGTCCGGCCAGGAGGCGCTCATCGCGGCCCTATGGGCGGCCAATGACACGAATGGGGATACATGGCGCATCTCCACGGGGAGCGAAGCAGACCGCTTTGTGGTGACCTGGGAGGTGCAGCGCGTTCCCTGGGGCCATGCCGTCGAGGGGCGCAACCGCTTTCAGGTGCGCCTCTCTCCCGATGGCGTGATCGAAATGGCGTATCCCGACATCGTCCGGCAGGATGGGATCGTGGGGCTGTTTCCGGGCGTCCTGCCGTCCACGATCCTGCTGGATCATGTCGCAGGCCCTGCCGCCGCCTCTGCTATGGGGGCAGAGGTCGAGGCCATGGATGTTTTCGATGCGGGCACGGCGCTGGAGTTTGTGTTTACTCTGCGCCAGGACGTTCCTTTGCATCGGGAGCAGGGTCGGCAGACCTTTTATATCCGCGTCGAAGACGACGTTGCCCGAGTGCAGGGCTGGCTCACCCTCGCCGACAGGATCTCCTGTTATGCCGATGTGGACGCCGATCCGCGCACGATCGGCTACCAGGTCCATGGCAGAACCGTAGCGATGTTCGTCTCCAAAACCCGCCTGGTACATCCCAACTCCTGGCGCTGGTCCGCCTCGGTGGAGCGCGCAGAAGACGGCAAGACCGAGGCCACGGCGGTTGTGCCGGAGCAGAAACCGCGCCGGGTACGGATGCAAGCCAATGGAAACGAGCAGCCCTTGACGAAGCCGGAAGCGCCCTGGACCAGCAACCTGTTCGAGGTGTTTCACTATCCCTGGGTCACGAAGGAGAGCCGCCCGCTGCTGAAATCCCTCTACGCGCACTTGCCTGCCGAGGATGACTTCGCGGTCGTGTTTACGGATTTCCGGATCGACGACCTCTTTGCGCAGGGGCCGAGCACGGGCGCGCTCAACCTGCCGATCCAGGGCATCGGGGAGGGACCCGCCTCTCCGCAGTCCACGCGCGATCTGGGCTTCTCCAGGCTGCAGGTGACGCCTGCGACCGTCTGGATCGGCGCGCCGTTCTTCTCCGAGCAGGGCCCGGACGAGGGCGGCATCGCCTATCATCACTTTGCGCGGGGCGTCGCCTGGCTGGCCCACGAGCTTTCGCACCGCTGGGGGCAGGAACTCCGCTTTCGCAACCCGCAGACCGGCAAGACAGAACCGCTGGCTACCCCCTCCGGCCACTGGCTGCCCGACCTGTACGCGCCCGCAATGGTTACCGACACTACGGGCTTTCCCTCCGGTCCCGCCATCAGCTTCTCCATCATGGCCGAAGGCAGGGGGACCGAATGGCGCACCAATCCCGATGGCACGTTTCAGCGCCGTTTTACGCCCTGGTGGCGCAACCCCGGCTTCTCCGCGCTCGATCTCTATGTCATGGGTTTGCTTCCGCCCGAACAGGTTCCCGACACCTTCCTGATGCAGAACATTCAGCCGGTCACGCCGGAAAGACTGCCGGCGGACGGCTGGCTGTCGCCCGTAACTGCAACCAGGGTCCCGGTACGCATCCAGGATATTGTCGCCGCGATGGGACCGCGCAACCCCGCCGCCGCGCACACCCAAAAGGAGTTCCGCCTGGGGATTTACCTTATCCCATCTCCAGGAAAGAAGGTCGATCCCGCCATGCTGGACCGGGCAAACCGCCTCGCCATCGCCCTGGCCGACTTCTTCGAGACCGCCACCGGCCACCGCATAACAATGCGCTTTTCCCAGTAGGGTGTCGGAATAGTTCAGGATCTCGGAAGGAGTATAGCAACCAAGCATCGAATATGTCCATCAGAACAGATTGCGACGCTCACTCATACATTGAAGAGTTATAGAGCCTTATCGGACCCCGGCTGCGATTGCGATCCTTCGCGAGACCTCTCCCGTTGCCTGGCGGAACGTCAACCTCTTCGGAGCCATGGATTTCCGTGCGGATCCCGTCACCGTGGATATCGCTGCCCTGGTGGCTCGATTTGCAGACCCAGCTTTCTGGGGCCGGTCATTACAATATGAAATTGATATCACATTCTGCTAATTGTAAATTATTAGGAGATGGGCAAGAATAGCCTTTTGGGCTTGGTCTTGCTTTGTCGTACCAGTTGAAACCAATGCGCGTTAAGGTTCATCGAAGAGATCAAATGGGAGTGTTCGTGTCCGTTCCGGCGTCTTCATAGTGCTTCCAATCTACGCGCAGAATTTCATAGTGCAGGTCTGTTCTTTTTTTGGGTCGCGCTTTAGGGTATATCCCCTGCGTGAGCCATTCTTCCAACCCACTCCACGACTGATATTTGTGGTTACACTTCTCTGAGGAAATCACTTCCAACGTGTCGGGACGTTCCCTGATTCTTTGCTTGAATTCTGTATAAGCACTGTTGCTGTCGCCCAGATCTCTGTTCAAGTAGACAATGAACGTGTCGTCTGCGCGGGCTCGAAGAGAAAACCGCTTGACGCAATCCACCCATTTGCCCACTTCTTCAGTGACCCCTCCTTGCTCCCAAAAGTAGGAAAAATAGAAAACGAGTGTTCCTCCGTCTTTGACCGGGCAATCCACTTGCTCAATCCAGTGCGGATTTTTGATGTCAGGGTAGCATCCTCGAAAATGATCTCCAAAGAGATCATTTTGGTTTTTCTTTCTGTTGAAATTCAAGGCGATGTCAGTCATAAAAGAATGGATGTCACACCCCAGATAATCCAGCTCAAGCCGTTTTTTTGCAGGTAAACTTTGCTGGAAATCCGCGAGAGCCATACACGCGGTCATCGGACCGCAGCCGACATCAATCATCAAAACATTCGAGGGCTTTTGATAGATGTACGGCTTGAAAAATGTCTGATACTCGCGCTCAATCACCTTTTTGTTTCCGTCCAAGTGCATAGGCATATAGGTATAACAGTATAGCAAAGCAAGCGCATGGGTTTCGCAAGGAGTTCGTGCGTACCCCAGTATTTTCATGCGGATATAATGATCAAACGACGAAAATTCGGTTCTGCTTTGCTGGTAGGCGACAAGATACTGATTGACTTCTTGATTGATTTCTTCGTCCTCACGGAACGGCTTCAACACAATATCGCGGAACGCTTCCTGATATCCCACTTTATTCTCCTGCTGCCACTCCTCCGAGATGTCGAGCAGCCCATACACCTTCGCCTGAATGTTTTCTTGCTTCCATCAATCCTCTGCGTCAACGGTGAACCCAAACTTTTCCAGTACTCGATAGGCGTCTTGGGAGGTTAGGGCGATGGCGGGTAATTCTGTTACAACAGAGAGTACTTGGCGGATCGGGTAGCGTTTGCCGCTTATGACCGTCGAGTATTTAGTGACGCGGCCAGGCTGTACTTCCTTCATGGCATTGATGAAGTCATCCTTCTGCATTTTGAAAGTTTTGCCCCGGAGCGTGAAGGTCATGCTTGGATCCATGTTGGTTAACCTCCTGACGGTTTCTCTGAGAGTACATCATACTACTCATCATACTACTACACATCATCATATTTCATAGACACTTCATTCGGCAAAAGAGTTTCGACATAGGATCTTCTCGCTTCTACGTTCATCTCCTCATTCACCCAAGATTCAAAACAGTTTTCCTCTGACTGGCAAATCGGGTTCTGATACGATCCGGAACAGCGGCAGGCAATCAAAATAGGGTACCCTGGATAGGTGACTACGAAAGGATAATCTTGTATGAACGGTAGACTTCGTTTGTTGTGCGTTGTTTTGGCCTGTAGCGCCTTAGTACCTGTTTTCATGGCTGCCGATTCCGGAGCAAAAGTGCAGAGGGTGCGTGTGGCTGCGGATCCTAAAACGGAGACAGATAAGTTTGCATGGGAAGTGTTTGTGAGTATCAACGCATCCACTGCTACAGAGGGCAATAACAACGTTGTTTGGGAGACATGGGCGGACCAGGACCTGGTATATGGCGATCCCAACCACACTCCTGTGTGGCCGGGGCCGGCTATTGCACCGCTGAAGATCCATAGGAGCCTGCAGCATATTCTCGCTACCACGCCAAGAGGTAAGACGTTCTCCCAGCTTAATCTCCTGAATAGATTGCGCACCCGCTTGCATTCCGATCCACAGACGTCGGGTCCGGCCGTGCCGAAGGGAGGGGAGGAGGTGCGGATGAACAAGCCGACCTTCGACTTTATCGTCGGGAACAACCTCTGGTACATACAGGGGCAACAGGCAGCTTTCAAGCAGTCTACCACACTGAGTTTTCCCGTGGAATCGAAGGAGATCAAGGCTTTTTGGAAAGTGATCGGTGAGAGCGACAAGCCGCGCTACCACTGGCAAGTGGGCGCCGATGGGCAAACATACGGCTTGATCGCGCTTCACCTCATGACAAGAGATCTCCCAAACTGGGTATGGGCGACCTGGGAGCATGTCGATAATCCCAGGCTGGGCAAGGAACGTCCCTGTAAAGACACGTTCGGCATAGGGGCGGACAAACAGCCTTCCTCGGAACTTCTGCGGCTGTTTCGACGTGCAGGAATGGGACCGGAGTGGGAGAGCTATCGCCTGGTCGGCACTCAGATCGATTTCACGGATTCTACGAACTCGGCAACGCTACTTGGCAACTCCGAGTTCGAAGGCAGCGCCACCCCGGGTCAGGACTTCCTGAGGAGTTCCTCCTGCATCACCTGTCACGCCCGCTCCGCAATCAATGGATCCGGTAGTTCGCTCTCTATTTTCAAATCGACCAGTCCGATCGTAAGCTTTAACGGCAAGCCGGATCCCAACTGGTTTGCCTCGCCATCCGGCACACCGCTATTCCTGCAACGCGACTTCGTCTGGTCCCTGTTGCTTGCAGGCAAGCGGACGGCGCCACCGCCTTAAGATCCGGAGCGTCTGCATGAATCTTCCGAGCGGAACCCTTACCTTTCTCTTTACCGACATCGAAGGCAGCACCGCGTTATGGGAACGCTTCCCGGACGCCATGCGCCTCGCCCTGGAGCGACATGACGCCGTGTTGAAAGCCGCCATCGAGGCGCACAACGGCTATGTCTTCAAAACGGTGGGAGACGCTTTCTGCGCCGCCTTCCCCACCGCCCCCGACGCGCTGCATGCCGCCCTGGAGGCGCAATTGGCCCTGTTGGAGCAGGAGTGGGGAGAGACCGGGCCGATACGCGTGCGGATGGGGCTTCACACCGGAGACGCCCAGGAGCGGGACAACGACTACTTCGGTCCCACGCTCAACCGGGTCGCCCGACTGCAGGGGATCGGACATGGACAGCAGACCCTGCTCAGTCAGGCGACTTATGAGCTTATTTCTGCCTGCCCGGCAGAGGCGAGCCTGAGCGATCTGGGAATGCATCGGCTCAAAGATCTGGCCGCCCCGGAGCATGTCTGGCAGCTTCTGCATCCCTCCCTGCCCCAGGAGTACCCTCCTCTCAAATCCCTCGACTACCTGCCCACCAATCTGCCTGCCCTGCTCACCTCCTTCATCGGCAGAGAGAAGGAGCTCACCGAGATCAAGGTGCATCTGGCCGGAACCCGCCTGCTGACCCTGACCGGCAGCGGGGGATGTGGCAAGACCCGTCTCTCTATCCATGTGGCGGCGGATATGCTGGAGGATTACCCGGATGGCGTCTGGTTTGTGGAACTGGCTCCCCTGGCGGATCCCGGGCTGGCGCCTCAGGCCGTTGCCGAGGCGCTGCGGGTCCGAGAAGTGCCGGGAGAGCCGATCCTCGGGACCCTTCTCTCCTCCCTCAAAGCCAAACGGATGCTGCTGGTGCTGGACAACTGCGAACATCTGTTGGATGCTTGCACTGCCCTGGCGAACGCTCTGCTCCGATCCTGTCCGGCAGTAAGCGTGCTTGCAAGCAGCCGGGAGGTGCTGAACCTTGTCGGAGAGAGTGTGTATCGGGTGCCTTCCCTCTCCTTTCCCCAACCCACACAGAGCGACACTCCCGAAAGCCTCACCCGGTATGAAGCCGTACGCCTTTTCCTGGAGCGGGCGGAGAAGGTGAATGGGAACTTTACGCTGACCCCGCAGAACGCTCCCGCCATCGCCTCGATCTGCCATCGCCTGGATGGCATCCCGCTGGCGATTGAACTGGCCGCGGCCAGAGTACGCTCCCTCACCGTCGAAGAGATCAACATCCGGTTGGACCATCGCTTTCGCCTGCTTACCGGCGGGAACCGGAGCGCTCTGCCCAGACATCAGACCCTCCGCGCCCTGATAGACTGGTCCTATGATCTGCTTACGGTGCCGGAGAAGACCCTGCTGCAGAGGCTCTCCCTCTTCGCAGGCGGTTGGACGCTGGAAGCGGCGGAACAGGTCTGTGCCGACGAGAACCTGAACGCATGGGAAGTTGTGGAATGGCTGACGGCGCTGGTAGATAAGTCCCTGGTGGTCTTTGAGGAGCAAGATCGGGGCGCACGTTATCGTCTGCTGGAGACGATTCTGGAATATAGCCGCGAGAAACGGCTGGAGAGCGAACCGGGGCAGGCCCTCGCGCTGCGCCATCGCGACTTTTTTCTGGCGATGGCGCAGGAGGCCCGCGAAAAGCTGCGTGGGCCGGAACAGGTCGCCACCTTAAATCTGGTGGAGAGGGATTTCGGGAATGTGCGTGCGGCTCTCGACTTCTGCTGCAAAGACGGGCCGAGCACCGTCAGCGGTTTAAGAATGGCGTCCGATCTCTGGAACTTCTATCAGTTTCGAGGCACGATCACGGAAGGGCGCAGGTATCTGATCGAACTGCTGTCCAGGCCCGAAGCGTCCGGCGATACGGAAATCCGCGCCAATGCGCTCCAGATAGCCGGGAACATGGCGCTCACTCAGGGGGATCTCGATCAGGCCCTGCGATTGTATGAGGAGAGCCTCACGCTGCGACAGGCGGTAGGGGCTCAGGAAGGCATTGCCAACTCGCTCAGTTGTCTCGCCCTCCAGGTCGAGGCGCAGGGGGATTTCCGCCGGGCCGGCGAATTGCTCCAGGAGAGCCTGACGCTCTATCGCGCCCTGGACGACAGACGCGGGATCGCGCGTACCCTGGGCAATCTGGGTATGGTGGCCCAGGATCAGGGCGATTTCGATACGGCGGTGCGATTTCACGGGGAGTGTCTGGAGATGTGGCGTGGGCTGGGGGATGAACATGATATGGCCATCACGCTTGGCAACCTGGGGGTCGTGGCCGGTAAACAGGGCGATTTCGCTCAGGCGCGCCGCTTCTTTAGCGAATGCCTGGCTTCCTGCCTCGCCCGGAAGGAAAAGTTTATCACTCCGTATATCCTGGAAGGGCTGGCTGCGGTCTTCCTGGAGGAGCCGGTTTATGCGTACAGCGCCCAACTCTACGGTGCGGCGGCAGCCCTGCGGGAGGAAGCCGGAACGCCGTCGCCTGCGTTGGAGCAGGCCGAAATAGACGCGGCCTTGCCCCGACTTCGCATGCAGCTTGGCGACGCACGCTTTCGCGCTGCCTATCAGGCAGGCCAGCGTCTCACTCTCCAGGAGGCAATAGAGTATGCCCTGCAGGTGGCCGCGTCCTAGTCCGGGATGGCCGATCTAGGAGGATGTGCTGCTGCCTGTCCCCGGTGGAAGATAGGGTATTCCCTCTACGGGTTCATCGCCCGATCCGATGACGATGGTACCGACACCCGTAGCGTTGCGGATCGTCATCCGTATTTCTGCCCGTGCCCAGGGATGTGCGTCTGCCCCTGGGGGCGCCGTTTCCGAGGCAGCATTCGCTGTCTGGGGCCAGTACTTGCCGTTGGGATCAATATAGTGGATGTGGAAGTGATCCGGCAACTCCAGGCCGACCCGCTGCTTTGCAAATCCTCTCGGATCTTGCTCGAACTCGGGAACCAGGTCCGGCTGTGTTTTCAGCAGGTGGTCCAGCTTATACGCAGGCTTCAAATCCAGTTTCGGATCCGCCAGGGCCTCCCGCATGGTTTGGAGATGATCGCAAAATCGGGCATGGTGCTCATCCACAGATTGCTGTAGATCCGGGGTTAACTGATGGTAGCCGGAGGAGGCTGTCGACATGAGATTTCCTACCTTTCGCCTTGAGGACGTTATCGGAATGCCCGCTCTTGCTGCCATTCGTCCACGCCTTTTTGGCTTTGAGGAGGGAGCGGCGGGGGCTTGATCGGCGCTTCCGGCGCTTCCATCCATTTAGAGTATACTCTAAACGGACGCCTTATAAAACGAGCAAAGAGAGTGTCTGCCTGTTAAGAGCCTGCGACGGAGTGAAAAACCATGGAACACCTCAACCCACGACCTGAAGCCGGACGGTCGGCGAACACTTATCAAGTCTACCTGTATTTCGGAGGGCTGACCCTCTTCCTCTACCTCGCCACTCCGGCCGGGGCGTTGGTCGATATCGCGACTTCGTTTATGCTCAAGAACCAGCTTCACGCCAGCGCGGAAGTGGTTGCGCGATTTCGGTTCATTACCGCACTGCCCGTTTTCATCGCCTTCATTTTTGGATTCATCCGCGACACCTGGAACCCGTTCGGACAGCGTGACCGGGGCTACTTCCTCATCTTCTCGCCGCTAACTGCAGCCGTCTTCGTTTGGCTGGCTTTCGGCAAACTTACCCTGCCCAATCTCTACGTGGGCATCCTCTGCGCCATCCTGGCATTCCGACTGGTCACATCCGCCTATCAGGGACTGATTTCGCTGGTGGGGCAGGAGAGGCTCATGTCCGGCAGGCTCTCGACGGTATGGAACGTCGTCTCGTCGCTGCCCGCCGTCGCGGCGGCATGGGGTTCGGGATATGTCACCGAACACCTCACGGCCCGCCAGATCTTCCTGCTGCTTGCGGCGCTGTGCCTGGCTCTGGGCCTCGTCGGGCTGTGGAAGCCGAGATCGGTGTTTGCGGGAACCTATGAGAACCCGCGTGCCAGCGGGACGAGCCTGTGGGGCGATATTGTTCGACTTTTCAAACATAAGGCGATCTATCCGGCCGTTCTGATCTGCTTTCTCTGGAATTTTGGCCCGGGGGGAGCGACGCCGCTGCAGTACTATCTCACCAACGAACTGCACGCCTCGGACGCCGTGTATTCGAACTATAACGCGATTTTTGCGTTCTCCTTCATACCCACCTTCCTTATCTATGGCTTGCTCTGCAAGAAGTTCCCGTTGAGAAAGCTGCTATGGTGGGGCACGCTTATCGGCGTTCCCCAGATGATCCCGCTTGTTTTCATCCATTCAGGCTATGCCGCTGAAATCCTGGCTGCGCCGATCGGGCTGATGGGCGGGATCGCGACGGCCGCTTACTTCGATCTTGCGATGCGGTCCTGTCCTCCCGGCCTGCAAGGAACGCTCATGATGATGGTTGATGGCGTCTTTGCGCTCTCCGCTCGAGGCAGCGATGTACTTGGCACATGGATTTACGACGTCGGAAAGCCGCATGGTTTTCTCTACTGCGTCATTGCGACGACACTCGTCTACGCGGCGATTCTGCCCCTCATCCTGCTGATCCCGAAACACATCATCGCGACCGCAGACGGCGTGGAAAATCCCGCCGTGACGGAAGAGGTGCTGGCCGAGATCGGCGAGGCATCTTAACCCACAGATCCACAGCGACCGTATTGCTTTCTGTGTCGTGACAGAGGAGGTGCCTGAATGCCGCGCAAGAAGATCCTGACAGCCCAGGAGGAGCGTGACGCCCAACTTCGCAAGGAGATCTGGGCGATTATAGATCTTATGTTTTGGGGTGGTTCCTCACCTGGACATGAACCGA
>DATGIG010000747.1:0-8827 GCA_035295825.1 Chthonomonadaceae bacterium | reverse complement strand
TCAGGATGATCTGGTCCCAACACTTTCTCATCTATCGCCAACGCTCGAAGATACAACGATACCGCCTTCTTGAACGCTCCAACATCTCCGTAGAGTACTGCCAGGTTGTTGATGCTTGAGGCGGTGCCTGGATGTTCTGGTCCCAACACTTTCTCAGCTATCGCCAACGCTTGAAGATACAGCGCTTCCGCCCTTTCGTACTCGCCTTGATCGTCGTACAACCATGCTAAGTTGTGGAGGCTTATGGCAATATCGCGGTGATCTGGTGGTAGGGCTTTTCGGCGTAATGCCAATATCGCGATAGACAATCTCTCCGCTTCTTCATAGCGTCCCTGCTCATGATACTGTACAGCTAAATTATCCATGCATTCCAGAGTCGCCGGATGTTCTGGCCCCTGTAATCGCTCCCGAATCGCCTTCTCGTAGCAACTATATCGTTCAGCTTCAGCATATTTACCCTGCTGCCAATATTGATAGGAGAGTTCATAAAAGTTATCCGCATCAAGAAGGCTTTGTTCCGTTTCATTGCTCCTGCCGTGCAAGTAGGCTTCCATATCGTAACTTTCTTTTTCCATCTCCATAAACAAAGTAAGTTGTGTCTCCACCGCCTCCTTGACATGTCCTGTCAGGCGCAACGGCTTCAGGACATTCATAGCCAAACTAATCACTTGTGCCAGTGGTAGTCGTTGCCGTAGTGCGTTATAGAAGCGCTCCTTATAGTAGAGAGATATATGGCGTGCCTCTTCGTAATTCAGGAAGTCGCCTTCCGGCAGAAGCTTGCGCCCCATCGTCTTGCTGTCATGCGAGGTAGGTATCTCGGCCAGATGAAGGCGTATCAGGAAGAAGCGGTCGAAGTCCGGATTGTTCAGATGGAATATCTGTGCCATTTCGCTCTGCATCCACCATATTTGACGCAAGGGGAAATGGACCAGCGTATCGCGGTTCCGGTTTAGAACATCCAGCGATTCGGTTAGGGGAATTTCCAGGGGGAAAGCATGGCTGAGGCCGGTGATGGAGACCACACAGGGCGACAGGGCGCCGAGTTCCTTTCGCAGTCGAAGCACATGGCGGTCGGCAGGCGTATGCGGTGTCAATTCGATTTCATGAAAAGGAATGTCGCTTGAAGCGAACTCTTTCCGAAGCGCTTGTAGAGCAGCATCGCGGGCTGGCGGCGATACATATTCGACCCGCGCCAATCCCTGCGGCGCAAGACGCCCCCAGCGCGCCAAGCGCGCAGTTACGCCGGCAATGGAGTCCGGGGACGGAACAACCTCATTAGAAGGTCCCGCCTGCAAGTTCGGTTCCGACAGGATCTGTGAGTTTTTCATGCGCTTTCAGAATGTCTACGACGAGTGGGTGTACGCCGAACCAGCCTTCGCCATTGAATTCCTGGACGGCACGGGCGAGCAGAAGTTTGTAAAGTACGGCGTCGGGAACATCGTGTCCTGGCTCTTGCTGATAGATGGCAACAAGCCGTTTGGCCTTGTCCTCATAGGAAATCGGATTCTTCTCATGCGGCGAGGAGCCGAGCGCATTGCGATATTCGCGCCGCTTCTCGTTGATCGCCTGCGTAACATCGAGTTCACCGATCTTACCCAGCTCACCGGTGCGAAGTGCAGCATTATCCGCCGCTGCGGTAGTCATGGAGAAGAGTTCGCTGAGATTTCCTCCGGAGGCGACGATAAGGCGCTCCTGTTGCCCCTCTTCAAAGAGTTCAGGGATCATTCGGGCATCCATGATCGTGCGGAGAACACTGCGCCCCTCCATGTGGGGCGTGTGATCGGCATTGTAGACGGGGGTATCGAAGAGACAGAAGCGCCCGATCTTCGGCAGGAACTGGGTCTTTTCGGAATAGGCCAGCGCAATGGGAATATTGAAGATGAGATGCGCTTCCAGATCGGTCAGAATGTTGGCATGGGTAATAAAGAATTCCTCGACGCGCTCCGGGGAGACGCCTGGTTTATCGAACTCCTCCCCGATAACCAACCACTCCTGGCCTTCCGATTGGATGGCGATGTTTGCCGCAGTGAAGAGACGGTTGATTAGCTTAATCAACTGCCCGATAGTTCGATAGCTATATTCGGTGACCTGCTTCTTACGCTCTACGGAATAGCGCAGCGCGTCCTTCACATTAAAAAGCAGCCCAACGATCTCCGCCAGTTTCTTAGGCGTTCCGATCTCCTGGCTCTCTTCACGTTGCTCCTGTGCCCCATAGATCTGTGTGTACTCTGTTGTCTGAAACCAGGTGTAGAGTTCATTCAGCAGGCCCTCCGGAATGCTGTCGCTCTTGCCCAGTTCATGAATCTGCGTCATGAGGTCATATATGATGACGAACAGCACATCGAATGGGCGGAAATCGGTCCCATTGAGATCATCGAGAACTTTGAAACGGATCGGACGGAATTTATCGGCGACCTTCCCGGTAAGACGGTTGATCTCGGTAGACTTGCCGACGCCGGAGTGCCCCATAAAGAAGCCCTTGAAGTACGAGACGCTATGCGCCCGCAGGAGGCCACGCCGGATCTGTTCGATCTTATCCCCGCCGCGAACGGTATCCATGTTGCGGTAGAAGGCGTTCAACTCCGCCGGCGTCTCCAGCGGGCGCAGGACCATCGTATGATAGACTTCCGCCAATGTGCGGGCAGGTTGCAGATGCAATGCAGGCATCAACTGCGCGCCACGGGCATCCACTCTGGCTATCTCGGACATCAGGGCATCCTCAAATAGAGCCTCTTAGGATAATGGGTACTTCTGCTCTCATTGTACCATAGATTGGAAGAGGGACCTGGCAGACAGAGATATCCCCTCTCAACAGAGGCATGAGAGGGGATAATGCGTCTTGGGCTATTTATCGAAGTTGGAGTCGAAGGCGATGGCGGAGGGTTTGAAGTCGGCGCGCTTGACGAACGCGGCGGCTTCCGCCGCGCCATGCTCGCGGTCCATCCCGCTGTCCTCCCACTCCACCGAGAGCGGCCCCTGAAAATTGATGGCGTTGAGGGCGCGGATGATCTCCTCGAAGTTGATGGAGCCGTGCCCCAGTGAGCGGAAGTCCCAGAAGCGCTCCGGATCGCCGAAATTGACGTGGCCGCCGAAGACGCCGACGCGCTTCGGGGCCGGCGACCAGTAGACGTCTTTCATATGGACATGGAAGATACGGTCGGAGAACTCGTAGATAAACTTCACATAGTCCACGCCCTGATAGCCCAGGTGGCTGGGATCGTAGTTGAAGCCGAACGCCGGGTGGTTGTCCAGCGCCTCCAGCGCGCGGCGGGCCGACACGATGTCGAAGGCGATCTCCGTCGGGTGGACCTCCAGGGCGAACTTGATCCCGTTCTCCTGAAATACGTCCAGGATCGGCGTCCAGCGCTCCTTGAGTAGCGCATATCCCGCTTCGATCTGCCCCGGAACCACCGGCGGGAAGGAGTAGAGCAGATGCCAGATGGAGGACCCCGTGAAGCCGTTCACCACCCCGACGCCCAGGTTCTTCGCAGCGATGGCGGTCTTCTTCATCTCCTCCGCGGCGCGGGCGTTGACCCCTGCCGGATCGCCATCGCCCCAGACATGCGGCGGCAGGATCTGCTTGTGCCGCGCATCGATGTTGTCCAGCACCGCCTGGCCGGCCAGATGGTTGCTGATGGCCCAGGTCTTCAGGCCGTGGTTCGCCAGAATGTCGTGCCGTGATTGGCAATAGGCGGCGGCCTCCGGGCCGCTGGCCGCGATCGGATCGAAGTGATCGCCCCAACAGGGCAGCTCGATGCCGTCATAACCGAAAGCCTTCGCCTTCTGGGCAGCCGTATCGAACGTCAGGTCGGCCCACTGGCCGGTAAAGAGTGTCACTGGTCGAGCCATAAGTTGCGTGTCTCCTCCTCAAGACAGAATGGAATCGCGGATTGCACCCGAACAGGGCGATACTGCTCAATTGCTTCCGCTGGACTTAGGGGCGGGAGCCGACATGCCGACGGCGGCAGCGGCAGGCTGTTTCTCTTTCTCCAGCGCATCTTCCGTATAGACATTCCTGGCATTCCACAACAGGAATTCGGTGATCCCCAGATCGCTCAGCGCCTTGATCTGCGCCCTCACCTCCGTCGGACCGTAGTGGACATGCCGGAGGTCGAAATCCTGGATCCAGGGGCGCAGCTTGCAGGTCGGGACCGCCTTCAGGTTCTTTTGAGCGTCGCCGACCGAAAGCGTCACGGTTTTGTACGGCTCCTTATTGGGGTCCTTCATGCCATATTCGCCGTATGCATAGTGGGAGGGATAGACCATCGGGCTGAGGAAGTCCACCTGCTCCGCCACATTGGTGCGCGTCTGCCCGATGCCCATATCCGGGTTCTTTGCGTTCACTTTCGAGGTGAGGCCGAACACATCCGCGCTGAAATAGACGCCCTGCGCCTTGAACTTCTCCCGAGCGTACTTCAGGAAGGCGCTGATCTGGTCTTTGCGCAGGTCGCCCTCCTTCTTGCCGGGGTAGTGGAGCAAGCTGATATTCCCCTCGCTGGGGAAGCGCACATAGTCGAACTGGACCTCCTTGAACCCACGTTTGATGGCCTCCATCCCGATGGCGATATTGTAGTCCCAGTTCGCCTTGTTATAGGGATTGAGCCATGCGTGGCCCGACTTGTCGTGCCAGACCCGGCCCTGAGCGTCCTGGACCGCCATATCGGGGTGCGCCGTCGCCATGGGAGTATCCCGGAAGCAGGCGATGCGGGCGATGGAGTAGATGTGATGCTGCTCCAGGATGGGCATGATCTTTTCCGGCTTATAGGCGTGCTTCTGGACCCCTGGCGTCGTCCTGGCCAGCGGGATGTCGGTATCGAAGTAGACGTTCCCATCATCCTTCGCGTCGATCACCATGGCGTTGAGTTCGGTGCGATCTACGAGGGCGACCAGTTGATCGAAGCGCTTGGTGCCCGCCGACCAGCCGGTAAGATAGATGCCCTTCACGCCCCCTTCCGGGAGCGCAGGCGGCGGCGGAGGTCCGGGGGGCTTCGGCGGCGCAGGGGGCGGCCCGTTCTGGGCGAGGGCGGATGCGTTGGTGTTGGCCCCGTTGTGATTGCAGCCCACAAGCGGCAGAGCGACCAGCGCGCCGAGGCCCATCAGCCCCATAGCGCGCCAGGAAAGAGAGTGGCAATGTTGAATAGGAGACATCGGCTTGGCTTACATCACTTTCGCAGATTTTCAAGAGTGAATGGAGTGGTATCCCCACTATTGTGACATAATCCGGACTGCCTGTCTACGGGTTCCGGCCCTCTTGCAGCGCTTTCAAGATCGCACCCAACCGTTCTGCGCCCAGCCGTAGGGCATCGCTCCCCTTCGCCCCCCCCGTCAGTTGTGCAACCGTCACCGGGGGACCAAAACGGACGATGGTGCGCCGCCCGGCAGGGCGGGGCCACTGTTTGCCATAGGGGAGAATACGGTCGGTTCCGATCAGGACCACCGGCACGATGGGGACGTCGGCGCTGCGGGCGACCAGCAGCGCGCCCGGCAGCAGAGGCTGCAGTTTGCCGTCCTCACTCAGTTTGCCCTCCGGAAAGATCACCACGGCCTCCCCCTCCTCCAGCAGCTCCTCGGCGCGGCGCAGGGCGGCGCGATCCGCCGTGTAGCGCTTGACCGGAAACCCATGCAGCCAGCGCGCCAACGGCCCGATGATCTTCATCTGGAAGATCTCCTCCTTCGCCATCACCCAGCAGGGCCGCGGCAAGGCGATGGCGAGGGTCGGCGGGTCGGAATCGCTGATGTGATTGGGAGTGATGAGCACGCCGCCCTCACGGGGCACATAGTGCCGGCCTTCAAAGCGGATGCCGCCGAACAGCGCATAGAGGATATGAATGAGGACCCAGGCAATGGGCCGTATCAACCAGTAAGGCATCGTGCTATCTCCTCGCGGACGCGTTATCCCCTCACGGGGCGCGCCGGTCTTATCATTGCGGAAGAGTATAACACAGAGGCCTTGGCTCTGCCTGGGCCAAATGGCTTATTTTTGGGCCGGAAGCGGATCAATGCGGACGCAGCAGCAGCACAGCGACCACGATAACCGCAACCAGCACAAGGATCACGGCGATCACGACCCCCATGTTGGTGCGGCGCGCGGAGCTGGGCGTGGTGGGCGGGAGGTCGGTGCGCTGCAACAGCGGTGCAAACTGCGATTGGGCGGCAGGAGTCTCTCGTTTCGGTGCTGGCGGTTGAGAGGTCGGATTAGCCGCGCTGGTTGGTGGGCCTTCTTCCGTTTCGAGGGCGCTCGGCGGCGCGGAAAGGATCGTGCCGCACTGCCAGCAGGGATCGTTCTCCGACACGTCCTGATTGGTCGCGCCGCAATGGGGGCATTTGATTTTCATGGACTCCTCGGGAATAAGATGGATGATGGCATCTCATTTCCGCCCGGTGAGGCCAAAATCCTCCTTTTTCCCACTCATCCCCAACCCCCCGCTCTACGCCGCCGCGAAGCGGTTGAAGCGGGAGAGCAGGGGGTTGGGGAGAGGGGAAGCTTAATCCCACACGATGTCGTCGTATTGCGTCGCGGTCGATCCGTTGAGGGCTGCCTGGCGCTGCGCCTCTCGCTCGGTAACCGACGTCGCGGACTGCGGCGGTTTTCTGCCGCCGTCATCCTTATGATTGGGGCCGATGCTATAGAGGACCAGCCTGTCGCCCTCGGTGCGATAGACAAAGGGCTGCCCCAGATAGAGGTCTCGTGGGAACGCGCTGCCCCAGAGCGCTTCCGCATCCTCCAGGTGAGACGGGTAGCGCCCATGGAGGGTGCGATAGGCGTTGAGCGCCAGCGCCACCTGCGCCATATCTCGATAAACCAGCATCTCATCGCGCCTCAATCCGACCCGGGCGAGCGAGGGCAGCATGATCCGGGTGCAGACGGCATACCAGGGCAGGTCTCGGGTCACGATACTCTCCGGGTATGCGGGCGCTCCGGGCGCCAGAGTGGCCGCCCTCTGCCACTGCAGGGCGTGGAGATACTCGATTTCGTCCAGCTTCCAGAGGGGAGCCCAGACCACCCCCAGCATCCGCGTAAAGATGTTCGTTGAGGGAGTTCCACTCTCCAATAGCCTGGCTTCGATAGGGTTGGAGACGAACTGGAAAGCCCACATTCCAAAACACCTCTCCCCATCCAAATCGTGTTGGAAGGTCGCAACCCAATCGGTATGCGCCAGCCGTCCCACAAATGCATGCGCCTGTTCCGGCGTCAGCGACACGGTATCGAGAACGTCCGCCAGCGCCCGGCACCCGATTCTCTCCACTGCCATCGCCACCAGACCGGAGATCAGCATAGGTTCCGGGGCGATGTGTTCGCTCATGCGAAACAGCACACTGACATCGTCCAATGCGGCTTCCACATGCCCGGATCGGGCTTCCGACAGCGCCTCCGCTCGGATCAAATACGCCAGCGTGCGCATCTTCCCCAGATGCGGCAGGAGGATGCCCGCCAGGTTCACTGCATCGTAGTCTACCGGGAAGCGACAGGCAGCCATCCCTGCGGCCTGCCGGGTGAGCGCGATAGCCTGCGCATTGTTCGACAGCGCCATGGCTTCCGCCGTGGCCTCTGCTTCACCGCCCCTCGCTATCCCCTTATCGTTATGGAGGGCATCTCGCTGAGAATCTGTCAGCTTGAGCGCGTCCGCCGCCTTCAGATACACGACGGCGGCATTCTCCGCATCGGGCACGCGGGGCGGGGCGAGCTGAACCAAGCGGATCGGCGCCCCGAGCTCCTCATGCAGACGCCAGGATGCCCACAGATTGATCAGCAAGAACGAGAAGAGGGCAACCCCGCCGCCCCAGAGCAGGCTGCGTAAGGCACGCCGCCAGAAACGACGGGTAGGGCGCTCCGGCTGAATCCGTAGCGGGGCCGTCTGTTTAGGAGGTGTGAAGGAACTATGGGATCGGTTGTTCTCCGATGGTGACATGGTGGTTTCTCCCAATCTATATCAACTATGTGACCTCTCATCCAACAACTGCGCTAATTGGCGTATGCGCCAGCCCAGGGCATCGGCGAAGCTCTTGCTTCTGGCTTTCAGAGGCGAGAGGACGCCGAAGTCGGCAACGAGCGCGATGCTGGGTTTCTGGCTGCCTCTGCCCTCATTGATCGCCCTATTTTGCGCATCCAACCAGTTGGTTGCGCCCCCGCATAGGAGCATCATGGCCAGCATGACGCCGGCCAGGCGCCACTGCCAGATGCCTGCTTTCGCCGGCTTGCGCCAGTGTTCATCCAGGCAGCGTTGCATCACCCTCCGGCGCAGCGTCTCCGGCAGTTCAGGCGCGGCGGCTTTCAGTCGGGCCTCTATCCGTTCCTGTTCAGGCCTGGTTTCCATAAGCCTCCTCCTCCTGAACCCACCCCCGCAGGCGTTCGATCCCATACCGATAGCGGCTGGCGACCGTATTCGGCGACGCCTTCACAATCGTGGCGATCTCGGCGAAGGTCATCTCCTCGTACACTTTCATCGCGATCACCTCCCGCTGCTCCAGGGGCAACCGCAGCAGCAGCCGCTGCATCTCCCCGGCCTGGGTCGTATCCACGGGCGGCGCCGGGCGCTCGGCCTCTTCCAGGGGCCGCTCACGGCGCTTGCGCCGCAGGATATTGCAGGCTTCATGCCGTGCCGCTGCAAACAGATAGGGGCGCAGGTTCTGAACGCGATTGGCCCGCCCCTGCGCCAGCCGCACAAAAACCTCCTGCAGGGCGTCCTCCGCGTCCGCCGTCGTGCCCAGAATGGCCGTCAATACCCGATAGAGCGCGGCGGCATAGTGGTCATAGAGCAGCGCAACGACCTCCAGATCGCCCTGGGCCAGACGTTGCCGCCACTCTACCTCCGGCACATATTCGCGC
>DATGIG010000746.1:0-6222 GCA_035295825.1 Chthonomonadaceae bacterium | reverse complement strand
GGGGCGTCAACTGCAACGGCCACTACACCCCGACCGACGACGACGTGCCCCTGCGCGTCTGGCTGCGCGACCATAGTCCTGAAGAAGCCCAGTAAAATCCACTCATATCAACATAGTAACATTACCGGCACGAGCGCCAGGAATCGGGGCGTATCATGCCCCCAGGAGACGATCAGAATGGGAACGCTCAATACGTTGCAATGCCGCTTTTTATACGCCGGGCTGTTTGCGCTGGGCGGCCTGGCAATTCTCTCCGTCTGCGCCTCTGCAAATGACGGCGGGATCGCGTTCGGCGGCTCGCCCGGCCTGCTGCGCGGGCATCCGTCGGTGAGTATGACCAGCGAAGTCGTCAAGATCACGATCCAGGGGCATCAGAGCCGCGTCGTCTGTGATTTCGTCTTCACGAATCATGGCCCTGCGTGCCGCGTGCGCATGGGCTTTCCGGATGAGGGCTACGGCGCCAGCGATCCCGATGAGGAGGAAGCAGACTTCAAGGACAAGCCTCCGCATACCACCTTCACCTCCTTCCGCTCCTATGTAGATGGCAAGCCGACGGCGACGAAGCTGATCCGCGCCAACACCGAAGGCCATTACTGGCATACTAAGACCGTCTTTTTCCCTGCCAACAGCGCGCTTCATATCCGCGATGTCTACACGCAGGATATCGGCGGCGGTATTGTTCAGGCGGGCCAGAAGGGGGGACAGGCCGATCAGGTCGGGTATGTTCTGCATACAGGCGCCTCCTGGCATGGCCCTATCGGCCGTTCCGAGATAGACATCACCTTCCCCGCCAAACTGATCCACGGCGCACTTCGGCCGGTCCCGGTCCGCCGCATTAGCAAGGCAAAGAACGACCCGCGCTGGCTCAAAAGTCGTGTCGCGCCCAATGTCATCGTTTGGGAAGGCCCGTGCGCGCCTACGGTTCATGGCCGGACCCTGCGCTTCGTGCGGACGAATTGGCGTCCGAAAGCGAGCGATGATATTGAGCTGACCTACAACTACCGGCTGAGCCAATAGAGACCATACATGATTGATCTTAACCGAGCCGTCGTGGTCGTACCCCCGGATTTGAGCTACTCGGAAACGAAGGCCGTCACGATGCTGGTGGAAGAGGTGCAGAAGCGCGCCCAGATCCGCTGGTCGGTCGTCGAGGAATCGCCTGACAAGGATGTACCAGTCATCCAGGTCAAGAGAGGTGAGGGAAAAGCCGAGGGATATGCGCTGCGAGCCGTGACCATTGCAGCGGCGCGGGGCGTGGAAATTGCCGGAAATGATGCGCGGGGCGTGCTCTTCGGTATCGGGCGGCTGCTGCGGAATCTGCGAATGGAGCGGCAACAGGTGGCCGTGCCGGATGATCTGGACATCGTCTCCGCGCCGCACTCTCCGCTGCGGGGCCATCAGCTCGGCTACCGGCCCAAGACCAACTCTTACGATGGCTGGGACCTCGCCCTCTGGGAGCAGTATATCCGCGACCTGGCGGTCTTCGGCGCCAACGCCATTGAGCTGATCCCTCCCCGCTCGGACGACGATGCGGACAGCCCCCATTTCCCCCTGCCGCCGATGGAGATGATGGTCGGCATGTCCCGCCTGCTCGATGAGTACGGCCTGGATGTCTGGATCTGGTACCCGGCTATGGACCCGGACTATGCCGATCCCGGCACGGTCGCCTTCGCGCTGGAGGAGTGGGGCGAAGTGTTCCGGCAGTTGCCGCGCGTAGACGCCGTGTTCGTGCCCGGCGGCGATCCCGGCCACACGGAGCCGAGGGTCCTGATGAATTTTCTGGCGCAGGTCGCGCCGGTCCTGTGCGCGCATCACCCGAACGCGCAGATGTGGGTCGCGCCGCAAGGCTTTACGCAGGCATGGCTGGACACGTTCCTGAGCATCCTGCAAGAGGAGCGGCCCGACTGGCTGAACGGCATCGTCTTCGGGCCGCAGGTGCGCATTCCCCTGCCCCGCCTGCGCGCGCTGGTCCCTGAACAGTACCCCATCCGGCACTATCCGGACATCACGCATACGAAAGAGTGCCAGTACCCGGTCCCGAACTGGGACTGGGCTTATGCCCTAACGGAAGGGCGGGAGAGCATCAACCCGCGCCCGCTCGGCCAGGCGCAGATCGTGCGGGCGCTGCAGCGCTACACCATCGGCTCCATCACCTACTCGGAAGGCTGCAACGACGACGTCAACAAGGCGGTGTGGAGCGCGCTGGAATGGGACCCAGAGGCGGACGTGGTCGAAATCCTTCGCGAGTACAGCCGCACTTTCATTGGCGAGCCGTATACAGACACGTTCGCGCAGGAGCTGCTGGCCCTGGAGCGCAACTGGCAGGCGCCGCTCTTGATCAATGAGGGCGTCACGACCACCCTGCAGCAGTTCCAGGCGATGGAGCGGGCCGCCTCGCCGCAGGTTCTGCTCAACTGGCGCTTCCAGCAGGCACTCTACCGCGCCTATTACGATGCCTTCGTCCGCCGCCGCCTGCTCCACGAGCAGGATCTGGAGGAGCAGGCGATGGAAGCCCTGCACAGCGCGCCGGCACGCGGCGCCCTTGCTGCGCTGCAAGCCGCCGAGGAAACGCTGGACCGGGCGGCTGTGCCGCAGGTCGGCCTCGACTGGCGCGCCCGCCTCTTCGAATTGGCGGAGGCGCTGTTCCAGAGCATCCGTATGCAGTTGAGCGTAGAGCGATACCAGGCCATCCACATCGAGCGCGGCGCGAACCTCGACAGCGTAGACGTGCCGCTCAACAACCGCGTCTGGCTGAAGCAGCAGTTCGCGGCGATCCGCCAGGAGCCGGACGAGGCCGAGCGGCAGCGGCAGATCGCGCGGATCGTCCATTGGACCGATCCCGGACCAGGCGGCTTCTATGACGAGCCGGGTAATCTCGCGCGGCGGGACCATCTGCTCGGCGGCCACGACTTCGCCACCGATCCCGGCTGCTACGAATCCACGCGCATCGGCTTCTCGGACCTGACCGGCCGCCTCGCCTGGGGCCGTCATGCCGAAACCCTCTACGACACGCCCCTCAAAATGCGCTACACCGATCTCGATCCGCACGCTGTCTACACGCTGCGCATCGTCTACGGCGGTGATGATGGCCGCAAGCTCCGCCTCGTCGCCAACGACGCCCTCGAAATCCATCCTTACCTGGCCAAGCCCCTGGAGGGTACGCTCCTGGAGTTCGATATTCCCCCTGAAGCCACCGCAAGCGGCGAGCTGACGCTTACCTGGGCCCGCGAGCCGGGCTTAGGCGGCAACGGGCGCGGCTGCATGGTTTCTGAAATCTGGCTGCTGCGCCGCTGACCCGTGGATGCCTGGAATCGCTGAAAACTCGACCCGGCTCCTGGCAGGAGCCAGAAATATCAACAAGGAAGAGGAAGGAGCCACCAATGATCTCGAAACGAACGGTCTGTCTTCTGGTCCTGGGCGGCAGCCTGCTGATCGGCTATGCTTTCGGTTGCGGGGAGGGCAATGGCCTTCCCGTGTTAGGCCATGTCGCCTCCTACTGGCCGCTGCATCCCGGAGACACCTGGAACTACACGGTGACACATGCCGGCACTACCACTACGGACGCCGCGCAGCAGGTGGTGGGAGCGATGACCATCCTCCACGCCGAATCGGTCCTGCCGGTTCAGCAGTCGGAGGACGGGACGCCCACCGCGACGCTCTATATGGCGGTGGCGCCGCTGGGCGGCTGGCAGATTGTTGAGACAGACAGTTTCAGCCCGGTCGCAGGAACCAACTTCTTCCGGACCCCGCTGCAGATACCAGACAGTCTGCGGCCTGGCGTGCCCTCCACGCAGCAGACCCCCTGCCAGGGCACGGGGGCCGGCGCAAACGCGTCCACCGCGACCCTGACCATCACGCTGCAGCGGGATACGCAGACCGTCACCGTGCCGGCGGGCACGTTTACCGGCTGCATCCAGGTGATCACCATGCAGAAGGTGCTGGATTCCGCCGGCAATCCGATCTCTTATGGGCACGGCTCCACGCGCACCCTGTATCTGGCGCCGCAGTTCGGCGCGGTGAAAGTCACCGACGATACTGGCGAGACGCTGGAGCTGACCTCCGCCACTGTCAACGGCACATCCATCCCCTGATAAGTTGTTGATGTCCTTCGCAACGGTCGCGGCTGCATGGTCTCCGAAATCTGGCTCCTCCGAAATAATCTACTGGTTATTCCCTCGAAGTGCTAGATCAAGACAGAATCTTGCATGGACTTGTACCAACCACCTGACTGATGGAATACATTTCGGCTATGGGGATTAGGGGATGGAAAGCCTGCCCGCTTCTCCTCCTCTTTGAGAAGTGGAATGTCTGCCTGGACGCCAGGATTCCACATACTTTTCCTTGTAGTCTAAATTTCAACGATTGAAATTACAACTAGGAGGAACGGGAGATTTACACGCATCTGCTGTCAAGAGATCGACAATATAAGAAATACCTACACATATCGCAAAACCGGCTGCTGTGGGTTGTGCAAATATGGCCAAGAATACACCCATACCGGTACACCAAACCTCTAACGTTACCGCCAATTTGTGGATATCACACCCAGTATCTTCAAATGAGGTGCCAGAAGGGTCATGCGCAATGAGGGCACGGTTTTGCACGTAAGCGTACACATTGATCCCTCCTGAATAGCGGATCGGATCGCGTGTCAAGAAGCGGCCTGTGCCCGCGTCGTAATAACGGTGCGTCAGCAGTTGCAGCCCTGTCTCGACGTCCGTGTAGTAGCCGAACTGAGCCCCGAAGCCGAAGGGATCACCGGTCGGACCACCTGCTTTCGCAGCCCCGAAGCCGTCGTAGACATGGCTGGAGAGTACGTTACCGCTTGCATCCAGCTTTTGAGCCACATTGCCCTGCGGATCGAAAGTATAGAAGACGTTGGTGGATGTCGTACGCCGGGAGACGAGCCCGTTTGTAGAAGATGTGTTGACGGCCTGCACGTTGCCGGAAGCGTCCAGCTCACAGACAGGGAAGGTGCCATCATATAGAAAATAGCTTCGCCCTCCACTGCCCTGCTTCCAAGCCCGCAGTCCGTCCCCAGTGTAGTCGGCAGTAAAGGAAGCTCCCACTCCCGTCAGCCGGTTCTCTTCATCGAATGCCAGGGTAGCGCCTTGATAAGTGGATGGGTTCCCATTGCCATCATAGGCGTAGCCGGAATTGGTGATCTGGTTGTCTGTGTTGAAGGTATTGGTTGCACCTCGGAAAGTGGTCGGGTTTTCGGCGAGATCAAACACGCAGTTATCCGTATAGCCGCCCGCTCGCGCCGATTGCTCCTGGGTCAGCTCGTTCTTGCTGTCGTAAGCGTAGGTGGTCAGACCGCCATCGGCGGGAACCGCCGGCATAGAAGCGGTCATCGTCGTACGGTTGCTGGCGGCATCATAAGCCATGCCGGTGAAGCTTGAGAGCACCGTTCCGCTCGCCGTCTTGTTGGTCAGGCTGGTCGGCTGATTGCGGGGATCGTAACCATAGCTGCTGATGACCCCGTTGGGCAGAGTCACCGTTTTCAGCAGGTGGTTATCGGTATAGCTGCAGTTGGTGGTCTCGTTGAAGGGATTGGTCAGGCTCTGAAGCAGGCCGTTGCCTGTGTAGCCGTAGGTAAAGTTTCCCGCCGGCGTGCTCATGCCCTGGCGGCTGCCATCGGGATAGTAGCTATAGGCGATGGACTGAGCGGATAAGCTGTTATAGGTGGTCTTTACATTGGTGACCAGACCATCGTCGTCATAATTGATGGTCTGGCTGCCCGTGCCATCTGTTATGCCCGAACGGCGGCCATAAGCATCGTAGGTGAAGGCGACGTTGTGTCCGGTATCGGCAGGGTACTGGATGTTGGTCAGCAAATTCTCAGGATCGTTGTAGACGTAATAGGTTTTGATCCCACGCCCATCAACGCGGATGAGAACGTTACCCATGGGGTCGTAGGCTGTGAACTTGACCGTGTCGCCTTTCGGATACTTGATGGAGGCCAGGTAGCCGGCCGGACTGTACGAATAGGTGGTCTTGTTTCCCGCTCCGTCGGCAAGGGTTTGGAGGCGGTAGAACGCATCGTAGGTATAGGTGAACGGATCGATACTGCCGGAACGTGACAGCAATTCGCCTTCTTTTCCGTACTTGAGTGCGACCTGCCTTACCTGCTGATCGCTCTCATCATAGATGATGGCGCCGAGCAGGGGACCGCCGATGTAGAGGTAGTTGAGGGCTATAGAACTGTTGCCAGGTCCAGTC
>DATGIG010000745.1:0-4562 GCA_035295825.1 Chthonomonadaceae bacterium | reverse complement strand
CTTGCCGGTGCGAGCATCCCAGACCGTTACCCGCGCGGGCGCTTCCCAGGGGCTGGCAGCGATCCAGCGGTCATCCGGGCTGACGGCAATAAATCGCATCCGGTCCCCTGTCTGGAGCAGAAGGGGTGGTTGCCTATCGCTTGAGAAAGCGTGCGCGACCAGCTTATTATTTTGCCAGTGAACGACTGCGAGAATACGCCCATCCGGACTCTGGCTGAATAGCTCTCCGTATATCGGTGTCCAGGTGGCTAGATTTCGAGGAGGACCGAATTTGATACTTCTCGTCGTGTTATCGCGTGTGATGGGCCAGGCATACAATTGAGCATCTCCGCTGGTGATCAACTGCTTCCCGTCGGGACTAAAGGCGGCGGCGAAGCAGTGGCCGATGTCCAGGTTCCCAATCTGGCGCGCATGCTCCACATCCCACAGTTGAACGCCCTTGGCAGACAGCGATACGAGCCAGCGCCCACCCGGACCGAACTCTACGGAATGAAAGTCAGAATCCAAGCTTACTGAGCGATACTCATCTTTCGCGGCCACTTCCCATATCCAACTTTCTGCCCCGCTTATACCGACCAACTTTCGCCCATCCAGGCTGAACCGAATCGTGTGTTGAGCGTCTACGGGATAAACCAGGAGCTGCTGTCCAGTCTGCGGGTCCCACAACCGTGAGGTATTATCCCAACCGGCGCTGGCAAGGAGCGTGCCTGCAGGATTGAAGCTGAGCTCCGTGACATTGCTGTTATGCCCTTTGAAAGTGAGCGTTACCTGGCGTGTCTCCACATCGATCAGGTAGAGATTATGGTCTGAACAGGCAATGGCTAATCTGCGGCCATCGGGGTGCCAGATAACGTCGCCTACATCGGATGGAGTGGAGATGGATACGTCATTTCCATTGCTTAGATCCAGCATGTGAACACCTGAGTTACCATACCCGACGATTGCAAGCCTTCGGCCGTCCGGAGACAGCCGCAGAGTAGTCGGCACATATGCCGGATAGAAACGCTTTATCTCCTGCTCAGCCGGTAGGGAGAGAATTCTAATAGATCTATCTGGGAATGTGACCGCAGCCCAACGGCTGTCCGAATGGAAATCAATTGACCTCTCGTTTATGATGCAATGCGGAAATTTCAGGAGCACTTTACCCGTGAGGCAATCCCATAAGATCGTCGTGCCGCCTTGATAAAGCAGGAAGATGTACCGGCCATCCGGGCTATAGCGGTCCATGTAATCGTAGGGCTTACCGAAACCAGGCAGAGTGGCGAGGAGATGATCGTCCTGAAGCCGGAAGATATGAATATTGCCCTGCGGATCGGCCCAGAAATAACGCCCATGGTCCGGATCTGCAGCAATCTCTGAATCTCCTTCTCGCCCATGCCATTTCTTTACTACCTTAAGGTCCACCGGCTGAGCCATATCCGCGATGGCCTCATTGCGCAATTTCAGCTTCATCTCCGATGAAGGTGACATCGCTGCTGCTTTGGCAATCACGTCCAGGCTGTCGAAACGTTGGCCTGGCTGGCCACTCATTCGCAACGCACGTGCCTGATCTAGGTAAGATTGCTGCAAGAGGCTTTTCAACTGCTTTTCCATTGCGTAGTGGTTCGACAGCCAGGCTCCAATCAGCCCGCTCAATAAGACTAGCATAGTCAAAATCACCGCGGTCGCCCGAATCAGACCACGCTGGTAAGCAGCTCTCTGCCTCCTCAACTCCGCATCAGGCATGTGCTGGGCAATCCAGGCTTTATCGAACACCTGGGCATAGATGCGGTTGCGCACTTTCAAAAAGCCATTGCATGCCGCCACAATACCCGAAAGCTTCAGCACGCTCACAAAATGGCGGGTCTCATCATCGGCAACGGGCTTGCCAGTAATAGCCTGCTGATATAAGTCCAGCAGGCCGGCAAGGTCGGCTTCCGAGCGCAGCAGCCGCTCTCTAACAAAGATGAGGTTGTCATCGCGCTCACGCGCGCTTGCCGACAGGAAAAGCGCCTGGCACTGGTAGTCTACAAGCTCCTCGCCCGGTATCGCCACCCCGGTCTCTAAAGCCTCGGAGACCGCCTGAAAGAGTCGCTGAGTCAGATAGGGATGCCCGCCTGTCCAGTAGAGTACCCGTGAGAGCAGCTGTTGAGAAAGGGCGGCATCAGAATGTGGAAAGTCAGAATCGCCTTGCAAGCCCTGCGCCAGGGGCCCCGCCTCTGCCGGCGTGAAATCACTCAGCTCGATGCGTTTGCCGATGTTGAAAGGCGTGTTTCTGGTATCGGAGATCAAGTCCGAAGGCGAAGCCACTCCTAACAGGCAAAAACGCAGCCTGGCATACTCCGGCTCTTCGGTCCTGCGATTATAGCATTCCCGTATGCCTGCAAAAAACTCGTCGGCAGAAAACGGCAGACTGCGCACCGCATCAATCTCATCCACAAACAAGACGATAGGACCGGGAACACTTTTTAAGACCACTTGTCCTAACGCCTGCATCCATCGCTGCAAGGGGCTCAATCGCTCGTTCTCAAACCAGAAGTCCTCCATCTGTTCTTCAAGGTTGAGGGAACGAGCGAGCAGATTGAGCAGGCCGTCGTACCACTGCTCGGGCGTCAGGTTCTGTCCCAGGGCGGTCAGGTCCAAAACAGCCACGGCGATGCCTTCTTCTCGCAGCTTTGCAGCAGTTCGGACCATGAGGGAGGATTTGCCCATCTGCCGGGAGTTGAGGACATAGCAGAACTGGCCCTGCCGCAGTCCTTCCAAAAGCTCGGCATCGGCCTGGCGCTCCACGTAGGAAGCAGCATCGCGTGGAAGCGTGCCCCCGGTGATATAGAAGGGAATCTGTTCGGTGTTCATAGCAGCCGCCGTTCCAGATAAGACTGATAGAGCCCGCAGCGCAGGCGGGCCTCCGTATGAATCGCGCCGGACAGCACCCCGGCGCTGCGCAGGCGGTAGAAGCTGTTCGGATCGGGACAGGGGTGTCCCTGCAGTATGGAGCGCATCGCCTCGCATAGCGCGGAGTCCTGACCGAGCGCCGCCAGCAGGCGGCGCAGGTGGTCGCCGAACACCCCGTCCTCGCGCTCAGCCTGCGCTTCGAGTGTATTCAGGTCCACCCCATCCGCTGCCATGCTGTGCAGTCCCCGCCGCACCAGATAGGGATGGCCCCCGACCATCTGGTAGTAGCGCGTGAGTTCCCCGGCATCGCGCAGCGGCTCCCCATACCTGCGGTTGAGATCCTGGACCTCTGCCTGGGTGAAGTCCTCCAGGGTCAGGCGGGTGCCGACGTTAAAGGGGGATTGGTTGAGATCGGTGATAAACAGGTGCGCTTCCGTGGCGTAGGCGATGGCTAAGGTCAGCCGGCTCCAGGGACCCGTAGGATCGAGCGAGCGCTCGTTGTGCCAGGAGCGAAACAGACCGAACACGACCGTGCTGAAGTCATGCCCGAACAGGCGGTCCACCTCGTCCAGGCCCCATACCATCGGCACGCTGAGCCTGTCTAGCACCTCCCGGCGCAGGAACCGGTCGAAGTTGACGTTCCAGACTCGGCGCGGATTCCAGGCGGCTTCCAGGTCAACGTCCAGTTCGAGCTGAGAGGCGATCATCTGCGCCAGCGTCTCGAAGAGGCTGGCGACCGATTGCATCTGCTCCTGGTCCAGCTTCTGCAGATCGGTCTGCACGACGGCCGCCCCCTCCTCCCGCGCCCGCTGCAGCCCGCGCGCCAGCAGCGAGGTTTTACCGGCCTGGCGCGGTCCCTTCACCAGAACGAGGCTGTCCTGGCGCGCGATCGCCGTCTGGAAGGCGGCATCCGTGGGTCGCTCGACATAGAAACGAGAGTTCAGCGGGACTGCGCCGCCCTCTGGTTCGATCAAAGGAGGGTTATCGACTGTAGGCGTGGAGACTGGGGGGAGCGTCTTCGGGCGGGCAGACGCGGCCGGCTGGGAAGCCGGGCGACGGACCTGCTCTATCAAGGCGCGGGTCGCTGCCGAAGGCGCGACGCCGAGCTCTTCGCGCAGGATGCGCTCCAGTTCCTGGTACTGGCGCATCATATCCGCTGTGCGGCCAGCAGAGGCCAGCAGCTCGATCAGATGCCCGTGCGCTTCCTCCGCCAGCGGATCGGCCAGAATCCGGCGGCGGGCGATCTCGATGGCGCCCGGCAGGTCCCCCGTCTGCGCCAGCGCGCCGGCCAGTTGCCCCAGCGCGCCGCGATGAGTCTCTGCCAGCCGCTCGCGCTCCCGCAAGATCGGCTCCTCGAAATAGCCGGGGAGCAGTTCCCCGCAGCAGAGCGCGATAGCGCCGCGCAGATACGGGATGCGTTCGGAGAGATCATCCGTCTGCGCGGCGGAGCGGAGCGCGGCATCGAAATCCGCCACATCCGTGACGACGAAGCGGGGATCGAGCCGCATCTCGGCGCGGTCGGCAAGCAGCACGCTCCCTTCCGGCGTGCCGGGCGGCTCCAGATGACGGCGCAGCCAGGAGAGCGTCTGCCGCAGGCGGCCCCGCGTCGCTTCCCAATCTTCGCCCGGCCAAAGATGCTCGGCTATGACTTCTCGCGGCTGTGCCCGCCCCAACGGCAGACAGAGACA
>DATGIG010000744.1:0-7131 GCA_035295825.1 Chthonomonadaceae bacterium | reverse complement strand
TCTCCTGCGGCCTGAAATGCCTCGGTGAGCGCTTTCGCCTCCTGCTCCTTCTTGCTGCTGCCTTTGAGCAGCAGGAACTTGAGCGGCCCGGACTTGATGTCGTCCAGCAGGAGAAAGAGCTTATCTCCCTCCTTGAGGATCTTGCCGGTGAGCGTCAGGCGGACCTCGTCCTTGCGGGCCGAATAGCCCGCATCGCTGATCTGCCGGAAGATCTTCTCAGGGTCGATCCAGGCTCCCGGCTTGAGAGTGACATCGAGATGCACCGGTTTGTCGGTGCTCAGTTGCGTTTTCACGACGCCCTCCAGGCGTCGCAGCCCCTTATCGAGGCTGAAGGCTCACGTGGGTCACGTCGCACCGTTTACGCCGACCCAGACGTTCTTCACATCGGCCCGCAGGGCCGCCGGAAACGCCAGGAGGATCAGCGCCGGCAGCGCGAAGGCCGCGCGCTTTGGCTTCATGTTCGGTTCTCCGTTTCTATGCTAAAGCAGGATTTCAATGCCCGCCCGCGCCTGGATCTCCGAGCGCAGTTGCGTGCCGCTGACACACTGGTAGAGCGGGACCAGGATGCCGATGCGGAATTGCGCCTGGCCCCTGGTGACGATAAGGCTACTCTGTAAGCCCGCCAGGGTCGAGCCGCTGTCAGGATCGGCGTCCGCTCCCTGCCGGTCATGCCCCATTCCCTCCAGGTGTGTCCCCGCCGCCAGGATCACGCCCAGATCCTGCGGACGGCGGGCGCGGCGGATCCAGTAGCCGTAGTTGGCGTCCACATCGAGCATGTCGCCCTTGCTGCCCCGATTGCCCAAGTCGTGCATATAGACCGCGCTGGCCCAGACCGTATCGTTCAGCCGCTCATAGGCGAAGGCATAGCCCAGTAAGATGCCGAACTTGCCGCTTCCCGGCTGATCCGACGGGGCAAAGAGGAGGCCGTTCGGCGTACGCCCGCCGTGCGCTCCGGTGGGGAGTTGCACTCCCACCGTATAGGACTGATGGACCTTCCAGTCCTCGCCATACTTCTGGTAGAAGCGGCTTTTGGCGCTGAGCATGATGTCGCCCAGCCCGGTCGCGCCGGAGTGGCGCTCCATTCCGGCGATCCGCTGCGAGGTCAGCACCTGAACGATGGGGATCTCCAGTTTGAGATTGAGCGAGGTCTTCGGCGCATACTGCAGCCCGAGCAGCGTCTCAAAGCGCGACCGGCTCAGGCCGTCCGGATTGCCGATACGCCGGTCGCCGTTCAGCAGCAGCGTGTCGTTCTCGAAGCCGAAGCGTATCTCCGGGTGGATCACGCCGAACGCAAAGGTCTGCGGGCTTTCGCCCCAGAGCGGCTCATGGGCATGGGCGACCGGAGCGACGCACAGGCAGATTGCCGTGAGAAGCCCCATCTGAACCGCCTTCATGGCTGCTTTCCCCTCTCCGGGATGAGCAGCGGTTTGAAGGCCGCCTCGATCTCCTGCTCATCCCCCTTCACATAGCCCACTTCGACCTTGACGACTCTGCCTGCGCGGTCAATAACGAACGCGGTGGGGTGCGATTCCAGGCCGTAGAGCTTGCCGAACTTCTCCTCCGGATCGATCGCGACCGGAAAGGTGAGCCCTCGCTCCTTGACCATTTTGCGGGCGTCCGTCGGTTTCGGCTTCATCTCCAGCAGGCTGAGAACGACCAGGCCCTGCTTTGCATACTGCTTGTGAAACTGCTGCAGCACGGGCATCTCGATGCGGCAGGGCGGGCAGTCCACCGCGCCGAAATCCAGCAGGACGACCTTGCCCCGGTAGTCCGTAAGTTGGAGGGATTTACCGTCGAGCGTCTTTACCATAAAGGCAGGCGCGGCCTTGCCCTCCTGAATGGGAGCGGCGAACGCCAGCGTGGCGCACGCGGCCAGAGCCGACGGCGCTGCAAGCGAAACGTAGCGCATTTTGGGATTCTCCTTATTGGGTTGAGAAAGGCGCAACAAAGCGCCTTTCGCTAACGAGCGAACAGGTGGAACTATCGAATGCATTAAAGGAGAATCGGCGGAGCGCGCCCGGAGAAGGGCCTTAAGAAGCGTTGAGGTAAGAAGCAGAGAGGTGAGGAAGCCGGAACAACCTGCGTTTCGACCGACACAAGAACGGAAACTGGAGGCGGAGGCATCGCCAGCAGCGGCAGGGTGAGCAACTGTTTGCCGCTCAGGGCGGTATCGGGCTTGGACTGAAACCGCAGCACACAGGGTGATGAAGAGCAGGTCGCCTTTCCAGAGATAGAGACCAGCGTGGGGACAGCCGGAGCGCTCTGACAGCGCGCACAATGCCCCTTCGGAGCAACCGTGCAGATCGCCGACCCCGGAGCGCTTGCACCACGCAGCATCGGGCAATCCAGTGGGCAGGGCGTTCCGTTGAGACACTGCCAGGACGCCCCAGAGGGCAACGTCAGCACGCATAAGGACAGCGTCAGTAGCCAGCCCATCAGTCTGCGGTTGAAGGAGAGGCGCGGTTTCATGTTGACTTGACTACGCAGCAACTATGCCAGGAAGTTCCTTCGGAGCCTGGGAGCGCGGGCGTCCCGCCCGCCCCATCCACTTTGGATATGCTCACGCTGTGTGAGACGCTCGAAAACTTCCACCCCGTAGCCTGCCGTACCAGACCGGCCTTGACCGGATTGTTCTCCACATAGGCGACGACCGTGTCAAGATGATTCGCATCGCGTATGAATCGGTCGTAGTAGTCGGGCATCCAAAAACTCCCCCTGCGTATGAGTCGCTTATTCGCCTCCTTCGCAGTGAAGGATTTCCAGGAGTGAACAATATCACCGACCCGGTTCCCTTCTTGGGTCTCGATCACAATATGAACGTGATTCGGCATCACGCACCATGCCAGTACATGGTAGCGTTCTCCGTCAAAATGCAGCAGCGCATCCTCGACGAGATGGGCGATGTCTACGCGGGCCAGCCAGCAGCGCCCGTGCCCTTCGTCCTCAAATCGCGCAATCCGCTGCCGAAGTTCGACTGCAATCGGATCTTCCGCAGATAGCGTTTCGTGCCAAGAGAGTTCTTGTTTCCATCGCTCCACCACCTCATGAGGCAGCGAATCGTATAAGCGAAACGTAAGACTCTGTAATCTGCCCGGTTGATCGAAGTGTGGTAGATACCCTCGGCTATGCCACTGCTTGTGGGGAAGGTTATACGGGCGGGACGCCCGCGCTCCCAGGTCTTTCGCTCTTGCATTGGGGTTTACCGAATTTTCCATGTTTACACTATTCCTCACTCGAGAGATCTTCCATAACCCTCTCCCTATTCCAATGAAATCGTGAGAGAGGTGACGCCTGCCCTAGGCGTTATCAAGAGCCCCTGCGCGTGCGGCTTCGCCGTGCCGCCCTCTACCGAGACGACGGAAGGGATGCCAACCAGCAGGAGATGCCAGGAGGAAGCTGCGCTCTGGACGTCAGCGTGGAGGCGGTCACCCTCGCGGCGTATCCGCGCCGTCAGCGCCGTTTCGCCCTGGAGCGTGGGAACGGTTACGGTGATCTCACGGCCTGCATCCAGGGCGTACACTTGGAAGGTGACGCCGTCGGCATAGTCGTAATCCGGCCTATCGTCCCGGCTGCCGACGGCGAGAACCGTGTTGGGCCGAACCAGCAACGGCAGGCTGAGGAAGCCGTGCGTCTCACGGACCCAGCCCGGACCGACGACCTCTCGCCCGGTGAAGAAGTCTGTCCAGCGGCCTGCGGGAACGTAGTAGTCCACGCTGCCATCTGAGGTGAACACTGGAGCAACGAGCAGGGAACCGCCCAGCAGATACTGCAGATCCAGCGTATCGCAGGCCGGGTCGTCCGGGAACTCCAGCAGCATGGCGCGCATCATGGGGATGCCGGTCTGGGCCGTTTCGCAAGCCTGCCCAAAGAGATAGGGCATCAAACGGCACTTGAGTTTGGTGAAGAACCGGAGCGCATCCACCGCCTCTTCATCGTACTGCCAGGGGACCCGATACGAGGAACTGCCGTGCAGGCGGCTGTGCGAGGAGAGCAGGCCGAAGGCCAGCCAGCGCTTGTAGACCTCCACTGGGGGCGTACCCTCGAACCCGCCGATGTCGTGGCTCCAGAAGCCGAAGCCGGAGAGACAGAGCGACAGCCCGCCCCGCAGGCTCGCTGCCATGGATTCGAAGTTGGAGAAGCAGTCGCCGCCCCAGTGGACCGGAAACTGCTGGCAGCCTGCCGTCGCCGACCGGGCAAACACAACCGCCTCCCCCTCCCCGCGCGCCTCCTTCAGTACCTCGAAGACTACCTTGTTATAGAGATAGGCGTAGAAGTTGTGCATCTTGAAGGGGTCGGAGCCGTCGTGATAGACCACGTTGGTGGGGATACGCTCCCCGAAATCCGTCTTAAAGCAGTCTACGCCCATCTCCAGCAGCGCCCGCAGCTTGTCGCCATACCATCGGCAAGCGTCCGGGTTGGTGAAGTCCACGATGCCCATTCCGGCCTGCCACTGATCCGTCTGCCAGACGTCGCCGTTCGGCTTCTTCATCAGGTAGCCGTTCTGCTGCCCCTCCGCAAAGAGGGCGGAGCGCTGGGCGATGTAGGGGTTGATCCAGACGCAGATCTTGAGGCCGCGCTCCTTCAGCCGCCGGAGCATGGCGGGCGGGTCGGGGAAGACGCGCTCGTCCCATCGGAAGTCGCACCAGTGGAACTCCTTCATCCAGAAGCAGTCGAAGTGGAAGACGTGCAGGGGCAGGTCCCGATCCGCCATGCCCTGAATAAAGCCGGTAACGGTCTGTTCGTCATAGCTGGTGGTGAAGGAGGTCGTCAGCCAGAGCCCGAACGACCAGGCCGGAGGCAGCGCGGGCCGTCCCGTGAGCGCCGCGTACTTCGCCAGCACCGCCTTCGGTGTGGGTCCATAGATGAGGAAATACTCCAGAGACTGGCCGGGCACGCTGAATTGGAGGCGGGAGACCTTCTCCGAGGCCACCTCGAAAGCGACATTTTCCGGATGATTTACAAAGACGCCATAACCCCGATTAGTAAGGTAGAACGGAACGCTCTTATAGGCCTGTTCGCTGCCCGCGCCGCCATCCTTGTTCCAGGTCTCCACCACCTGCCCGTTCTTTACAAACGAGGTAAAACGCTCTCCCAATCCATACACGCACTCACCCACTCCCAGCGCCAACTGTTCATGCAGGTAAGGTCCCTCGCCCTCCACCTCGGCATATCCCATTCCGCGCGAGCCACTCTTGGTAAGGGGCTTGCCGTTCGCCGTAAACTCCACCTCCCAGCCGCGTTTCCGGGGAACTCGTGCCGAGAGCGCCCCACTGGTGAAGGTCGCCGTCTCCGTATCCGCATAGACCGTGACGCCGCTCGCTGCTGCCGCCAGTACCGGAAAGTGCGGGCCGCGCTCTTGCCCGCCGGTGAAATGGGAGAGTTGAACGCGGATCACATCAGGCATCGGAGAGGAGAGGCGGACGGTGAGGAGCGGGCCATCGAGGGTGTCGCCCCGATGGTGGATCGTTTTGGTGGTATAGAGGGTGAGCGTGTCTTCGGTGGCTTCGACATCGTACGCCTGCGCGGGGTAGAAGGCCCGCACGCCGGGGCGCATCATCCAGTTCCCATCGGTGAATTTCACGAGCTAAAGTCTCTCCTTCTTATAGAACTCGCTCCAGAAAGGCAAAGGCTCCTTTCCCATGGAAGCGGTGGCCGCCCTCGAAAACTTCCGTATCGAACCGTTCGGATACGCCGAAGGTGGCGTAGATGTCGCGGGCCTGCGCCATCGCCTGCTCAAATGCCGCCAGAGGGAAAATGGGGTCTTCGGTCCCCTGCTCCGCAAAGAGGGCGCGAGGCGCGACCAGGGCTGCCAGGTCGGGCATCTCGCACAGGTGCAGCAGGCCGGGCACATAGTTGTCCACGCAGTGGTTAATAGAGAGCACGGAGGAGGCGAAGGTGTTGAAGTAGCCGGAGACGACGGAGGCGACTACCCGCGTATCGAGCGCCCCGGTGAAGAGCGCGGTCAGCCCACCCCCGGAAATGCCCATAACAGCGAGGCGCTTTGGATCCACGTACTCCGTGCGAGTTTCAAGGTAATCCAGCGCCCGCATCGCGTCCCAGACCCGCCAGCCGGACATGGTCTCGCCCAGCATCAGAGCCGCCATGCTGTCCCGCCCACAGGAGGAAGTTCCCAGCCCCGCCTCCTTCGCCTGCTCGTCCCGCCGACGCCCGAATGCGATCTGCTCCAGCGCCAGGGTCGGGTAGCCGCGCCGCACGCACTGGAGGGCAAACTCCGCGTGGTACTCCTCCTCCTTCACGCCGACGATCCCGTCCACCCCCACCCCATGACCGGGCAGGCAGAGGATAGCAGGCCGATTGGGAGGGCAGTTCTCAGGGACCAGAAACCAGCCGAACGCCTTGAGGCCGGGCCGGGTGGTAAAGACCACCCCTTCCCGACGATAACCGTCACACGCCTCCGTCTCGACAACTTCCGGCGCGAGCGGCGGGCGCTCCCACCCCTCCAATCCGCCCAGCAGCGCGGCGAAGCGACTACGAAAAGCATCCTGCCAGGCGGCTCGCGCCTCAGCGGTCATGCCTGCCACTGCCGCATCGCGCCAGGCATACTCCGCCTGTGTCGCCGCAATCCTAGCGTCACGATAGGTTCGGGTATCATACAGCGAAGCGTCCATGGCGATCCTTATACCAAGGGATAGTAGCATGATTGGGATAGTAGCATGATTCTGTCCGACTTGTAAAGCGAAAAGGAGATTGCGTTTGGATGAAATGTGTCGCCCCGATAGCGACCGGATAATCAAACCCTTCTGCAAACAGGCGACGGAAAGAAGGAGTCTGTACCTTGGCGGGGAATATAGCAAATTATGAAAGCGAAAGATACGAACCGGGGTCCCGATGCTTGAAAAATATTTATGTTTGCTTGTGGCGGAATGCGGCGAACTATCGTAAAATAGATTACGGAGTATCAAGCTGGGGTAAAATCCGGGGTGCGGCGGAAAGGAGTGCGACGAGATGCGATTGCAACGAACGAGCGACGGAACTCTGCTCACCCTCGATACCGCCAACCCCCTCGGCAAAGGAGGGGAAGCCGGCGTCTACAAAGTCGTGGGACAACCCCAACTCGCCGCCAAGGTCTACGCCCAGGACAAAGACCTCACCCAACGCATCGCCAAGCTC
>DATGIG010000743.1:0-4193 GCA_035295825.1 Chthonomonadaceae bacterium | reverse complement strand
GGCGCGGGCGGCCAGGTAGAATCAATGGTTTTGACCTTTAGACCGCCGGCCTTGTTCCCTCCCACAGCGATATTTTTCAATTCTCAGGACCTGTTATGGAGTGCGGTGGCTTGCCACTTTGGAGTGCGGGAGCTTGCTCCCGCTTTGGATTGGGGGCGGCTTGCCGCCCCTTCTGACTAAGACGGCGGCAAGCCGCCTTACAGAAAGCGGTGGCAAGCCACCGCACTCCAAAAAGGAAAACGGAAGGGCCTTGTCGGCGCGAGAAAGAGGAAGGAAGCCGCGCGCTTCCTGCCGAAGATAGAGCCACAAGCGCGGGATGAGGAGTCTCAAAGCGATGCCTGAAGGGGGCGGCAAATCCAAGCTGGAGCATTTTCGGGCAGCGGTCCATCGAGAGTTCGGCCGCAACCTGGAGAAGGCTACGCCTGCCAACGTCCGCGATTTCCTGGACCGCCATCAGGAAGAGATTTTCGAGGGGACGCTGGGGGACCGCCTCGAGCTCAACGAGAGCAAGACCACCTACGAGGAGATCCTAAAGGACTTCTTTGCCCGCGTCCTCGACCGCCCGACCGAGGAGGCGCTCATCATGCTGTGGACCCTGGCCTTCGAGCTTTCTTACTTCACCATCGAGCAGCACGTATCCGAGCGATTGCAATCCCTCTTCGGCGACCTCAGCGATAACACGGAATAGCAACAGGGCAACACATTATCTCAGGGACCTTCGCACTAATAGGGGCGGGCAGAAAGGACCGCATACGCCCATTTCACCCCGCGGCTCCTTCTTTGAGCTGGAGGATACGGTCAACGGGCAGATGGTGAAAGGTATCTACGTGGCCGTCCGGCCAGCGCACCTGCAGGCGCTCAATCTTGGTGGTGGTTCCTAGCCCGAAATGCACGCGCTTGTCCGAGGAGGACAGATACGAGCCGTCCGCATGGCAGAAGCGCTTAAGCTTGCGTCCGCCCGTCTCCACCGTCAGGATCGCCCCATAGCCGTCCCGGTTGCATTTGGTTCCTACCAGATTTACCAGCAGCCAGTGTCCCGCATGGGGCGTGACATTGTGCAGCAGGAGCGGCTGGCCTTCGCTGTCTACCACAAGGGCATCCATGCGGCCATCGTTGTCGAAGTCCCCGATCGCCAACCCACGACCGACGATCGGGCGTCTGGCTCCGGCGGCCATGCCTGCGCTGGTATCCTCAAATCGCTTGCCTTGCAGGCTGTGGTACAGGACGAGCGGCTGCCGGTAGGCGCTTCCTCCAAAATTCATTAAATTGACTTGATCTGCATTGTCCTGGATATGCCCATTCGCAAACAGAAGATCGAGCCAGCCATCGTTATCGTAGTCCAGCCACTTGGCCCCGAACGCCACATAACCCAGGGAGGAGAACATGCCCATCCGGCCGGTATCCTGGATGGCGAAGGCAGCACCTTGATTGCGGATGACGAGCTTGCCCTGATTCTGGAAGGTGGCGATCACAAGGTCCAGTCTGCCGTCGTTATCGTAGTCGCCCCAGTCGATTCCCATGCCTCCATAGACCTGCGTGCCGGCATAGGCGATTCCAGAAGTCACCCCGATGTTCTGGCTTTTCGCGCCGCGCATCACGATGAGGTCTCCTGGCGTCTCGTCATTGGCGATAGCGAGGGCCGGTCGGCCGTCGGGACCGAAGGGCGCCGCCGCGACGCCGAGTGTTCTGCCGGAGATTCGGTCCAGCCCCCAGGTATGCGTGACATCCTGAAATCGGCCGCCCCCCAGGTTATGGTAGAGCACACCGCGCAGCGGCCGGTAATCGGTAGGCGCGCAGCCTGCCATCACGCCATGATAGTTGCATAATTGAGGTTGGGTTTGTGGTCCGAACTGAACGTAGTCGCCGATGTAGAGATCAAGCTTACCGTCGTCGTCGGCATCGAAGAAGGTGGCGGAGGTGCCCCAGGGCTGTGGCGCCAACCCGGCCTCCCGGGTCACGTCGCGAAAGCCCTGTCCATGCTCGTTATGCATGAGCAGCCCGGTCCGATATCCGCTGAGATAGATGTCGTCGTAGCCGTCGTTATCGTAGTCGCCTACGGCGCAGCCCAGGAAATGGCCGTGCAGCGTATCCAGGCCGGTCTCATGGGTAACGTCGGTGAAATGGCCGTGCCCGTCGCCCTGGTAGAGGGCCAGATTCGGCCCGACGAGGAGGATATCCAGGTTGCCGTCGTTGTTGTAGTCCAGGAAGGCGCAGCCGTTGCCGATGGTCTGAAGGATGTTGAGGGGACGCTTGCCGGGAATCGTCCACCGGTAGTGCAGGCCCGCCCGGTCAGCCACATCCTGGAAGAGGGGTGGAGATGGCAGGGCGGGCGCCGTGGCAGCAGCGGCCTGCCGCAAAGGAGACACGGAATGATGGCTACAACCTACCAGGCCTAGCAAAGCCAACAATAGCGCTGTCGCAGCCCGATGCGCTTCTCTTCTAGTGTTCCATTCCACGCGTTTCAAAAAAGAGAGCATCTGCAAGAGGGGATATTACTTGGTCCCACCCGCCGCAGATTGAGTCGGGCCGCTGGAACTTGGCGCCGCCATTCCGGGAGGCATCGGCGCACCGTTCTGGCCCGGCGTCAGACCACGGCGCTTCAGGCTTTCGAGATAGAGCTGCTGGGCCTGCTTCATCTTATCGGCATTGGCTGCCATCGCTCCTGGGGGTATACCCCCGCCGCCGCCTTTATGCTTCATCGCATCGAGTTCCTGCTGGGTGAAATTGGACTGACTATTGCACCCGGACAATGTCATCGCCACCAGGGCAGCGGCTCCCAGGCAGGCTGAAATCCGTACTATCCTCATCTTGGTCTCCTCTTGCCATCTTCTGAAAAAACGGGGGCGCCCTCACGTATGCGCCTGCGCCCCCGTTTTGTCATGCGCCTGATTATGGGATCGTTAAGCTAATTCCGCGTCGCGTCCCACATGTTGTCGTGCGGCCGATTGACCGGGTCAGGATCGGTCGCGGAGGGGATCAGGGACTTGGCATGGCCGTCCGCCAGAACGAAGTTCGCGTGCTGGTTATGGATGGCGGCCACCGCGCCATTCGGTCCATATGGATCGTACGGATAGGTGGAGTTGTTGACCGGCTTGAGCGTACCGTTGGGGATCTCATCCGGGCCGGTGTAGTAGTCCCAGAAGCCCAGGTTCTCGAACATACAGCCGGGACCGAATTGATAGAGATTGCCGACCGGGTCACTGAACTCCGCGTCGTATACGTTGGGATGGTCAGCCAGCATGACGGTCTCGGCCGGGAAGTTGACCGAAGCATCTGTGCGGGTCGGGTTGCCGAGCCAGGGCTGCTGGAGTCCCATCAGGCCATGCATGACCCAGGCGTTGACCGGGGCGCCGTCGTAGCGCAGGTAACCGTTAGCACCGTAGGAGAGACGTGGGCCAGCCCAGGGCGGATTGCCCGTCTGCGTGTAGGCCGGTGGGGTGCCGAGCGGATCGTCCGGGCAGCGATAGATCTGCAGGTTCTTTACGTAGGGCTGGACGAGGACCTCCCACGTGTCGTTGTACCAGGCATTCTGCAGGCCGGACGGGAAGCTCTCGTCGTAATCCTGAACATACATCAATGTCGCCAGACCCAGCTCTTTCGTGTTGGACAGGCAGGAGATGGCGCGTGCCTTCTCGCGGGCCTGGGCGAAGACCGGGAAGAGAATGGCCGCCAGGATGGCGATGATGGCGATGACCACGAGTAGCTCGATCAGGGTGAACGCCCCCTGGGCGCCCGATTTGCGGTGATTCATGAATTTCCTCCCTTGAGAAAATGGTTGCTTCGTTGAATTGCCGTAGTGCTGAGTATCAGATAGAGTGCCTGGGTCTGGCGCCTTTGCAGCGCGACCCGTTCTTAGCAGACGCTAGAGTCTCCTCACCTCCTATCCTGGGTCGGAATATAATGCATACCTGCCCGTCCTGTCGTCCCCTGAATGGCGGATTTCACAGGCCGTTGACTCCCAGCCTGCTCTTCGCCGGGGCTACCGATGGCGATCGAGCCGGGCCGGTGGAATCGCGCACGTCAAGTTTGACGGGAAAGCGGCGGCAGCGCTCGGGCAGTTCTTTGCCCTCGATGCGCTCGATCAGCATGTCCACGGCGCCTGCGCCGATCTCGTCCAGCGGCTGGGCCACCGAGGTCAGGGGCGGGCGGCAGCGCGCGCTCTGCTCGGTGGAGTTGAAGCTGACCACCGAAAG
>DATGIG010000742.1:0-4688 GCA_035295825.1 Chthonomonadaceae bacterium | reverse complement strand
CCCTGGCGGGTGGTGAAAATGGTTTTTTTGCCTCTTCCTTAGCAAAAAAGTTCAAATACGCCAGCATTCCCTGTACCTCTTTGCGGGCGTAGAAGTCGCCGTCTTCGCGGATGGTGTAGGGGATCTCCAGGGCGGTGAAGTGGCGCTCGAAGGCTTCGCTCTGGGCGTTGGTGCGGTAGAGGACGGCGATATCCTTCCAGGCGACGCCCTGCTTCTGGAGGCGGAGGATGGTTTCGCCGACGGCCAGGGCCTCGATGTCCGGGTCAGGATAGCGCTCCCAGGTGACAGGTTCCCCCTCCGGGCGCGTGGGCAAAAAGGCGAGGGCGCGGCGGTCCTGATCCTGGCGGATCAGGCTGTCGGCGAAGGCGAGGATGGTGCGGGTGCAGCGGTAGTTCTCTTTGAGTTCGTAGACTGTCGTGCGGGCGTGGGCGGCGAAGCGGCGAAAGGTCTCCGTATCCGCGCCGCGAAAGCCGTAGAGCGACTGATCGAGGTCGCCGACCAGCATCACGTTCTTATGGTCGCGGCCCAGGGCGAAGGCGACCACGTACTGCGGCGCATTCATGTCCTGGCACTCGTCCACAATGATATGGCTGTACTTTGCGGCGAGGCGGCAGCGGAGTTCCTCGTCTTTTTCCAGGAGCGCGGCGACCTCCAGGATCAGGTCGTCGAACTCCCAGAGGCCCTTTCCGGCTTTCGCCTTCTCATAGGCGCGCCAGGCGCGGGCGAAATCGCGGTCTTCCGAGGAGGTATCGGGCTTGTAGGCGGCGGCAGTGACGCCCTGGTTCTTCTGGTAGGAGAGCTTGGTGAGGAAGCCGCCGACGCCCCCTTCCAACTCCGCCGCCTGCGCCGTCTCGGCCAGATTGCGGCGCAGAAACTCATCGGTCAGCAGGGAGAACTTGACGCCCTGCGCCCGCAGGATCTGGAGGCAGAGGGCGTGCATGGTGGTGATGTGCGCCGCCTGCAACTGCTCCTTGCCCAGCATCCGGGCGATGCGAGCCTTCATCTCCTCGGTGGCGTCGTTGGTAAAGGTGGTGACCAGCAGGCGCTTGCGCTGCTCGACCAGGCGCGCGGCCCGCAATGTGACTACGCGCGTCTTGCCGCTGCCCGGTCCGGCATAGACGGCGGCAGGCCCCTCCTCGTGGAGAACGGCGGCGCGCTGACCAGGACTGAGGTTCTCCCAGAGGGCCAAACACTTGCTCCTTCACTGAAATGGGAAGAGGGGGTGCGTTTACGCCGTCTATTGTTGCACGGCATGGGGAGGCGCGTCAAGCTCTGAGGGAGAGCGGCCCTACGGCGTAGGGGCGGGAGCCGCCACTTTGCGGCCCAGATGGTCGGTAGCAGGAGATTCCAGGTCGGCGATGGCGAGGCCGCCCAGGATGAGAACCACGATGGCCAGCAGGATCAGCAGAAGATAGTTGGTTCCCTTGACCTTGTCGGGATCCCGAAACATCAGGGAGGCGACCCTTTCACGTTGCGTGCGATGTCTGTGGCGGCGAGGCATCCCCGTTCTTTCCTTATTTTCTCCGCTGGAGCGTATCGTGCCTTTCATCATAACATAGCTGAGAGGGAGCGTAAAGAAGACAAAATTCTAGATTATCCCGCAATCTCCCGTAGAAAGGCGTCGAAGGCGGCAAGCGCACGTTCGGACTTGAGGTGGGCCTTCTCGCGCTTGTCACGGATCGGCGGGCCGGGCAGTTCCGGAACGATGCCCCAATTGGAGTTCATCGGGGCGAAGTGCTTTGGATCGGTCTCCACCAGATAGGCGCATAGAGAGCCCAGCACCGTTTCGCGCGGCGGGACGGCAGGCGACAGCCCCTGCAGGCGCCGATGGGCGTTCAGGCCGGCGATCATGCCGATGGCCGCCGATTCCAGGTAGCCCTCCACGCCGGTCATCTGGCCTGCCAGGAACACGCCGGAGTGTTCGCGCAACTGGCAGGTTGGGTCGAGCAGGCGGGGCGCATTGACATACGTATTGCGGTGCATCACCCCATAGCGGATGAACTCGGCATTCTCCAATCCGGGGATCATTTTTAGAATGCGCTTCTGCTCGCCCCACTTGAGGCGCGTCTGGAACCCGACCAGGCCCCAGAGCGTGCCCTCTTTATTCTCCTGGCGCAACTGCACCACGGCCCAGGGCCGCCTGCCGGTACGGGGATCGGTCAGGCCGATAGGTTTCATGGGGCCGAAGGCGAGGGTTTTCGGGCCACGCCGCGCCAGCTCCTCGATGGGAACGCACATCTCGAAGAAGACCATCTTCTGGCCCGTATCGCCCTGCTCGAACTCGTGCAGGGGCGCCAGTTCCGCCTCGGTGAGGGCCTGCCAGAAGGCCAGGTACTCTTCCTTGGTAAAGGGGCAGTTCAAGTAGTCCGCGCTCTCGGTCGGCGCGCCTCCGCATCCGATACCCACCGGCTCTTCCGCGGCAGGCTCTCCCTCTATAGGCGTCTCGGCAGGCGAGCCCGGCGTAATCGCGTTCTCCCCACTCCCTCTCTCCCTTTCTAAACCAGAGCCCTTGCCCCGTCGGGAAGCGCGAAAGACCCTGCTCATGTCCAGGCTGTCGTAGGTGACGGTGGGCGCGACGGCGTCGTAGAAGGAGAGCGCATCCCCACCGGTCAGCCTGGCGATCTCGGCGGCCAGGGCATCCGAGGTCAACGGGCCGGTAGCGAGGATGAGCGGTCTGACCGTAGGGAGTTCCGTCACCTCCTGCCGGACGAGCGTGATGTTCGGGTGGGCAGCAATGGCGGCAGTGACCTCGCAGGCGAACGGTTCGCGGTCCACGGCCAGCGCCTCGCCCGCCGGAACGCGGTGCCTCTCGGCAATCGGCAAGATCAGGGAGCCCAGCCTCCGCATCTCCTCTTTCAACACGCCGCTCGCATTCGTCAGAAGATTGGACTTGAAGGAGTTGGAGCAGACCAGTTCCGCCAGATCGCCCGTATGATGCACGGGCGTCGTCCGGACAGGGCGCATCTCATAGAGGGTCACGCTGCTCCCACGCTGCGCCGCCGCCCACGCGGCCTCCACGCCCGCAAACCCCCCGCCTACAATCGTCACGGAATCTTTCATAAACCAACTCCCTTCCCGGAGCGCTTCGCTGCCCCTCCAATATACCACGCCAGGGCCGAGGAGCCGGAATCTTTTCCGGGTTCGCCCAGGAAAATTGGCTGCTCTCGCAATAATGTTATGGTATAATAGGAGCATATGCGGAAGCTTGCCTGTCATGCCGTTCATGGCCCCGGCGCTCCGTTTCCCCCCTCCCGGCAACAACGGACCGGTACGTAGGAGAGCCCCCGCCTCATCCTCCCGGCCAAATTGGAAGCTGACGCTGTCCCGCTCCGAACGACCCAAAACGGAGCCGACCCGACAGCTCAGGGTGGACCGATGCTTATACCGTACACTCGTCGCGCTTTTCTGCTCCTCGCGCTCCTCGCGCTGGAACCTGCTGCCGCGTCTGCTTCAGACGCAGGCTCGACAACTCCGACGGCCCCTGCGGCTCCCAGGGAATCTCTCTGGGATGTCCTGGAACGCACCACCAGCGCGGTCGTGCCGCTGCAGGGCAGCGTGCCCGGAGCGGCTGCTGTCGTTCGCCGACCGCTCGGCCCTGTGCCCGGTTATTCCCTGGCCGTGGACGACCCCAATCTGCCCGGGTTCCCGGAGAAGGCCAAGCGCGGCAGCCCCCTTGGCCCGGTCGGCGACTGGCTCGGACGCCTGGAGACCATGACAGGAACCAAGATCAAAGCCACCGGCTACAGCACGCTCTCCTTCCGCAAAGACGATATTTCCGGCAGCGATACCTCCTATCAGAGCGAGCAGTATTTCGGACAGGGCAGCAACGGCGTCTACACCGATACCGATGTGTCGATCGACGCCACTATGTTCAAGTACCTGCACTACCAGACGCACATCAGCAACAGCCTGTTCAAGAACCCTAACGACAACACGGTCAAGCTCGACTACAACACCAAAAAGGTACGCATCGAGTTCGGAAACATCAATGCCGGGTTCCAGGGCAACTCGCTCATCGATTTCAACCGCTACCTGTATGGCATCCGCATCCACAACGAGTGGACCAAGCAGTTCAACACCACGGTGCTCTACTCGCAGACCAGGGCGGAGACGCGGACCTTCGTCACGCAGGGCAACGGCTCCCCCGGCCCCTACTATGTGTATTCCGGGCAGATCGTGGATGGCAGCGACCACGTCCGACTTAACAGCCAGGACCTTATCAAGGGCACGGACTACACGCTGGACCCCTTCAGCGGCCAGTTGATGCTCCTGCATAATATGATTGCTGGGCCTACCGACACCCTCGCTATCTCTTACGAGGCCCTGGACTATGGGAATACACCGGGAACCATCATGGGCGGGCGCACCGAGTATTCGCCCAGCCCGAAGATGCACTTCGGCCTGACCTATGTCGCCCAGACCTCTCAGGGATCGGGCATTCCTGGGGTCAACAGCGAGTTCTACCATGGTTTACCGGCGCTGACAGCCTATCGGACCAACGATCCGATCGACATCTCCAAGCCGGTCAACATCTACATCGACGGCCAGTGGCTGGCCCAGAACCAGTACACGATCGACAATACGACGGCCTATACCGATACCATCTACCTCAAGAATTTTGTGCCTCCTACGTCCACCGTCAACATTCAGTACTATCCGTACAATCCGAACCCGACCCCCGGCAACCG
>DATGIG010000741.1:0-4655 GCA_035295825.1 Chthonomonadaceae bacterium | reverse complement strand
TGGAGGCGTTGGGCGAGGGGTCCGTCGATCCCCAGCACGACCAGGGGGACATAGCGAGCGCGATCCAGCGCTTGCAGCAGATGCAGCAACGCGATCTCACCCCCACTCATACTCGCCGTGTGGTCGAAGTAGAGAATGGTGAACTGCTGCGATGCTAGCGATGTATTTATCTCGGACGCACTGGGGGAGAGAGCGCCTTTCGATGTATCTGAAGCAGACATCTCGAATTCCATCACTCGGGTTCCTTACGGAAATCCCTCGTTGTGTCGTGCTGCGCTCAAGCCATGGGTCTGTTGTCAGGAGGGCAACGGGAAGGTGATAACCTTTCGTCAGTCAATTTCGATTTTATGATTGCCTGATTGTCAGGAAAGGGACACTGTATCCTCCACAGACGCGCGTTAACATGACACACCCAGGGTCTTGAGATAGATGGAGCGCATTTTCGCGGCGACGCGCTCCCAGGTATACAGCGCCTCCACCTGCTCGCGCCCTCTCCGCCCCATTTCGGTTCGACGTTCCGGATGCGCATCCAGTTCCCGCAATGCTTGAGCGAGCGCCTCCGGGTTCCGCTCCGGAACGATGAGGCCTGCCTCGCCGACCACATCCGGTATGGCGCCCGAATCCGTACCGATGACAGGCGTTCGACAGGCATTCGCCTCGATAAGCACCCGCCCGAATTGCTCCTTCCAGCGCGCTGTCGTTCGCGAAGGCAGAACCAGTACATCCATCGCGTTCATGATCTGGGGCAACTCCTGCAGCGGACGTCCGGACATAAAACGCACACGTTTTCCGTTGCCGGATGCCTCCGCCCGCGCTTCCAACTCCCCCTGATAGTCCCCCGCCCCGACGATCAGCAGGTTGACATGGTCCGGGCAGTAAGAGAGCGCCTCCAACAGATCCATCAGGCCCTTCTCGGCCACGATACGCCCCACATATCCTGCCACAAAACCTGTCAGCCCCAACTCCCGACGACACGTCTCACGGTCCATCGGGTGAAACAGTTCGGCGTCTACAGCATTGGGCACTACCTCCGCCGGACCGGAATACCCCTTCTCCCGCAGGATGGCGACGGCCTCCGTGTTACGGCCAATGGCAAAGTCCGCTCGCTCCAGCGTATATGTGCGAAACTGTTCGAAGGGAAACGGCAGACGCTTATTGATGTTCTGCTCCGTCTCCGTGACGATCTTCGCCTTCGGTACAAGTCGGTCACGTAGACGGCACACCTGATAGCTCACCAATCCCCAGGGCTCCTCCCAGAGATCGATGATATCGGGCTGAAACTCCTTCAGCAATTCTGCCAGTTTTGGATACCAGTGCAGGTAGAACTGCGCCTGGCCCACCCAGGGCCAGGCTACCTTGCCGATCCGATAGTCGAATGCCCCCGATTCCGGGAGTTGCGCTTCACGCCATTTACCATAGTGCATCCAGCGGTCCGGGATCAATACGCGCAGTTCGATGTCCGGAAATCGACCCAGGCAGACCGCTTTCGGTTGCCCCTCGGTTCGAGATTGACAGGTGTGCGAAATCAAGAGTACGCGCATAAGTCCGATACTGCCGATCCCATGGTATGTCACGCTTCACTGGGGCACAACATGTAGGGGCGAACCGATGTGTTCGCCCTTCTGCACATATATGGTCGCCCAGGGCAGACACCCAGGTCTGCCCCTACAGGATCCGTGTGTAGATTTCCCGCATCTTTCGGGCCATATGCTCGACGGTGAACCGTTCGTGGAAGCGGAGCTTTCCGTTTTGCCCCATGGTTTGCGCTATCTCGGGGTCCATCAAAAGCTGGAGAATCGCCTCTGACAGCGCTGTGGCATCCGATGGCGGGACCAGCAAGCCCGTCTCACCGTCACCTACAATCTCCACCGGCCCGCCCGCGCGTGTCGCAATGACCGGTCGTCCCAACGCCATCGCCTCCAATAGGACGAGGCCGAACGGCTCCGCCAGGCTGGGCAACACAAACACATCGGCTGCCTGCATGAGCGCATGCACATCTTGCCGGAAACCGAGCAGCAATACCGTCTTTTCCAGCCCCAGGCGACGGACCTGATCCCGGAGCTTCGGTTCCTGAGTACCCATGCCTGCAATGATACAAACAGCAGAGGGGCAGGAGGCGCGAACGGTGTGCATCGCTTCTATAAGCGTATTCAGATCCTTCTCGCGTTCCAGGCGGGCCGCGGAAACGACGAGCGGTGTGCCGCGCTCGCAGCCCAATTCCTGCCGCACCTGCTCGGGCGAGGCCAGCAGGCTTGTATCCGGAGGCGTGATCCCATTATGGACCACCTTAATCTTACTGTCGGGCGTTTCGGCGCGTTCTCGTATCTTCGCGCGCACCGCTTCCGAGATCGCAATCACCTGTGCTGTATGCCGGTTCACCCAGCGATGTGCCGACCGATAGAGGAGCGCTTTCGGCCCGGATCGTGAGACATGGTCCGGCTCTAGAAAGTGTTGTGTCGCTACGGCGCGGCCCTTTCCGGCCAGGGTGACCGCCAGGGCGGAGGAGAGCATGGTACGTCCATTGTGCGCATGGATAAGATCCACGGCGTTGGAGCGCAACAACCCCATCAGCGTGCGGATGGCGGCGCGATCTACTAAGCCGCGCTTCTGGATGGTGACGACCTCAAAGCGCTCTTGAGATGCCCTCTCGGCGAGCATGGCAGGCGATGGGCACGCGATGCGGACTTCCACGCCCTCGGGGCGCAACCCGCGCGCCAGATCCAGAATGTGGCGTTCGGTCCCAGCGAACACATCGGCGTCCGTAAAAAGCACGACACGCATACTATCAGGATACCCCATTTACGCTCGACAGCACGCTTTCAAAAGGTTTTCATTGCAAGGTTGACACATCTAGGAGCAGTGGTCCAGCAACACCCTCTCGTATCGTTCCAGAACGACAGGCCACTGATAAGGCCGAACCGTCTCCGAAGCCTGCGCTGCAAATGTTTCCCGTCTCTCTCGATCCAACAGGGGCAGCAGTGCTTCCGCCAGCTCCTCGCCGTTGCGCGGATCGGCAATCAGAGCGCCATTGATTCCCGGCTGAATGGCGTCTCGCGCTCCTGGAACCATTGAGGTCACTACAGGCAGTCCGCTGCCCAACGCCTCCAGGATCGCCAGGCAGAACGCCTCGTATTGCGTCGGCAGCACGAATAGATCCCCTGCAGCGTGAAAGGCGGAGACATCTTGCGTGGACCCACACGCGATAACCTGCTCCGATAGTCCCCTTCGGGCCGCCTGCTGCTCGACGGTTATCGTACTCGCCCTCCCCACCACCAGCAGGCGGATATCCGGGCGTTTCAGGCGCGTAAGGGCTTCCAGGATCGTGGGATACCCCTTTCTTTCCAATTCGTTGGCAACAAACAGCAGGGCGATATGTTCCGGTGACAGCCCCAACTTCCGACGCATCTCGTCACGCCGTGTCAGTCTGCGCTCCGGGTTGAACTCGGTGGGGGAAAAGCCATTGGGGATCACGACCACATCGTCTTCCGGGACCCCATAAAAACGCTTCAGGTCGTCGCGGACATCCCAGGTGGTCGCAATGATCTTCCGATAGCTCCGGTCTCGGAAGTGCCTCGCTTCCATACGTAGGAGGACCGGATGGAGGGGATTGAGCCTCTGTTTTAGGCGGGAGAGCGAGAGGGGCGCGCGAAGCTGTTTACTGCGCTCCAGCCAGGAGGCGTGGATACTCTGCACCCAATGGACACCGCCTACCGGGCAGATACAGCCATGCGTATTCAATACATCGTATGAAAAGCCGGTCAGCTCTTGGGTACAGGCTTGAAAGTAGGAGGCGCCTCTCAGAAAGCCCGGCTGCCTGCGCATGGGGACATAGTGATAGCGAATCGGCTGTGTCGAATCCTCTTCCCACTCGCTGGCGAAGACCGTCACATCATGCTGTCGGGATGCCAGAAAGCGGGCGCACTCAAACAGGATACGCTCTACCCCTCCCCGGCGATGGCACCCGCTGAACGACAGCGCTGCCTTCATGGCTCCGTTCTCAGATCGGATGTCAGGGATGGTCTCGCCGGCCAGAGAGCCGGACGCTTTGCCTCCTGTATCGCGATCTGCTTGCGCACATGGAAGTAGACCGCGACCGTCATTCCCACGGAAGCCCAGGCGATGAGCAGCGCTCCCCGGCTCCAGTAGTGGTCCACAAGCCCATGGATCAGACGCGACACCATCAACCCGGCCCCGACAACCAACAGGGAGAACATCGGATTGGAAACCGGCACAAACTTCTGCGTCTTGCGCACCATCAACAGATAGACCACCTGGATCGCGGCAAAGGCGATCAGGCCGGGGATGCCCGTCTCTGCCAGGGTGACCCAGAAGATATTGGTCGCATCGAACTCTTTCCGCAATCCCACCCCGCCCCCATAGAGCGGGCTCTGCAAGAACTGGTTCCTGGCGAACTCGATGGATTGGTACCGCGCGCTGATATTGACACTCTTCTCGTTGAAATTGGTGGCATAGTCCTTCTTATCGTCCGGCATCAGGTTCCAGTAGATGGCAATCAGAGGGATCAGAACGATCATCACCTGCAACACAAATTTGAATTTGCCCCGATATCCCAGGACGATAAACACCCCTCCCAGCGCCGCGATCCAGGCGCCGCGCGAAAGCGCAAAGAGGAGCCCTGCCGTAATTACGATGAG
>DATGIG010000740.1:0-3886 GCA_035295825.1 Chthonomonadaceae bacterium | reverse complement strand
AATAGACCATGCCCGGCAAGTCCTGGTACTGGCGAAACCAGTTTTCGACCGCTAAAGCCGTACTGCCGTCGCCCAAGAGGGCCGCGTTCATATGGATTAAGCCGATGATAGCCCCCACCAGCGACTTATACTCCTGGACGTTGGCGATCTCCGTCTGAAGAACGTCTAAGGCCCAACAGCCCGGTTTGTTGGCAAAACTGACATTTGTGTGGTTGCCGCTATCGGCGGTTCCTAAGACGCTCGATTTTGCGATCTCAGCGCCCATCCTGGTCTGCGCAAACGACTCCTCCGTCAAGATATAGTCATCTATATCGAGCATTAAGGTTGTTCGCCGACCGGGGGTGGTTCCTTCTGGCATAATTTGCCTCCTTCTGGCTGTATGGAAGCCGGCAGCACCGGCCTTAGTCGTCTCTGCCGCACCTCCCGCTTCGTTGGCTGGCCTCGCAGTAGGAGCAGCGCGTCCACCAGGACAGCCAACGCCTCCGCCAACTCCCGCGCTTCCCGCCCGCTCGTTGCCCTGTCAAGACGGTCGAGGATCATATAGATCGTCTCTTCCATCTGCTCCGCTAGGTTTTCCCTCGTTGCCTGCTGGCGGATGTCAGGCATGTTGATGTCAGGTAGCATAGCGCAAACCTCTTTGCGGAAAGCGGAAACTCGCCGACTGCTGCGATTCGCAGAAAATGTCCCCTTTCTGCGGATAGTGACCGCGTTTTCTGTATCCAGACCCCATGATGAGATTTGCCACCGCCGAAGCCAGACCCCTTAACGCGCCCGCACGTTTTTTTGTTTTGAATTTTCAGACTACTCCACGCCCCGCTCCCGTAGAAGGGCACGGATGCGCTCCCATCGCTCCACGCGGCGGCGGGTGTTGCTCTCGGCGATCTTGGCGCGGCCCTCTGGCGTCCTGGGGCCGGTGGACAGCCCGCCATGCATCCGGCAGCGATTCTTGCCTGGCACGACGGGCGCCTCACAGGGGGCGCCGCCTTTGCTGCGGCAGGCCGCCTGGCATTTGGGCCGCTCCCTTTTCGGGATTCGTTTTGGGTGTTGCTTGTCAGGGTAGGACCGGCTGCCTCTGCTTGTAGGGTTTGCCGTCCTCGGCAAAAACCCTACAAGCAGGGCAGCCAACTTGTCAGTTCTTTCGGTTCGCATAATCCCTCCATTTGCCTGTTGAGGCCGCGGATGGAAGCGCCTGCCGGCTCTATGAGTTACGGCAAACTCCTTTGCCGTAAGAGGGCCGGTTGTTGCTCTGTAGCCGGGCGGCGAGCGGCCGGTAGCGTCGGCGTAGCCGATCCATCGAACCGTCTGCCATCGCTTGCCGGGCGAAGCGAAACCGCTCCAGAAACGCCGTGTCGCCGAATCGCCGATATACGTCCGGCACTCGCATTCCCGTAGACCGGGCCGCCTCCCTGACGCTCACAGTCAGCAGAAGCATCAAGATCAAGTTTCCATCGGCATCAGGCCGGATGGCATCATAGAGCGCCCGCGCCCGTGCCCGCCTCAATGGGCAACCAGCCAATGTCCCTCCCCTCCTCTCTGCGCTCCGCTCCCCTTGCCCATTAGCGCAATCTCCTTTGCGCTAATGGGCAAGGGGGCGGCGCCGGGCTATGCTGCACTTCGCCGCGCCATCAGGTCGGCAGTGCAGTTGCCAGGATCAAATCCACACAACCGCTGGAGGTCGGATTCGATCTTACGGCGCCGATCGTCAAGGTCCGGCGGCTGCACATGGGGTTTCTCTGGCAGAGGCCGTCTCTGGCTGGCTGCCAGGGTAGTAATGGCTTCCAGGCTTACAAGCGGCGCCAGGCACTCGCGGCGAATGCGATAGTACTCGCTATGGCCCTTCGCCCTTTCCCAGCCATCAACGGCCACATGGGGGATCGGCTCGCACACGAGCAAGGTCTTCTCATTCAGAAACAGAACAGGCAGGTAGTAGTTGCAGCGGCGGGCAGGGTCGTCGTGCTGGCGCTTGTTGATCGAGAGGAAGGGCCTTGACGGCGGGCTACATTTGACTTCATAATTGATGCCTGCCAGTTTGAGGTCCGGCGCCGGCACGTGGTACCGGCTGAGCAGTTCCCCCGCTGGCCTCAATCCCAGGCTTTCCAACCAATGCCGGACGACGACCTCGGCCAGGGCGCCCCAATAATCGGCCTGAAAATTCGCTTCGTGACCGCCGATGTCATTTTCCGGTTTTCTTGCCTCCTTCCCTCGCTGCCTTCCCTCAGCTAAAAGGCGGGCGTGGTGGATTTGCGTTGGCGTCGGCGTGAGCCGGATACCTGACGGCGCCACATCCTCACAGTCTTCTTCCGGCGGGCCGCTCTCCTCTGGTTCTGGCACGGCATCATAGAGGCTCTGCCAGTACGATTCATCGTCAGGACCGAAGGCGGATTCGTGCGGGAAGGTAGTTGACAAACAGGTAGACGATTTTTCAGACCTCTGAAAATTGGGGGGGCGATCTTCGCAATGATCCGAGGCGTTCGCCGCGTCGGTAAGGCCCTTGATGAGCAGTTGTAAGGCCGTAGCCAGATGCGTCATTATCCAGCCTTCACCCCGTAGCCTGGCAACATCTTCCAGTGTAGCCCGCTGCCTTTTCGCCTCTGACAGCAATACAGAAGTGACTACGTTAAATACATCGGGTGAAGATTTCCTCTCTGATGATGGGGACCCTACTTGTGGCGGCGCCAGAGTGGAGATAAGGTGTTTCACTTCGTCCATGCTCAGGCTGCCACATGCCTCAAAGGTATCGAGGACGGTATCCTGCTTCTCCTCGTCGAGCAGCTTCCCAGCCTCTTCGTGAACCCATAGGGGAAGGCGTCTGCGGCAACGGTCACGGACTATACGGCCCTCGCTGTCTTCCTCCAAGAAGGGGCGAATCTGAGAGAGCCAATTAGCGAGTTGGGAGGCATAGCGGGGACCGAACAGCCTCTTGCGGGTCGTGCCATATTCTCCCCACTTGACGAACGGCCTTGCCGCCAGCCAGCAGTCAACCAAATCCCACTTCTTAGCATCGTCAAGCTGACCGTGAAAGTGTGAGACAATACCGCAGGCACGGTCAATTTCCTTTTCGGGCAAGCCCTTCTTGTAGGTCAGGCCGCCGCTGGGCAGTACGTCCGCGAGTCCGTGCAGTTCTTCAGAAAGCATCCGGCGCGTGATAGAGAGCAGGCTATTCGGATCAGAAGGCACTGCCTGAGTGCCTTCGTCGCGGTCTATGCGAACCAGTACTTCCGCAGCATCAAAGAGCGGCGCCGCTTCCATCAGGCGCAGCATCTCCTCCTTTGTGCCCCCCTGCTTGATCCAATCGCTAACGTCACCCTTGTCCGGCAGGCCCGGCAACTCTAACACGCGAACACTTCGCGCTCGACCTTGAAGAGATGTGCCCACTTTTAGGCAGTGCTTCCATCCAGCTTGATCGTTGTCGGGCATTATGATAACATCAGCGCCCTGGAGCATTTCGCTATACTCTGGCCTCCATTGGCCCGCGCCTCCGCAATTACAGGTTGCCGGCACACCAAGAGCGCGTGCAGCATCTACGTCTCTCTCGCCTTCAGGAAGGGCTACGGGACGGCCTGCTTCCAGGTCTTCCAGCAATTCCGGCAGGCGATAGAGGACTCGACGAGAGCCATTCATGCTCCACTGCCAGCCTCCCTTGCCATCGGGCCGGCGCTGGCGGAAATCCTTCGGATCGTAGCGGACGACCTGATAGAGCCGATTCCCATCCTCGTCGGTATAGTCGTAGGTCTCTACGATCTTTCTGTCCCGGTTTGGGAGTGTCGCCTGCCGAGGAGGAAAGAGCGCCGTCATCGGCAGCCCCATGGCGGGCATGATGTCGCGCTCGGTATCGCAGCCAGCAAAGCAGTGAAGTACAATGCGATCGGGAGTTGACTCTATCGCC
>DATGIG010000739.1:0-2000 GCA_035295825.1 Chthonomonadaceae bacterium | reverse complement strand
GTTGAGATCGTGACGCAGATTCTGGATCAGGTTCACCAGATTGCGCTCATATTCGGGCACGGCGCCTTTGGGATAGGCGTCGTTCCATCCCTGCCACCAGACCAGTCCCGCCAGCTCGCATTTGCGCCCGCTCAGTTCCGGGAATTCCGTCGAGAGATCCGCCATGACCTTTTCGACGGTCTGCACCAGCAGCGTGTAGTTGGGGCCGACCTCGCCGCCGGAGCCGGGCGGACGAAAGTCTGCAAACAGGCTCTTTCCGCCCCAGGCAGTCTTGATGATCAGGATGGGATCGGAAATCGAAGCGCCAAGCGCCTGTCCAAAGCCCAACTCCGGCCCGAAGAGGTCCGGTCCTGCGCCGAAACCGGGCGTGAGGCGACCCTTCCGGCCGTTGAACCAGACCCAGACATGGTCGCTCGACTTCCAGTGGATCCGATGTTTTGCGGCATCGGCCAGCCTCCGGACGATCTCGGTGACCTCTTTTTTCGGGCCGTCCGGCAGGTCGCCGTACCAGGCGCGCTCGATGGTCACCGCGTTCGAGTCGCCCGGAAGGGTCAGGGTTTCCTGTTCGCGAGCGGTGAGGGTCTGCCGTTTGCCGTTCACCAGGCATTCGACCTGCAACTGCTTCCTGACATTCGGCGCGGGATCGCCGAAGGTGGCGTTGTCGGCCTGGATCTCGATTCTCTCCGCCGTCTTCGGCTTCCGGGTGTCCACCCAGGGTCTGACCAGAGGCCGGGTCGCCGGATCGGAGGCCAGTGCGACCAGTGTGCCGGGGCGTTCCCGGCCGTTCTCATCCAGGGCGCTGATGGCGCCCTGCCCCTCCATGTTGGACTGCCCGGCCAGGACAAAGACCCTGACCGGCCCGGCGGCGAGCGATGGCAGGGATGCGGCGGCCAGAAGGCAGCAAAACAGAAGTCGGTATCCTACGAAACGATAACGAAAAACGAACATGACGGCTCCCTCCGAGGTCGATAGGACTTCCGGTTTACTCTGTACGAGCGGCAATCGCCCAAGTGCATGCAAAATCTTCAGTCGGCGTTTCCTGATGCGAATGGCTCTGTTTGTCGTGTGTTAAGGCGCGGTCTTCGGCTTCCCGCTCTCAGAGGAGAGCGTCCATTGCAGTTGCTTCCAGGCGTAGTCGTTCACCTGACGGACATGACCGTCCCCCAATGCGATAACCGGCGTGTGGTTGTGGCGTTCCCGCGCCACCTCGTTCACGCCTCCTGCGAACGAGCGTATCGGCGCATCGGCATCGAAGAACAGCGCTATTTCGGCGGGAGCGTCGATCTCGGAGAGAGAGATTGCGCTCAAGGCCGCATTCATGCCATAGCTGGCCGGCGAATCGGCGGCGGGGCAATGAAACGGATCGCCGGGATGGGTCTGCTCTTCAGCGACTTTCTTAACGCGCGAGTCGATGGCTTCCGACCAGTGTATGGCCGGGGGCAGGCGTTCGTCATAATCCTGCGCATACATCAAGGCTCCTATCGACACCTGTTTGAGATTGGAGATACACTGATGACTCTGTGCAAGCAGTTCCGAGCAACCTATGTGGAGAAAGGAGATAACGCGGGTGACGAGGCTCACTGCGAGCAGGGAGAGACAGATCATACGCACCGCCATCCCGAGACGGCGTATCCGCTTGCGCTTGCTGATACGTGTTCTCGTAAGCAGAACCCCGGAGCCGTAAGCGGCTATCCCACAGCCAACCGTGGCTCCCAGCACCATCGAAGACCACTCATGGCTGAGGTGAACAAGAAACAGGGTGGTTTGCGGGTTCATGTTTCCTCTGTCGTCCGGGGATGAATCCCCGTTCTAAAAGGCGAAGTCCGCCTTCGCGGACTGCAATCTGATGCGCGGCTTTCCTTCCATGCGCCAGGTTTCGCTTCCCAGCGCTGGTAAGCATCTCCAGTGTCCGCCTCTAAACGCAGCCGTGGGTACAAGTCAATTGGTACGGCGCGGATTTGCCGCAAAGAGAGCTGTCTTTCTTCAAAGTATACACCAGA
>DATGIG010000738.1:0-5692 GCA_035295825.1 Chthonomonadaceae bacterium | reverse complement strand
GGGGTGATGGGCGCGTGGGTGCGGACGTAGAACGCAATGTTCGCATTGTCGTGGGCGATTTTCAGGGTCTCGAAGTCGTTGCGGCCTGAGTTGTTGATGTAGGGGCCGGTCCCGCCGAAACCTGGGGCATCGCGATGCGTGGTATCGCCCACATCATCCAGATACTCCGGGCCGACATTCGCCCACTGCTTGAAGTCGGCGTTGATATGGATGGTCTTCGGCGCGGAGGCTTTCGGAGTAGGCCGGACGCCCTTGTAGTGGCGGATGAAGGCGACCATCTGATAGTAGTAATCGTCGCCGTGCCCGCCCTTCATCGGTTCGATGTCGCGGCTGTACTCCTGGTTGTACTGATCCACAAAGAACGTCTCTCCGACCTTGAGCGGATGCCCCAGAAAGTGCGCGCCGCCCGTGTTGACGAAGCGCTGGGCGATCCACTCGTTCCAGCCGGTGATAAAGACGAACTCGGGGTCTACCTTGAGCGCCTGTCGGCACTGCTCCTCGAAGCAGAGCCCCAGTTCGGGTTTAATCTGGTCGGGCGGCGGCTCTTTGCCGTCATGGAAGCTGCGCCCGATGTTGGAGGTGGCGTGCTGCGCGGTGCAGACGCTAATCTCCTCCGGTTTGTCCTTGCTCTCATGCCAGCCCGGCTGCTGCGGGTAGTTCTCAATCCAGGGCCACTTGTCCTTGCCGTCGCCGAACCAGCCGTGCGGGTCGGTCCAGGCCCACGACTGGCGGAGGGTGAAGAACGCTGCTAATTGGGGGCTGAGGCCCTCTGAGGGAGCCATCAGGAGCGGCTTGCCCTTCCAGCGGAACCAGAGGTCGGGGTAGAGGTTTTTGGCATAGAAGGTGTCGTAGAGGTGCTGCACGGTCTCGGCGCTGCGGGAGTTGGCGAGGAACGCGATCCGCGGCGTGGTGCGCCCCTCCTTGCGGATCGCCTCGAACACGCGGCAGACGGCGAGGAGGTTCTCGTCGTAGGTGATCGCGTTGGTCACGTCGCAGACGATGACGTCCACGCCTGCGTCGGTGAGCATCTGGGCGTGCTTACGGATAACGAAATCATCCGGGAGGCGGTAGTAGCCCAGGTGCGGCTCGCCCCACCAATGGAACGCGCCCTCTGGGCCATACTGCGGATTGTCGGGGTGGGCGGCGAGGAGTTGCGTGTTGTCGTAGAGGTGGCCGGGGTCGTGGACCTTTGCCATCCAGAGGAAGTAGAAGATACCCACGACCTTATTCGGGCGCGGCGGGCCGCACTCCGCAAAACCTGGCAGCGTGCGGCCCAGGCCATCCGTTGCGACCCAGGTATCGCTCTGCAGGTCCCGGTTGTGCGAAATGGATTCCCTGGTGGGCGTTTCTCGTTTGTCCACAATCAGCTCGACGATGTGGACGTAAGGGTTGGCGCTGTTCTTCAGCATGTTGATGCGGACATAGCGCGCATCAGTCAGCGCGAATTTTCCGGAATACCCCGTCGCTGACGCAGGCGTTTTATTCTCCGAAAAGTCCAGCACCTTTTTCCAAACTTTCCCATCTACAGAGACTTCGGCGTTCCACTGGTAGTACCTGCTGCCATCCCAGTAGGTGATGACATTGATGAAGTTGATAGGAACGACCTTTTCCAGATCTACCTGCAACCACTGCGGCGCGACACCTACCGAGGCCCAGTGTCTGTCGGCATCGTCGTCGCGACCGTCTACCGCGACTTTTGCGGACCATGCATCCGTGCGGTCTGGCGAGGGGCCGACGGTCACGGGCTTGTTGGTGGCGAGGTTGGGCTTCATGGGGATCTCACTGCGGAACCAACTTCCGATGAGGTAGCCCTGCTGCCTACCCTGTTTATCGAAAAGCCCGGCCCGTAGATAGACCGTCCGATCCAGTGTGAGAGGGCCGGTGTAGGTCTGCCAGTGTGCATTGGGCAGGCTATTGTCGAAGGTGTACTTCAGCGTCAGGCCTGGGCGTCTTGGGGTAAGCGTCAGCGTCAGCGGCGTGGTAAAGGTGTTTTCGTCGTGAATGAAGGCGCCTTGTGCCTGGATCGCGATGGGCTGGACCAGCTTCTCCAGGAGGGCGTCTGTGTGGGCGAGACGTGATTGGAACGCGGCAAAGTCGCCGCCTGCCTGCGGGTTCCATACCCGCTCGGCCACCAGTGCGAGCCGGTCGCGCAGGCTCTGGATCTCGATAGCTTCGGAGTTCTCCCAGGAGCAGAGTTGCGCGCCCTTCAGATTCTCCGTCTCCGTGAGTGTGGTGTAATCGGTGGAACCTTCACGGCCAAACTGCGTCGGCATCCAGTCGAAGAGGAACGGAAGCGCTCTCTTGTTGTCGCGCACGATATAGAGCGGCGTCCAGGTCGCGTTGACAACCGAATAGCCCCGTTTTACAAGGTCATTCGGGTTGCGCCCTTGCGACCAGACCATGACCAACGTGCCTTTCGGCAGCGGGTAGGGGCCGTCGGGATTGCAGGCTTCCTCCCAGACGAGGGGCTTTTTGCCCCGCTTTGCGACGACCGCGCACATATCGGCCACAAATTTACAGTAGAGGTCGTGAACCGATTGGATGCCGTACTGCGTCTGCGCCTCCCGGTAATCGGCGGTCTGTTCGAGGCCATCGAGGCCGACTTCGTCCGCGCCGAGATGGATATACGGGGTGCTCTGGAAGACATCCATCACCTCGTTCAGAAGTTGGGTAAGCGCTTCGAGGGTTTTGGGGCTGGCGATATTGACGGTCGAGCCGTTGCCGGGAATGCCGAACAGATCGGGGGCATCCGCAATGAGCCTGCCGGAGTGGCCGGGCAGGTCTATCTCCGGCACAAGGCAGACCCCGCGCTCTTTTGCGAACTGCTCCAACTGCTTGAGTTCCTGGAGCGTATAGGGCGCAATATGCGGTTTCGATCCGGGCTCGAAGCGGGCAAACTCGTGGTTGCTTCTCCCAAGTTGGGGGAAGTGTTGGGAGGGAAACATAAAGAGCTGGTCGTCCGTAAGGTGCAGATGCAGAAAGCGGATCTTATAGAGACGACACAACTCGATGACCTGCTGGATGCCGTCGGGAGAGTGGTACTTGCGGGCCAGATCGAGGAGCGCGCCCCGGTAGGGATAGGCCGGGGCATCCTGAATGCGGAGACGGGGAACGGTCAGCACGCCCTTCGATATGCGCAGGCTCTGGAGCAACGTCACGGTCCCTGCCGCCACGCTCTGGTAGTTTCCCCCCTGAACGCGCACCGAACGGTCCACGTCCAGGGTATAGGCTTCGCCTGCCGGTTGCGGAGCGATCTCCAGAACCAGATCCCCTGCGGAGCGGGTCTCTGTGTCGGGAGCCAGGCGCACGCCGGTGACCTGGAAGATCTCCTCCGAAAGCAGTTTCGCCAGGGGTTCCAACTCCTTGCTCTTTGCCACAATACGGCTCTGACCGGTCAGGCGAAGGAATCCCGGCTGCAGAGCCAGCGTTCTGGGCCGGGGAATCAGGGGGAGGGGTTCCTTCCCCTCCTGAGCATAAGCCGAGGAGGTCGCGCCAAGGCTGAAGAGCAGGGCAAGCAGGCAACGAAGACTGCGAAATGACATGCGCGTTCCTTGAATTACCTCAGTCGGGCAGAGAGAGTGGGTCGCCGTGCAGCGGGGGCAGCGGGTTCGGGCGGACCAGGTTGCCGCCCTGCTCATAGGATTCCATCACCGCCCAGGTGTATTCGAGCGCGGCCAGGGCATCGCGCCCGGAGGCGCGTAACGATTCCTTCGGAACACCGTTTGTGATATCTTCCAGGAAGGCGTGGATACGGCGCGGGAAGGTCTGTCCGAAGTCGGTGATCCCGGTGCTGGTCACCTCCGGGCCGTCGGGCGCGCCGCCGGACATCTTGGCGGGATCGCCCGCCTTCGCCGGGCTGGGCGCGGGCCAGAAGGTGACCTTCTCGATGCAGTTCTCGATGCAGAACGTGCCGTGCGTCCCGGCGACCTCCAAGCTCCACCAACCGCCCAGGCCGTAGGTGGCGTCGCCCCGCTGGCTGAGCAGATAGCCCACGCAGTCGTTGGCAAACCGGACATGGATGCTGACGGTGGAGAGCATCACGTCGCCGACCCGCCGGCGGAAGCCGGGGCGATTGACGAACGCCTGCACATGGGTGACGTCGCCGCAGAAGTGGCGCATGACGCTGAACGGGTGGGAGAGAAACGCCTTGAGGTGGGCGTAGGGGAAATTCTTGAAGCGGGAGGAAGTCGTGGGGCTGTAGGTCTCCTCGCCAGCGGAGAAGCCCATCTTGTGCAGGCAGTAGATCAGCTCGCCGATGCGCCCCTCGTCCATGTACTGCTTCGCCTTTTCGGCGGGCGGCGTGAAGTAGTGGTTCAGGTTGCAGCCAAGATAGACATTCTTCGCCGCCGCCTTCGCGACCATCTGCCGCGCCTCGTTCACGTCGTTGGAGAGCGGCTTCTCCACCAGGGTATGTTTGCCTGCCTCCATCGCCTCCATCGCCGGCTCGTAGTGCCAGCTTCCGTTCTCGAAGCCGCCCGTCGTCACGTCCACGATGTCGAGTTCGGGTTCGTTCTGCAGCATATCCGAAAGGCGGTAGTAGGCGTTGACGCCGAACTTCTCCGCCGCGCTATCGGCGCGCTCCTTCACCATATCGCACACTGCCACGAGTTTGCCCAGCGTCTCCTGCTGGTAGGCGTTGGCATGGGTCATCCCGATGCCGCGCATTCCCACCAGCCCCACTTTTAGAGTCATCGTCGTCCCCTTCTATTTGTTCGCCTGCCGACGCCTGGTCAGCGGCATACAATCTTTGTTTCGCCTCTAATGCTTCGCTATCGGCCCAGCATCTTCCTGCTGCCAGAGGTGCCTGCTGTGGTAGAATAGTGGTGAATCCGGGAAAGGATGGTACAAGGACAGAAGGGGAAACGTAGAGAATGCCGGAGGAGACCGAACCGCCCGTTCGTGAGTTTGCCGACCGAGGAACCCTGTGGCTGCTGGAACTGCCCGAAAACCTGCGCGGCCTGCTGCGTCTGATTGCTGCTGACCTGGCGGACAAACTCGATTTCCATCGTGCGGAACGGATCAACCGCTCCTTCGTTCCGGATGATCTGCAGAAGCAGGAGGCCGACCTGCTCTATCGAGTTCCTTTCCGACGGGGACGCGGTTTCGTCTGGGTGTATGTGCTGCTCGAACACCAATCCAAGCCGGATCGAAGCATGGGTTTTCGTCTCTTGTCGTACATGGTACAACTGTGGCAGACCCAAGTTCGCGGTTTTCAGGATCAACGGCTCCCGCCCTCGAAGTGGAACCTGTATCCTGTCGTTCCCATCGTGTTCTACACGGGCAAGCGGACCTGGACGCATGCGCTGAATTTGCAGGCGATCATGGATGTCCCGAATGAGTTGCAGGCGTTCATTCCGGCCTGGGAGACGCTGTTTCTGAACCTACATCAGACGCCTCCAGATGCCCTGCTCGGGTTGGGGGAAGCAGTCACACTGGCGTTGCGAGCGTTGCAGATGGCGGAAGAGCCGAAGGAGGCGTTAGTGATAGCCTTGCGCGAGGTGGCATCGCGTTTGGATGCGCTTCCGGATGAGGTCCAGACGGCATTTCGCAAGGCTTTGATGTATCTCTATTTGCTTATCAAACACAAGCGGGAAGAGGATGAGCAAGACGAATTGTTTGCGGTACTGGATGCGGTTATCGAGCAGCGGGCACAGGAGCGAGAGGAGATCGAGATGACAGGCGCGGAAGTTTT
>DATGIG010000737.1:0-4984 GCA_035295825.1 Chthonomonadaceae bacterium | reverse complement strand
ACGAGCGGTTTTTCGACGGAGTAGCGCTGCACGAGCGCGAAAATCAGCTGCTGCCAGGCGGCGATGTCCGCCGGCTTCCAGAGGGCCTGATCTACCACGGGGAAAAGAGAATGCGGCTTGAGGGAGATGTCGGCGACGACTTTAGCCCCGGTCCGGTCCAGCGCCTCCATGTAGGGATCGAGCCGCTGCCAGTCGAAGCGACCCTGCTCCGCATAGACCTGAAAGAACTCCTGCAGGAAGATACGGATGAGGCGCGGCTGCAGCTTGCGGACGCCCTCGACAACACGTGACGGCAGAGGCAGAGCATTGATGCCGCCCTGCCCCAGCGTGTGCCGCCAGCCTTCCAGAGGTCCCAGCGCCGCTTCCGTGTCCACGCGGACATCCACTTTTGGAAGCGATAAGATCCTTTGTCTCATAGCACGCGTGCCTCCTCCAGCAGGACGCTTGCCGGTATTTCCCGTACTATACCGGTATCTCCGGTAGAATCAATCCTATCAGGCGGATGAGGCACAATCCCCATGCAGACGCGTAGATATCGATTCCTCCTGGTCGCCATCGCGATGACGGTAGTAACGGGAGCTGCCGGCGTGAGGCGGGGAGCCGGCAGAACGCAACAGGCTCCGTATGCCGCTTGGAAACACGGGCCGCCGGCCAGCCCGAACTACTTCCCGATAGCCGTCTGGCTCCAGGACCCCAAAGACGCGGCGCTCTACCAAGCGGCCGGGTTCGATCTCTATGTGGGACTGTGGCAGGGACCGACCGAGGCTCAATTGGCCGCGCTCAAGGCAGCCGGCATGCCGGTCTTCTGCGAGCAGAACGCCGTCGGCCTGGCGCACCGGGACGACCCGATTATTCAGGGCTGGCTGCAGGGAGACGAACCCGACAACGCGCAGCCCCTCGCGAGCGCCGATGGCAAGTCACAGGGGTATGGCCCCTGCATTCCCCCAACAAAGGTCGTCGCGGAATACGAGCGGCTGCGCGCCGCCGATCCCACGCGCCCGGTCCTGCTCAACCTGGGGCAGGGCGTTGCCAACGATGCCTGGGTCGGGCGCGGACCGGGGGCTTCCCTGAACGATTATCGAAGCTATGTCCAGGGCGGCGATATCGTCTCTTTCGACGTCTATCCCATCGCCGGCCTGGACACGCCGGATCGCGAGAACGATCTGTGGTATGTCGCGAAGGGGGTGACGCGCCTTGTCCATTGGACAGAGGGCGGCAAACCAGTATGGAACTGCATCGAATGCACCCGCATCAGCGGGGAGCGAAAGGCGACGCCGCGCCAGGTCCGGGCGGAAGTGTGGATGGCGCTCATCCACGGCTCACGGGGACTCGTCTACTTCGTGCATCAGTTCAAGCCTACCTTCGATGAGCATGCGCTGCTGGACGATCCAGAAATGCTGAAGGCAGTGACCGCCATCAATCGCCAGATCCACGCGCTGGCGCCCGTCCTGAACAGCCCTACGATTCGTGACGGTGCCGCCGTCGTCCGCTCATCCTCGCCGCAGGTCCCCATCGCCACGATGGAGAAGCGAGTGGGCGGCGCGACCTATCTGTTCGCCGCCGGCATGCACAACGGCCCGGCCCATGCGACCTTCACCGTGCCGGGCCGGTCGAAAAAGGGAACAGTAGAAGTTCTCGGCGAATCGCGCGCGATTCCGTTACGCAACGGGCAGTTCGCGGACGATTTTCAGCCTTACGACGTGCATCTCTACCAAATGAATTGAATGGTTAAGGAACGGCGTCAGGGGTTCGTATTTTCTGCGAGAAGGGCGTTGAGCCGATCTATCTCGTTGGGCAGGGGGTTGCCGTTTCCCCTCGATGGTTCTTCAGATGGATATTGGCTCCTCGCTCGATAAGCAGATGTGCGCACGTATCTGTTTCCCCCTCAGTGCTCAGGAACAGATGCATCAAAGCGGTCATCCCAGCATCGTCCTGCGCATTGACGTCTGCGCCATGATCCAGCAGCACTTCCAGTGTCTTGTGGATCATTCCATCGGTGTTGGTGGAAGGGGGATCATCCGTTTTGCGAACGGTTTCTATGAGGGCTGTGCTCTCTTGCTTGTCTCTGGCTTTCACGTCCGCACCACGCTCCAACAGAAGGCGGACATTCGCAACGTTCCAGTTGCCAGCTGCCAGCATCAGGGCTGTTTGTCCTCGAATGTCTCTGGCGTTCACGCCCGCCCCTCGATCGAGCAGAAGCTTGATGATGCTCGTGGGGGCTTCCGCAAAGGCTGCTGCCATGATGGGGGTATATCCCCAGGTGCTTCTGCCATTCATATCCGCGCCATGATCGCATAAAGCCTGGACAATCTGGAGATTATCCTTGTCTGGCGAACCGCTCATCGCAGTGCTGTTTTTGTGCGTATCGAATTCCACTCGCACTCCCAGGGCCAGCAGCAGAGCGGTCGGTCGGTCGGTGTCCTGGTAATGACGACGCAGCAGCAGCATTAGCATCTGCAGAAACGATGGCGGAACCTGGGGATTGTCGCGGGCGTTCGGATCTGCTCCCTCATCCAGAAGCGTGAGGGCCTTCCTGGAATTATTCTCCTTGATGGCGGCAATGAGGGCACGGTTTAGATGCTCCTGGCGAAGGGTAGCATTGGTGATCCATCCCAGCCCGCCGATCATAACAGCCAGTATCAAGAGGGCTATTATAAAACGGAGACGTTTCCTGCGCATAGGTTACCTCTACTCCTTTGCGCCTGCCTGCTTGAGCAGAGTGACCAACCTCTTGCCCACCCATCGCTTTGCTATCTGGAGCGGGGTCCGGCCTTTATTGTCTCGCAGGTCTACTGCCGCACCGTTCGCCAGCAGCAACCGCACGATCTGCGTGTGGCCTTCCTCTACAGCATTCATCAAGGCGGTGCAACCCGCCTTATTCTGCAGATTGACCTTTGCGCCTTGTTTCAGAAGAAAATCCACGATGGAACTTTCGCCATACAAGGCCGCATGCATCAGAGCCGTCATGCCCTCATTATTCTGTACATTCACATCCGGTCCGTGCTTGAGCATCCTCTGCATCAATTGCCGGCGTGATGATGCAGGCAGCGACCAGCCCGACCGTGCGGTAAAGGGAGTTTCCCCGTTTGCATTTCTGGCGTTGACATCCGCATGATGGCCCAGAAGCCAGCGAATCTGCTCGTCGTTCCAATCCTCTATGGCTTCGTGTAAGGCTCCCATCACTCCCTCTCCTTGTCTTCAATTTGAATGGTCACGTCCATGGATGTATTGGGCAATCACTCCTTTCCTGGCTACTTCTTCGCGCCCGCCTGCTTCAGCATCTGAACGATTTGCTTATCCCCCGCCTGCATGGCTATCTTGAGGGCTGTGTCTCCATCTCGTGTTGCGAGATTCACGTCGGCTCCATGCTGAAGCAGGATTCGTACTGACCTGGATCGGCCAAAGCGAATGGCCTCAATGAGAGGCGTCCACTTCCTATGCGATTGTGAAGTATCAGGCCCATTGACCTTTGCTCCTCGGGATAAGAGCAGATCCGTTATGGCAGGATCATCCACATTGGTCCATTGGGCTGCCATCAAAGGCGTCTCATACCAACTTTTGCGGCCAGGGAAATCCCAGGTAAATACCGTATTCACATCTGCTCCTCTGCTGACGAGCAGTCTTATCAATGCCTCATTGCTATGCTCAGCAGCATATAGTAGAGGCGTATTACCATCCGTGTCGGCAGGATTGAAATTGACCTTCGCACCTTTCTCGATCAGGAGGGTGCTCACAGCCGTATTATCCCAATAGGCAGCCGCAAGGAGGGGACTATATCCTGGCACCTCCACGGCTGCCCTTCGATCTAAGAGCGCCTTCACCAAGATCGGATTATCTGGTGGCTGTGTATCTCTCTGACTGCCAGAGCAAGCCAGGAATAATGCGGTGGGAGCGTCCGAAAGTGCTGGTCGTTTACCTCGCAGGTCATCCAGAAGCAGCCTCCAGAGGGATAGATGTTGAGGAGGCTCATCTCTGGAATTGGGATCTGCCCCATCAGCCAAGAGAGCCAGCGCCTTCTGAGTGTCATTGTTCTTGATGGCGGCAATCAGGGCGCGGTTGAGCTTCTCCTGGCGAATGGGAGCGTAGACCAGCCAGACCAGGCCCGTCACCAGAGCGGCCAGGAGTAACAGGGCAAATAAACTTATGCTTCTGCTTCGCATACGCTGACACCACTCTCTTCATTATGCCCCATCCTGTCTCCGGCCTCTGCCTTGGAGACAATCAGCTCCTTTTCCGAAGGAGACTTCTGGTTCTTTCCTCCAGTCTTCTCCAGCCCCGCACCGCTTGCCTGTTCTATTATGTCAGCGCCGACGACTGATTAAGGTATCCTAACCATATATTTTTCGACGGAGGGGTCCATGAAATACCGTAAGTTAGGCGGTATGGAGACTTCAGAAATATGCCTCGGAAGCTGGCTCACGTATGGCAACGCGACCGAGGACCGCACCGCCGAGGAATGCATCGGCCGCGCGTATGATCTGGGCATCAACTTCTTCGACACCGCCAACGTCTACGCCTCGGGACAGGCGGAGGAGGTCGTCGGGCGGGCGCTCAAAAAGTACCCTCGCGACACCTACGTGGTCGCCACGAAAGTCTACTTCCCGATGGGCGACGGCCCCATGCCCAACAACCGCGGCCTCTCTCGTAAGCACATCCTGGAGCAGTGCGAGCGCAGCCTCAAGCGCCTGGGACTGGATTATGTGGACCTTTACCAGTGCCACCGTTATGACACAGAGACGCCGCTGGAGGAGACCCTGCGCGCCCTCGACGATCTGGTGACGCAGGGCAAAGTCCTTTACATTGGATTCAGCCAGTGGACGGCGGCGCAGATCGCCGAGGCGGTCGCCTTCCAGAAGGCGCATAACCTCGACCGCTTCGTCTCCAGCCAGCCGTATTATAATATGCTCGGTCGCGACGTCGAGAAAGAGATCGTTCCGCTCTGCCAGCGAGAGGGCATCGGGCAGATCGTCTTCTCGCCGCTGGC
>DATGIG010000736.1:0-3425 GCA_035295825.1 Chthonomonadaceae bacterium | reverse complement strand
CGCCGGCCGACCATGAAGAGTTCGAGAAACTGATCGAGCGCACCCAGCGCCAGGCTTATAACATGGCTTACCGCATGACCGGCAATCGCGACGATGCCGAGGACCTGACCCAGGAAGCCTACCTGCGCGCCTACCGCTCCTTTGCTACCTATAATCGCCAACTGCCGTTCGAGAGCTGGTTTTTCCGCATCCTCTCTAACCTGTTCATTGACCTGATGCGCCGCCGGCCTAAGCAGAAGCCGCTTTCCTTAGACCAGCCCATGGGCGAGGAGGAGAGCGAGGAGAACCTGCTCTTGCAGATCGCCGATGAGAGCGCCAATCCGGAAAGAGAGCTTTTGGAGCAGGTGTTGGACGAGCGGCTGCAGAATGCGTTGTTGGCGCTGCCGGAGGTGTTTCGGGTAGCGGTGCTTTTGTGTGATGTGCAGGGCAAGTCCTACGAGGAGATCGCTTCGATCATGCATTCCTCTATCGGGACCACGCGCACGCGCATCCATCGAGGCAGGATTCTATTGCGGCAGATGCTGAGCCGCGACCATCGCCTTACCGCTGCGCCTATGGGAGTACGGTCTGGGGCGACGATCGGTGACCGTCGCCCCGCCAGAGATTTCGCAGGAATATCGTAAAGGGTCCGTCCGCAGCCGACGCTGCGTCCATTGCGGACATCAGGAGACCGGCGTCAACAGAAAGCTGCGGGTCTTGTTCTGATAGATTCCCTCTCCCCAGATTCGCCCGGCGCTATCGATTCGGGTGGCGGAAGTCAGGACCCAGTCGCGCGGCATCGCCGTCAGGGTATTGAGGTCGGTCATCACGCCGTCGCTATAGAGAAAGGCATGCAGGTCCCCGGTGGCCGTCTCCGCTTCACCCACGATCTGGCCTCTGGCGTTGAGGCTGCGCGCCGCGCTCTCGCCGCCGCCCAGGGTCCCCAGATCCGTCATGACGCCCTGATTCCATACAAAGGCCTGGGTGGGACCGCTGCTGGTGTCCGCCGCGCCGACCACGTGACCCTGCCAGTCGAGGTCCCAGGCCCAACTGCAGCGGCCGCCCAGCGTGCCCAGATCCAGCATCCGGCCGTCCTGCCATAAAAAGGCGTGGGGGCTCTGGTCGGATCGTAGAGAGTAGCCGGCAACCTGGCCGGCGTCGTTGAGGGCGATAGGGTAGCTGACCTTGCCGCCCAGCGTGCCCAGGCTGCGGCGCTTGCCGTGATCCAGAATATACGCCTGCACGCCGCGCCCGCCTGGCAGATGTTTCCAGGCGACCTTCTGCCGTATGCGATTGACAGAGGGCGCCCCTCCATGCGCCAGGCTCGATTCCTGGGCCACCGCCCCCAGATCGGTCAGGGTATAACGCCCCATCGGCTGGCGCGTGTGGATAATATGGGCGCCTGCCAGGAACGCCAGCACAGCCAGCATTCCCGCCAGCATCAGGCTCGTGTAGATTCGAAGTTCACTGCGTTGCATGCTTCCCTCCCAAAACGATCCGGCCAGGAACATAACTTTGTCCTTGCCGTCCCCCCCATGCTGGCAGATTCCCTTAAATCTTGCTTCTCAGAAGTTGCCTTTTTCCTGGCCTGTCGGTCCTGGAAACTGCCGCCAGCCCAGGTGCAGGATTCATGTCTGAATGCGTCGTACTCCCTTTCAAGCGGAGCGGCGGGACCGGCTATGAGAAACACACTCGAGCAGAAAAAGCAGAGGCGGAAATATCTTTTGAAAAAGGGGGAAGCCTACGTAAAAGCTTTTCTGGTTGCCGGCATCGCCATGGCATGCCTTTTGTTTACATTCAGCCTACTCGGGCTTGCAATAACCATCGTAAGCCTTTCAATTGCGGGCGATGGCCGCGATTCGGAAGGTGGTATGACATTCGCGATAACCATTTTCCTGATCGTCTGTAGCCTGGCGTTCTGTATCGGATTGTTGTCCTGGAAGTGTGCGCGTTCTGCCTACCAGACACATCAGGAAGGCAGGCGACTTCCCTATATCCCACCCGTCACCTCCGATACCCTACCCGCCGCGGAGGTTCTGGTACGAGGTTCCGTAGAGCCGACGCAGGAGCAGAGCCAGATTCTTCTGAGAGGCACAGACGGCAGTGCGGGCATAGGGGAGCAGGAGTTGTTGAGGGGTAGTCAGGGGCAGGAGGATCGGCCATGAGCGTACCACCCCCGCTGCTAGATGGTGCTCACGTCTTATGGTGGGCGTGGGCTGGGGAGGTCCCGTTTGGTGAATTGATGGGAGCCGAAGGGGAGGACCGCCTCGTATATGGATTTGCCGTCTGCCAGTACGACACTGGAGAGATCTATCGGTTCACCTGTAATCGGCACTGGAAAGTCGTTCAGGATATGGACCACGCCAATGAAGAAGAGGCGAAAGCAGATATTCCTGCCCAGTATGACACCACCCGCATTGTGTGGCAGCGCTATCCTGGATAACAAGCTGATGCCTGGAAAACGCTTTAGTCTGACAATCTCCCTCCTGCTCTTAGTGGCCCTGGTCAGCGGCCTGGGCTGGATAGTTTACGCTCCCATTCGCCTAGAGCGGCTGAACCACTTCCTGATTACTGCCCTCAAGCACCATAACACGAAGTCGGGGATCACCCTCCTGGCGGATGGTGCTGATCCAAACGCATGTGACGAACCGCCCCAGCAAGTATCCCTCTGGCGGATGCTTCTGGACAGGCTGCGGGGCAATTGGCCTCCTCCCCCAACAGTTCCCACGGCATTACAGATCGCTTGTTGGCAGGATGGAGATAACCTGCCTCTGGTCAAGGCACTTCTGGACCGAGGAGCGGCGGTCGAGGCAAAAGACCAGGATGGCAAGACGGCCTTGATGATGGCATCCTTACGAGGGAATACGGACCTGATACGCTTAATGCTAGAGCATAAGGCCAGCGTGCGCACCAGGGACTCTTCTGGAAAAACGGCTTTGATGTATGCCGTCTTCTCTGCCCGTGTGGCTGCCGTTCGCCTATTGCTCGATCAGGGCGCTGCTGCCGAGGAGAGCGAGCATGACGGAGATACTCCCTTGATTAAGGCAGCAGCCCTCCGATACCGATCCATCGTTCAACTCTTGCTGGATAGAGACGCGAAGGTCAATGCCAGCAACCAGTCCGGGGAAACGGCTCTCCTACGCGCATCGGTCAATGGATACAGTGAAATTGTCAGGTTGTTACTGGATCGAGGCGCAAACGTAAATGCCAGGATGAAGAATGGGGAAACCGCGCTGACAAGCGCCCTGTCTTTTGGCCGACCAGAAATGGCTCTTTTGCTGGTAGAGAACGGAGCCGAGGTGAATATCTGGAGTGCCAACATGAGAGAAACCCCACTCCTCTCGGCAGTTCAGTCGGATAACCTGCCGATGGTCAAGGCGCTGCTTGCCAGGAGAGCCGATGTCAACAAGCGCGACTGGACCCATAGAACGGCATTGCAGTATGCT
>DATGIG010000735.1:0-13026 GCA_035295825.1 Chthonomonadaceae bacterium | reverse complement strand
AATCCCTCACTACCTTCAATTGCTTCAGCCGGACCTGGAAGGAGAGACAGTCGCATGTGTAGCTCCGTTCAAGATAGATCGGAGCAAGGTGTCCAACAGCGACTATCTGGCCTTCTGGGCTTCGATCCCCGAGAGTGAGCGCGAGAAACCGGAAGTGATCGCGGCGCTCTATCCGTGGGGTTGGGGTGCTCCGGGGAACCCGTTTCCTCCTTCGATCCGCAACTATCCGGTGATCGGCGTCCCGATGTCGGGTGCGGCGTTGTATGCAAGTTGGCGTGGGAAGCGTTTGCCGACGCCCTACGAGTGGTGTTTGGCGGCTTTTGGACCAAAGGGAGTGGATGCGCCTCCCGCCTGGTTTGCCAGGTACATTGCGGATAGGCAGCAGACGTGGGAGCGCATCCGCCAGTTGCATGAGGACAAGCTGACGGAACTCATCCGGGGAGGGGAAAGCTATGCGGATGTCAGCTCAAGGGTATATTGCAACGCTATTCCATGGCTGCCGAAATCTGCTTCGGGCGAGGTTTTTGGGCAGTGGTCGAAGGAGGCAACGAAGGAGGCGCTCACACCTCTGCGGGAAACCTGGAAGGAGCCGGACCAGCTCCTTCCCAACGGTTCTCGGCCCTTCGATAAGAGCGAATATGGGGTTCAGGACATGATCCTCAATGGGGCGGAGTTGGTAGTTCCTTCCCCTTCCCCGCCCTACTCCAGCAGAGACATTACCATGGCGGTCGTGTGGAAAAATATAAAAAACAATGCAGCAGCAGATACCCCTTACAGGGTTCCCATGGGGGTCAATGGGGATGGTATCGTGTTGCCGGAGTTACGCGCAAACATCGCACACTATAGCTGGCTCTCTCTTATCTTCCACCGCGCCAATTTCACTCCTCTCGGGATGGAAAAGCTGATGATGAGAGTCAATGTTGAAGAAATGGTGAATATCTTCCGGCCTCTGTTAGGTTGGGACTTCTACCCGATGGTTGCCGGCGCTTATGATCATCCCCCCGTATGGATCCATCCTTTTCTTTTTCTATTCCCACCGGAGGAGGAGGATCGCACAGGATTCAGACAGACGGTGTTACGGTTATGGAAGCCTCAGCCATCTCAAATGCGCATCGAAATGGGACGACCCCTCCCTTATTCACCTGACTTGCCCGCTGTCGATAGAGGATTGCCCTCATTTGACAAAGCCGGCTTATATGTTGGAGCAGCCTTGCATGAGGAGGTAACCTTCTTGTTTCCCACCGGCTTTCGCTGTGCCCGATAGATCCCATCGGCCCCGGTTCTGATTATAGGACTCGCGATGCGATTTCACCCGTGTTGCGCGTTTCCAGGCCGAATCGGGTATAACGAGAAAAACCGTCGGGACAGGGTCCTGGAAGGAAGAGATTGAGCAAGACGGATAAATCACAACTTCCGGTTATTGACGTCGGGCCTCTGGTGTCCGGGGCGGAAGCAGTACACGAGGTCGCTGCGCAGATACGCCGGGCCTGTGAGGAGAGCGGGTTCTTCTATGTCGTCGGGCATGGGGTCGAAGAGGCGTTGCAGCAGAGGCTGGAAGACCTCAGCCGCCAGTTTTTCGCGCTGCCGGAAGAGACCAAGCAGCGGATCGGCATGGAGCACGGCGGCAGGGCTTGGCGCGGCTACTTCCCTGTCGGCGGCGAACTGACCTCCGGCAGGCCCGATATCAAAGAGGGCCTCTACTTCGGCTCCGAGTTGGGCGAAGACCATCCCCTGGTTCTGGCCGGGATGCCGATGCATGGGTGCAACCTCTTTCCGCCCGATATGCCGCGCTTCCGGGAAGCCGTGCTGGAGTACATCGCGGCGTTGACGCGGCTGGGCCATGCCCTGATGGCCGGCATCGCCCTCAGCCTCGGCCTGGAAGCGACCTACTTCGCGGACCGCTATACGTCCGACCCGCTGATCCTCTTTCGCATCTTCAACTATCCGCCGCCCGCTCCGAATAGCGGCCCCGAGCCGGTCTTCGGCGTGGGCGAACACACCGACTACGGCCTGCTCACCATCCTGAAGCAGGATATGTCGGGCGGGCTGGAGGTGAAGATCGGCGGGGAGTGGGTCGCGGCCCCGCCCTTGCCGAACTCCTTTGTGTGCAATATCGGCGATATGCTGGACCGGATGACGGGCGGGCGCTATCTCTCCACCCCGCACCGTGTTCGCAACGTCTCCGGCCGAAACCGCCTCTCCTTCGCCTTCTTCTTCGACCCCAATTTCTTTGCCGAGGTGCGGCCCATCGAGAACAGCGCCGTAATCAACGACAACCGGACGGAGCGCTGGGACCAGGCCAGCGTCCATACATTTCAGGGCACGTATGGCGACTATCTGCTGGGGAAAGTGGCGAAAGTTTTCCCGCAGTTACGCCGTGAGGTATTATGATGTTCCCGGTATGACCTAATTGAGGCGACGGCCCGACGCCTTGCTTTATTCCCTGATGAGAAAGACTTCACGCCATGTTACCCTTTGCCATCTATCATGAGCACCCCGACTGGTTTCGCCCGCTGTTTGCGGAACTAGACCGACGCGGCCTCCCTTATGTTCGATTGGATGCCCGCCGACACCGATACGATCCTACGGCCCATGAAGAGACCGAGTACTCCCTCTTCTTCAACCGCATGAGCCCCTCGGCCTACCTGCGCGGCAACAGCAATGGGATCTTCTATACCCATGCGCTGCTGGCGCACCTGGAGCGACGCGGCGTGCGTGTGATCAACGGCGCGCAGACCTTCACCTATGAGACCAGCAAGGCGCTGCAGCTCGAACTGCTGGAGAGCCTGGGACTGTCCTACCCGAAAGCACGAGTCCTCAACAGCCCGGACCTCGCGCCGGTCGCGGCGGAGGGGCTACGCTTCCCCGTCGTGGTGAAGGCCAATATCGGCGGCAGCGGCGCGGGGATTGTCCGCTACGACACGCCCGAGGCGTTGAAACACGCGGCGGAGGCGGGCGCGATCGAGCTGGGCGTGGACGGCACGGCGCTCGTGCAGGAGTACATTCCGGCGCGCGACGGCCATATCACCCGCATCGAGACCCTGGGCGGGAAGTACCTGTACGCCATCAATGTCTACACCACCGGGGAGAGCTTCAACCTCTGCCCTGCCGACATCTGCCAGACCGCCGACGGGCGGGAGTTGACCCGCTCCGCCTGCCCCCTGGATGCGCCGAAGACCGGCCTGAAGGTCGAGGCGACCACGCCCGCTCCGGAGGTGATCGCGGCGGTCGAGCGTATCGCGCAGGCGACGCGCCTGGATGTGGGCGGGATCGAGGCGATGGTGGACGACCGCGATGGCACGCTGGTCTACTACGACATCAACGCGCTCTCCAATTTTGTGGCCGACGCCGTCAATGTCGTCGGCTTCGATCCCCACGCCCGGCTGGTGGACTTCCTGGTCGCCGAGGCGGAGCAGGCGCAGCGGGGCGCGACGGGAGGGAACGCTTAGATGCGCTACGGATACTGGCTCCCCGTGTTCGGGGGCTGGCTGCGGAATGTGGGGGATGAGGGGATGGAGGCGACCTGGGAGTATGTCTCCCGCCTGGCCGTCCGCGCCGAGGAGATCGGCTTCGACCTCACCCTGGTCGCCGAACTCTACCTCAACGACATCAAGGGCGAGGAGGCGCCCGCCCTGGACGCCTGGTCCACGGCGGCGGCCCTGGCTGCGGTCACCCGCAAGCAGGAGATCATGGTCGCCGTCCGCCCTACCTTCCACAACCCGGCGCAGCATGCCAAGCAGGCCGCCAACATGGACCATATCAGCAACGGCAGGCTCTCCCTCAACGTGGTCTCCTCCTGGTGGGCCGACGAGGCCAAGAAGTACGGCATCGCCTTCGAGCAGCACGACGACCGCTACGCCCGCACCGGCGAGTGGCTGTCCGTCCTCGATGGCGTATGGAGCGGCGACCACTTCTCGTATGCGGGCCGCTACTACCGCGTCGAGGACAACGTCCTGCAGCCGAAGCCGGTCACCACTTCGGAGCGGCCCCGCCCACTGCTTTACGCGGGCGGCGAGTCGGAGGCGGCCAGAGATCTGATCGCCCGCACCTGCGACGGCTATGTGATGCATGGCGACCCGCCGGAGAAGATCGGAGCGCGCATTGCGGATATGCGGGCGCGGCGCGAACGGCTCGGGCTGCCGTCGCTGAAGTTCGGCGTGGCGGGCTATGCCATCGTCCGGGATACCGAAGCGGAGGCGCAAGCGGAGAAGGAGCGGATCACCGACGTGCGCGGCACGGCAGCGGGCTATGCCAACTACCAGCAGTGGCTGGCCGGGACGCAGTTGGAGCAGCATGTGTCGCTGGAGGACTACTCCGTCTCGAACCGGGGCCTGCGCACCGGCCTGGTGGGCACACCGGAGCAGGTGCGCGCCCGCGTGGCCGCCTTCGAGGAGGTCGGAGTGGACTTCTTCCTGCTCCAGTGCAGCCCGCAACTGGAGGAGATGGAGCGCTTCGCCGCGCAGGTCATCCACGGTTGATGCTCCCTAAGACGCTACGGCCGGAAAGAGAAGCCCTTGTGCGATGCGTAAGGGAACTTCAAATTGGCGCCGTCGTAGAGATAGAAGAGAGCGTCGTTGCTGGGCGACGATAGCGAGAAAAGGGAACCCGTTTCTTCTGGAGTTTGGTGGCTGCCTGTCGCTCAGGCAGCAAGCCCTGGGAGTGTACAAAGGAGAGTTTCGTCTAATTTCCTTTGAAAGGAGCAGGGAATGGCAATCAAAGAAGTGGCGCAGGGGTTGGTCAACCTCTGTCGGGAGGGGCAGTTCGACGCAGCGATGACACGGTACTACGCAGAGGATATCGTGAGTGTCGAAGCCTCCGGCGATCCGGCTGAATCGCGCGGCCTGGCAGCCGTGAAGGCCAAGGGGCAGTGGTTTATGGAGAACCACGAGGTGCACGGAGCGGAGGTCACAGGGCCATATATCAACGGCGATCAGTTCGCCGTTTGGTTTAAGCTCCATGTCACGCCGAAAGCCACAGGAGAGCGTACTACCTTCGAGGAGGTGGGCGTCTATACCGTCAAAGACGATAAGGTCGTCCACGAACGCTTCTTAAGCCTGGCCGCGTAAGGAAACCGATCCGGGCAGGATACTCTCAGTACCTGCCCGGATCGCCTCGTATTTGCTTTCCGTTGATACATATATCTCCGTAGTGCATAACCCATTGGGCGCATGACTTTCGGATTGTGCCATGGCACGCCTCTGTAGTATAATGGGGTGGTGAAGCAACGTATCGGGGATCGGAGCGTATGACAAAACGGGAGAGCATATCTATTTCTGGCGCTGAGGATCAGATCCTCAGTACAACCTACGCTTGTAACGGCCTGGACTTCGTCGAGACGACCTACCCTCGGGAGTATCGGAACCCCTCTCACGCCCATTCGGAAGCGCAACTCATCTTTTTGATGGCCGGAACCGTGTTAGATACGCGCCCGCGCCAGTCCCTACTTCGGGAACCCGCGACCCTGATATTCCTTCCCGCAGGTGAACCCCATGCGACCCACTCGCATGCGGGCTTCCAAACGTTCCATATGGGTATCACCCCGCAATGGTTGGAACGGGTGCGACAATATACCGCGTTTGGCGATTCCCCTGTTACCTATCGCGCCCCGCTCCCCCTCCAACTCGCGGCGCGCCTGCATCGTGAGTTTCTCCGTCAGGACAATCTGACCCCGCTGATGCTGGAAGGGTTGACCCTGGAACTCATTGGCGAGATGGCGCGGCAAGCGCCTGCTTCGATGGAGAGCTGCCATCCCCGCTGGTTGAGTCGGGTGGAGGAGCTGCTGCACGCTCGCTTCACAGAGAACCTCTCGCTTCAGGAGCTTGCGGAGGCTGCGGGCGTACACCCTACGCACCTTACCCGTGTCTTCCGCGAGAAGCATCGCCGCACCATCGGCGACTATCTGCGTGAACTGCGCCTGGAGCAGGCGTGCCACGAATTAACCACTTCTCCTCTGACGCTGGCGGAGATCGCCGCCATGCTCGGCTTTTATGATCAGAGCCACTTCAGTACCCTGTTCAAGCGGCATACCGGCCTGACGCCAGGTGAGTTCCGCAAAAAAGCGCTCCTTCGCTAATTCCACACAATTTCCGCTCCGATTCTCCAAGACACAGCGGCCTCTTCCATGCTAAGATAGCTTTATCTCAATGATGCCTGGTTAAGAATTCCTCTTCGACCTTTATCCCGGCATTGAAACGCCGGTCTGAAACACAATGTTGCGCTTCGCGTAGTCCCAATCCGCTTCAGGAAGCACTCTATTGCGTTCTATGTCGGATCATACCAAGTCTTGCCCAGGTCGAACTGTATTTCCAACGCGACGTAGCACATACGATAAATTCCTGCTTCGCAGGCACCGCGGAACGAATCTACATATGGAAGGAAATCCGCCTCTATGAACAAACCGCGTCTCTCGCTGGCGCCCTTTGTCGTTGCTCTGCACTGCCTGATCTCTATACCGGTCCGCGCCGACAAGGTAGACGACTACATAAAGCGGCAGATGGAAACACGCCATATTCCTGGCGTCTCGGTGGCCGTAGTACGCGCAGGCAAGCCTATCCTTCTGAGAGGCTATGGGCTGGCAAACGTTGAGGCGAATATGCCTGCGACCAAAGACACGGTCTACCAGTTGGCCTCGGTTACCAAGCAGTTTACCGCGACAGCAGTCATGATATTGGTTCAGGAGCGGAAGATCTCTCTGGACGCGAAGATCACAACCTATCTGTCAGACCTGCCCACCGCTTGGAACCAGGTGACTGTGCGGAACCTGCTGACCCATACTTCCGGCATTAAAAGCTACACGAACATCCCACCTCGTCCCGACCTTAGCACTGTCCTGCGCAAAGACCGTACCCCTATGGAACTCATCAGTACGGTAGCCGAGGAGCCATTGGAGTTTCCGCCGGGTGAGCGGTGGGACTACAGCAATACAAACTTCATCCTGCTTGGCGTGCTCATCGAGAAGATGAGCGGCAAGTCCTATGGGGATTTTCTTAAGGAGCGCATCTTTACCCCGCTGGGAATGACAGCAACGCGGGTCAATAATTTGTATGACATTATCAAGAATCGGGCTGCCGGCTATAGCTTTAAGGATGGTAGGCTATATAATGGCGAGTACGTGAGCCCAACGGGAGCCTTTTCGGCAGGAGCCCTGGTTACAACTGTGGTCGATATGACAAAATGGGATGCGGCACTCTATTCGGACCTCATCCTGCCGCAGCCCGTCTTGCAGCAGATGTGGAGGCCGACCAAGTTGAACAACGGCAGTTTCGCGAATTATGGGTTCGGCTGGAGTGTGGATACCTATTATGATCGTAAGCTGATTGAACATGGAGGCGGCATCCCCGGTTTCTCAACCCAGATTTGTCGCTTCGTGGATGATAAGTTAACGATCATTGTCCTGACCAACCTGGACACCGGCGATGCCAATACGCTGGCAAAAGGAATCGCTTCGCTCTATCTTCCGGCCTTCGGGATGGAGACCAGGAACCGCAAATAAGGCGATATGCAGGGCGATTACATCTAACATCGGCTTGTAGATGGACATCCTTGGTATTCGGGCAAAGTCTTCGTAAAGAAAGGAGAAAACTCTTGATCCTCTCTGGACAGAGCACCCTCGTCCGCCTGGTTTTGCCCCTTGTCCTCGCAGCAATGAGCTGTGGGGTAGGGCATGCGGCGCGCGCGGATAAGATAGATGACTATGTGCGGACGGTAATGCAGAAGCAACATATTCCCGGCATCTCGGTCGCCATTGTGCAGGATGGGAAGGTGGAGCGGGCAAAAGGGTATGGCATGGCGAACGTGGAGCTATCGGTTCCAGCTTCGGAGAACACCGCCTATCAGCTCGCTTCGGTGACCAAGCAGTTTACCGCGACCGCGATCCTGATGCTGGTCGAGGAGGGCAAACTCAGCCTGGATGACCCGGTCACCAAAATCCTTCCGGACCTCCCGACGGCCTGGGAGAAGGTCACCCTCCGGCATCTGTTGAGCCACACTTCGGGCATCAAAAACTATACCAGCACCAAAGACTTCGACAAGACCATGCGGAAGGACTTCACCCAGCGAGAGATCCTCGACCTGGTCGCAAAGGAGCCGCTGGAGTTCGCGCCGGGAGAGAAGTGGAACTATAGCAATACCGGGTTCTTCCTGCTCGGCATGGTCATCGAGAAGGTCACGGGCAAGTCCTATGGCGCGTTCCTGGAGGAGCGGATCTTCCAACCGCTGGGCATGATGCACACCCGCGTGAACGATCTGAATGTCATCCTCCCGAACCGTGCGCACGGCTACTCCTGGAATGGCAAAGAGCTGCGGAACGGGGAGTATGTCAGCCCGACCCAGCCCTTCGCGGCGGGCGCGCTCATCTCGACCGTGAGCGATATGGTGAAGTGGGACGCGGCGCTCCGCACTGAGAAGCTGGTCAAAAAGTCCACCCTGGATCAGATGTGGACGCCGGCTCCGCTGGCGAAGGGCCAGACGGCGAATTACGGCTTTGGCTGGCAGGTGGAGCGGGTGAACGGCCATCGGCTGATCTCTCATGGCGGGGGCATCCCCGGCTTCTCCACACAGATCTCACGGTTCGTGGACGACAAACTGACGGTCATCGTCCTGACCAATTCCGATAGCGGCAATGCAGGGGGCCTTGCGCGAGGTATCGCCGGTCGGGTGCTGCCCGCGCTGGCGAAGCAGGCGGAAGCGCCGATCCCGGACCCCGAGCCCCAGACCACAGGGCGTCTCAAGGACATGCTCCAGAAGGCGATGAAGGGAGACCCCGACCTCGAACTCTTTACGCCGGAGTTCCAGAAAGTGCGGACGGCCCACATCGAGGAGGAGAAAGAGCGGTTGGCTGACTTTGGCGCATTGAAAACGTTTCAGCTCATGGAGCGGAAGCCAACCGATGAGGGCGTCCAATTGCGGTATCGCGCCACGTTCGCCAACCAGACGCTGCAACTCTTTTTCTTGATAAACAAAGCGGGCAAGATCGCCGGGGTGGGGATGCAACCTGAGGACTGAGGGCTCACGCTAAGCCGGTGCTGCCAAATCCGCCGGTGTCGCGCTCCGTCGCATCCAGTGCGGTCTCCTCGATCCAGTGCACGCGCGGCACCGGCAGGACCACCATCTGGGCGATGCGGTCTCCCCGCCGGAGGGTGAAGGGCTCTTTGCCATGGTTGATGAGCAGCACATGGACCACCCCCCGGTAGTCCGCATCGATCGTCCCCGGCGCGTTCACCATACCGATCCCGTGCTTCGCGGCCAGTCCGCTGCGCGGGCGGACCTGCGCCTCATAGCCGTGCGGCAGTGCGATCCGGAGGCCCGTAGAGACCAGCGCCCGCTCGCCAGGCGCGAGGACAAGCGGCTCCCCTTCGGGGAGTGCAGCAGCCAGGTCCATGCCCGCCGCATCCGGTGTGGCGTAGCGCGGTAAGGGAAGATCCGCAGCCTCCGGCTCCCTCTGAATCCGTACCGTAAGCTGCTCCTGGTTGTTCTGATCGCCCTGCATAGCTGTCCTCCTCCCCCGGAAGTATTATAGCAAATTACGTTCCGAGTGGTAGCGTGAGGCCAGAGGAGATGTTCACCATGGTCATCCTGCGCCTTCTCATCGCGTTCTATCTTGCTCTCTGGCTCGGCCTCTTGGCTGCCCATGGGCAACCGCCGGTATGCCGGACGTGGGATGCCCCCGCCGCGAGGGCGCATGATACAACGGACCACGGCTATGACCTGACCCACATCGCGCTTCACCTCGATGTAGATTATCCCCATCTCGTCTTCCGGGGAGTAGTGGTGAATACCCTGACCCCGTTGCGGGAGGGATTGGCATCGGTGGACTTTCACTGTGGCGAGAACCTCCGTGTCGAAGGCTGCGAAATCGCGGGGCGGAAGGCGACCTTTACTCGTGACAAGGAGGTACTCCGGATCGCCCCACCCGCTCCGTTGATACGGGGCCGGTCCGCCTCCATCACGATCCGATATTCCTGCACCGAGCGCAAGAGCCGGGGCTTCTTCTGGATCCAAAGCCTGGAGCCCTCTTCCCAACGGGTCGGCTTTTATACCGAGGGGGAGCCCGACAAGAACCGCTCCTGGATCCCGACCTGGGATGCTCCGGATGACTTTGCCACTAGCGAGACATGGACCACCGTCCCCGCCGCCTGGTATGTGGTCGGCAATGGGGCGCTCCTATCCAACCGTCTTAACGCGGACGGCAAGACCCGGACCTTCCACTGGAGGATGGATCGGCCCCACGCAACCTATCTCCTCTCCCTTGCCGCCGGGATCTTCGACATCCAGACGACGCAATGGCGGGGCGTACCGCTGATGTACGCCGTTCCGAAGGGTGAAGGGGATCGGATCGCCGAGACCTTCGGCTGTACCCCTGATGTCCTTGCGTTCTACTCCGACACCCTCGGCGTCACCTATCCCTGGTCCAAATACGCCCAGACCACCATGTATGACTACCGGGGAGGTCAGGAGAACATCAGTGCAACGACCCTGGGGGAAGATTCGCTGGTGGACAGGCGGAGCGGTTCCCACCTGAGCGACGGCATCGTCGCGCACGAACTGGCCCATCAGTGGTTCGGCGATCTGGTCACCTGCAGAGACTGGGGCCAGCTCTGGCTCAACGAGGGTTTTGCCGTGTTCTTCACGGCGCTATATGAAGAACATAGCCAGGGCAAGGCCGCTTACGAGCAGAACATGCAGGGGATCATGGAGGAGTACTTCGGCGAGAGCGAACGTTATAGGCGTCCGTTAGCGAACCCGCAGTATGCGGACCCCAAGGCGATGTTCGACCGCCATACGTATGCTAAGGGTGCGGCAGTCCTCCATATGATGCGGCGAATGCTGGGCGACACTGCCTTCTTTGCTGGTCTGCGGCACTATCTCACCCAATATCGCGGCAAACCTGTGGACAGTCACGACCTCTGCGCGGCCATGACCGAAGCCACGGGCATCCCCATGGAGCCCTTCTTCAATGAGTGGGTCTATAAACCCGGCCATCCGGTACTGGATTACACCTGGAGATGGGAGGAGGCAAAGCATGAGGTTGTCCTGGTGGTCAAGCAACTCCAGGACACCAAAGACGGCACACCCCTCTATGATCTGACGATGATGGTTGGGCTCTTCTCCAACAAGACGCTCCGGCGGGAAAAGGTAAAGATCGCCCAGGCGGATCAGGAGATCCGCTTAAGCATGGGGGACAGACCGGATGCCGTGCTACTCGATCCCGATCACGACTTTCTCTGCCGGATTCCCAACTCCTCCTGGGCCGTAGAGGAGTTACCGACCCTCCTGCAACAGGCCCCGAATGCCGTGGATCGAGCGGAAGCGATGCGGCGATTGCTGGCGGGTACGCCCTCAGATCGGGCGGTCCAAATGGTGATCGAGGCGCTTCGGGCGGACGCAGGCCCCTCTCCTGTCTTCTCCCTGTCTCAACTCGGGGAGCTGAGGCGCAGCGATTTGCGTCTCTTTTTCCGCGAGCAGATGGTGCATCCAAACAGGGAGCGCCGCCTACAGAGCATAAACGCCCTGAGCAAGCTCCCGCCGGATGACGCGGATATCCGGACCTTCCGAGGATTGGTCAATGACCGCGAGCCCTATGCCGTGGTCATTGCGGCGGTATCCGCTCTGGCAGATTGGGATGCGGTGCACAACCGGGATGTGTTTGAGCATGCGAAGCACCTGTCCGGACAGAACCTCTCTCTCCGGCTTGCCGCCTACGATGCCCTGGCGAAGGCCGACCAGGCAGAAGGCAGAGAGAATCCCAACGTGGATAAGCAGATGGCGGATGGGCTGTTAAAGTTTCTGGCGGACGTGGCGGATGGAAACAAGGCTTCGCTTCGGATGACGCCCGGTCTCCGCGATTTTCTGATACCGGGTTTCTCGCGTGGAACGGCCAGCATTCTCAAGAACCTCAAGTTCTTTCAGTTTCTCGGGCGCGAAGACGTGGATAGGATGCTGCGCGGCGCACGGATAAAGCAGATCTACTATTACAAAGTGATCACGAAGGATAGGGCGTTGTTTTACATTTTCCGCCTGACGCCGCAAGGGCAGGTCGGGGATATAGACATCTACCCTGGCTAAACCCGGAACCTGGCATCCGTCCGATTCAGTTGGGGCAGACGTTGCCGCCTTTGCCGCCGGTCTGGAAGCCGTTGGACTGGATCTGGTCGGTACGATACCCCTTGCTATGGCCGTCCAGGAAGGTCAAGTTCGAGGCGTCGAAGTGGCGTTGGGTGAAGATATTACCCACCTCCAGGTTGAAGTAGCCATCATCGGTAGAACCATCCCCGAACAAGAACCCTCCCCCCGAACTCTCCTCGCCCAGCAGCATCCAGGAGGCCGGCGCGTCGAAGGTCGCCAGGCTCTGGCCCGGATTGAACCCTGTTCCCGTCCGATGAACCAGGCAGTCGTTGTAGGCGTAAGAATCCCCGGAGGAGCGCCCCTGTCCGTCCGTAGGACAGATATAGATCTGGGCATTCTTGACATAGGGATAGATGCTGCCGCGCGTAACATCGTAGGCTTTGGGGGTGGGATTGGCAGGAAAGACGGAGAAGTAGACCCAGCCTCCGTTCAACCCGGCCCCAATGGGGCCATCGGTTGCGGCGGGGAGGATCTCATCATAATCCTGGATATACTCCTGAACGGCCATGCCTAACTGCCGCATATTGCTGAGGCAGTTGGTGCGCCGGGCGCTCTCTCGGGCGCGGGAAAAGACGGGAAAGAGGATGGCGGCAAGGACCGATATGATGGCGATCACCACGAGCAGTTCGATGAGTGTGAAACCATGGCCAGCTTTCCGGAGGGCAGCAGTCTGCTTCCGCATGGCGGTTCTCCTTTCGGAACGGGGTGGCGCTTCGGCGCGTCTGAAGTCATTGACCGGTGCGACATCAACATGGTTTCAACGAATTCGAGGATTTGCATCCTACCTTCGCGAATAGGAGGTTACAAAGGAGGCATGGTTCGCAGATGAAGGAGATTCCCTGGATACGGGCGGGAGTGTCCGGTAAGGCTCCGCTATGGGGTTTCAAGGACGGCATTCAGGTC
>DATGIG010000734.1:0-11619 GCA_035295825.1 Chthonomonadaceae bacterium | reverse complement strand
AACGACGCCATCGCCCGCACCAACACCGCGCTGGGCCGCATCTTCCACACGCTGGATACCAAGCCCATCGTCAACGACAAACCGAATGCCGTCCACTTGCCCACCGTGCGCGGCGATGTGCGCTATGAGGATGTCTGGTTCGAGTATGAGCCGGGACAGCCGGTCCTCAAGGGGATCAACCTGGAGGTGAAGGCGGGGCAGATGATCGCCCTCGTCGGACAGTCCGGCTCCGGCAAGACCACCATGGTCAATCTGCTCCAGCGCCACTACGATGTGGTGGTGGGCCGTATCACCATAGACGGCTACGATCTGCGCGATGTGGATCTGAAGTCGCTCCGGCGTCAGGTGGGCGTCGTAATCCAGGAGACCATCCTGTTCAACACCACCATCCGCGAGAACATCCGCTATGGCCGGCTGGACGCGACCGACGCCGAGGTGGAGGAGGCGGCCCGCGCCGCCAATATCGCCCACGTCATCGAAGCCCTGCCGCGCGGCTACGACACGCGCCTGGGCGAACAGGGCGTCAAGCTCTCCGGGGGCGAGAAGCAGCGCATCGCCATCGCCCGCGCTATCCTCTCCGACCCGCGTATCCTGATCCTGGACGAGGCGACCTCCTCGCTCGATTCGGAGACGGAGAGCCTGATCCAGGAGGCGCTGGACCGCCTGCTGGCGGGGCGCACCAGCTTTATCGTCGCCCACCGCCTCTCCACGATCATCAAGGCGGATAAGATCGTCGTCATGGGCAAGGGCGAGATTCTGGAGATCGGCAGCCATGCGGAGCTTCTGGAGCGGGGCGGCATCTACGCCGGGCTCTACAACCAGCAGTTCAAAGTCGCGCTGGAAGGGCTGGACAGTTCGGAAGCCCCGAGGTTGTTAGGAGTGTAGTGTGGAACAGTTCGGAAGGCTTTTAGGCTATCTGAAACCCTATCGGCGGCGGGTCGCCCTGGCGGTATTCCTGCTGCTATGCAACTCCGTGACGCCTATCGTGCTGCCCAAGCTGGTGCAGTATGTGATTGACGACGTGATCCCGAAGAAGAACTACGTCGCGCTCAACTACGTCTTCCTGGCGATTGTCGGCCTCTATGTCGTGCGTGGAGGCATCTCGTTCGTTCTGAACTACCTGATCGGCTGGCTGGGGCAGCGCATCGTGTTCGATCTCCGCTATCAATCCTATCGGCACCTCAATCGCCTCTCGCTCTCCTACTACGACACCCGCCAGACCGGCAAGATCATGGCCCGCCTGATGGGGGACATCGACTTCATCCAGCAGATGGTATCCGGCGGCTTTGTGCAGTTCCTGGCGGATGTGTTCAGCATGTTCGCCGTCTTGATCGTGCTGTTCCGGATGGAGTGGCGGCTCTCGCTGATCGCCCTCGCGGTCGTGCCCTTCTATGTGCTGAACTACAAACTCTTTATCCGCCATATCCGCCCGCTCAGCGAACAGCTACGCGAGAAGTGGGACGCGATGCTGGGCGTCCTGCAGGAGAAACTGGCGGGGATCGGGGTGGTCAAGGCGTTTGTGCGGGAGGGGTATGAGACCGAGCGGTTCCTGCATACGGTACAGGAGAACTTCTCCATCGGCATGCTGCAGATGAAGCTGAACCGCAAGTTGGGCGCGTTCGCGCAGATCATCCGGGCGATAGGCACCGGCGGGGTGCTCTGGTACGGCGGCTGGCTCATCCTGCACCACCACCTCAAGATCGGGGAACTGCTCGCCTTCAACGGCCTGATCGCCTCGCTCTACGATCCCGCCGTGCGCGTGGTGGACTTCAATGTGACGCTCCAGTGGACCGGGGCGGCGATGGAGCGCGTGTTCGAGACGCTGGACACGCGCCCGGAGATCACCGATGCGCCCGACGCCATTGCCATTCGCCAGATGGCCGGTTCGGTCGAACTTCGCCATGTCAGCTTCGGCTACGACCGCGACAACCCGGTGCTGCACGACATCAATCTAAAAGTCGCGCCGGGAGAGATCATCGCCATCGTGGGGCCTTCGGGCGCGGGCAAAACCACGCTCGTCAACCTCATCGCCCGCTTCTATGATGTGGCGGACGGTCATATTTACATTGACGGCGTGGACCTGAAGCAGGTCCGTCTGGAATCGGTGCGCCGCCAGATCGGCATCGTCAGCCAGGAGAGCCTGCTCTTCTCCGTCACGCTCAAAGAGAACATCAAGTATGGCTTCCACGATGCGACGGACGTGCAGATCATCCAGGCCGCCAAGAATGCCGACCTCCACGACCTGGTACTCAACATGCCCTACGGATACGATACCAAGATCGGTGAGGATGGCATCAAACTGTCGGTGGGGCAGAAGCAGCGCATGAGCATCGCCCGTGCTACGCTCACCAACCCCAAGATCCTCATTCTGGACGATGCCACCTCGGCCCTCGACAGCAAGACCGAGGCGAATGTGCAGGCCGCCCTGGAGCGCCTGATGCAGGGCCGCACGTCGTTTGTGATCGCGCACCGCCTCTCCACCATCATGAACGCCGACCGCATCGTGGTGATGGACGGTGGATGCATCGTGGATATTGGTACCCACGCCGAGTTGGTCGCCCGTCCCGGTGTCTACCAGAACCTCTACAACGAGCAGTACAAGTCGGCGCACGCCCAATCCCACGCCCTCGAAGCCCTCTTCGCCTGATCGCTCATCAACAACTCCAGTTTCTTGTGGTTGTGCTTGAAAGCGTGGTGTTAATTCATGCTGCTTGAAGAGGACGCTTCAAAAACCGGATTGGCGTTCCGTACAGTATCCCCGAGAGGCCATCTAAAGTATCATGCTCGATATCGATGCCGCGTCCGATTTTGCTTGTCCATTGGCCGGAGGGAAGTTGCCGAGCAGCATGCGTTGGATTGCCTTCGGCATCTGCGTAGATGGCGATTTTTTCAAAACCATCTTCCCATTGATCGCTATCACACAGTTCGTATCCGAGGGTCTGATAGGCTTCAATAAAGGCTTCTACGGTTTCTGTTTGCAGAACTTGCGGAGGCCAATAAGCACCGGGAACAGGCCACCACCAGTTCATTTCATCATGGGCGGCCCAGGCGATACAGTTGTAACGTCGAGTCGCCGGACTGGTCACTCGGTAGCCGCTCTGTGCGAGATTGGGAAAGGCGGCTTCCAGTTCCGCATCTAACACGTATACCCCTGCGCTTTCGCCCACTGTAACCAGGCAGACGCCATGGCTTGCAGATTGCCCTGTTGCTCAGGTCGTACCGGATTCTGGCCTGTCAGTTTTTGCAGCGCAGCAAACCACCAATCCGGCTCTTGCACCAGCTCCTGCAGGAGCAGGGGAATGACTACTGGCCCCATGCCGATAATCTCCTGATAGGCAGGATTCTGTATCATCTGCGTCATCGAAGAGAGAAACTCTACCTCTTTTCGCCATTTCGCGGCGAGCGCTATAAATCGGCTGCGTGTTTCTTCTGGAACCGATGTATCAGGCACATTTAGCAATAATGTAGGCTTGTTCATTTATTTCCCCAAGCTCCTGGAAGAGTCTTGCATTCTCTCTCAACCGTGTGTTTCCAGTATACGCTTGATGATATACCTTGTCAAGTTGTTGCCACGGTTCGCGGGAGGTATTGCCTTCTCAAAAGCAACCATTTAGCGTCAGATCCTCACGATGATATCCCGGCAATAAGCGGAGACACGTGCAAAACGGCGGAAACCTCCAGGTTTCCGCCGTTTTGGAGAGTGTGTAAGCCCCGCAGGGCTTAAAGTTTTGAGGAGATGACTGCGAGATCGCTGTAGTCGAGCAGTCTGCTGTGTATCCTCAGCGTTCCGCCATCGCAACGGCGGCTTCATCGTTGTGGGTATAACCCAATTCTGCAAGAATATCGTCCGGGTCGGTCTCCAGCAGTTCCGCTACTGCGCGAATGAAGTCCAGCGACGGGCCTTCGGCCGTCGTGTTCTCCGCGCTCATCCACTCAACCTGATTGGTCTCCATTGTCTTCTGCCTCACGCGCGTTCTCGTGACAGAACTGCTGCGTTCTGTCCGGTGTTGTATCGAAGTGGTGATCTTTGGGCTGCACCCGCAAACCTGCTAGGGTGGGATGCTTGTAACCTGGCCTTGCCGACGGGATCGAAACGTTGGCGCCATCTATTTCTGAAGCTCCGCGTCTTTACGAAGTCGCTGCAGATGCCTCCGTTCCACGCCTCTCCGATTCTATCACAATGTCGCCATTGTGGTCAAGTGCATCTCTGCTCTTTTCTTACCATATTTTTGGAAAAATTTGTGTCCGCTGTACCTTTTTTTCGGGTTTGTCGGCCAAATTCCAGCAGAGTTGCGCGGGGCGCGTGCAACCAGGAGAAGGGCGTCGTAGTATTGTTGAAACTGCGATTCCGCCGCTCCAACCTCCCTATTCTCCGGGTTCCCTGCCTGCTTGCATTAACCGCAACCGCAATTGCATGCATCGCATCCGCCGGATCCGCAGGCGTCGCAGCAGGAGCTGCAGCAGCATTCGCCGCACTCGATCCCCTCGCAACAGCAGCAGGCGCAGTCGCAGGAATCGCAGCAGCAGCAACCGCCGCCCGGCGTGCCGTCGGCGCGTACCCTCCGTACCCGCCGGACAGAGCGGGAGCGGGTGATGCCCTCCGGCTGGCCAGGCGGCGGGTTGCCGTCCACGGAGAGGTGGGCGGGGATCAGCCGCTTTGGGGCCTGGAGCATCGTGGTTACCACCGCCCCGAAAAACATCAGGTTGAAAGCGAGCCCCAGGCATTCGCGGGAGGAGGCGGCTTCCATCGCCAGCCTCGGCGCCAGCAGTGCGACCAGCGTCACGCCCGCGAAGGCGAAGGGAGCGACGAGACGTGCGCCGCCACGAGGCGCCTCTTGCTGACGGGCCTGCAGGGAGCGTGCAAGCTCCACGGCGGACTTCCAGCGCTCCTTCAGGGAGCGGGCCGGGGTCTTGGTGGCGCAGGTCGTCGGTTCGGGCTCGCCGAGACGCTTGCGGAGGTTGGTCTCCAGCCGCGCCGCATACTTCGCGGCCTGCCCCTGCGGCAGGGAGAGCGCATGGAGGGCCTGACGGATCTCGGCGGCGAGGCGATGCAGATACGCGCTCGCCTCGTCCCAGGCGGCGTCCGGTAGCTCCACCTCCGTCAGATCGAACGCGGCCCGCAGCGCATTGAACTCCCCCTTGCGAACGTCCTGCTCATAGTCTTCTGCGGCGTCGAGCACATAGACCAGCCGTCCGAAGGCCAGGCCGATCCGCTCCATCTGCGCCTGAGCCTCAGAGGGTGCGCCGACTGTCTCCGCTCCATGCCGGAAGACCAGGCCGGTGACGATGCCCGTCGGCTCGGAGAGCAGGTCCAGAACTTCCGTCGTCGTCAGGCTTGCGGGATGCTCCTGCGCCGCAGCCTCCCGTTGGTTCTGCGTTGTGTACCAGTCCCACATCTCCCGAACCGGAAATCCCCAATCCTGCAATCGCTTCGAGGCGTCCTGGAACCCCTGGGAGTAGACGCGCAGGGCGACGCCCCAGGCGCGGTTGCCGCCGTCCGCGATCTGATCCGCCACTTTGAATTCGCTCATCACCAGGGTCGCCGAGGCGGCGATCTGAAGCGAGAGAGGCATCTCTTCGGGGGCATCGGGCAGGGAGAAGCAATTGTAGGACTGGTAGGCTTTAGCCCAGGTATCCGTCGTCGGGGCGTTGGGCGTGAGGGCGGTGAGGAGTTCGCCGAAGAAGACGGCGTCGTTGTTGAGGAGGAACCGTGACCGCTGTCCATAGAGGCGGCCCATGGTCTTGCAGGTCCCGCAGTAGTGCAGACGTCGCGCCCGCCGCTCTTCCGTACTGCGCGAGCAACCACATGCCTTCATCAAACCGTACATGGTCACCTCCTGCGTTTGTTATCGCCGTGTGATGTGTCGCTTCGACGACACATCACACTACGAGATGTTCCTCAGATCGTTTCAACCGTCAGATCAGTTCGGAGATAGGCTCGTGTTCGGCGAGCAGGTAGTTGGGTCTGCCGCTGGCGTCCGGGACCGGGGTCGAACCGATGTCGATGCCCAGGTTATGGTAGAGCGTGGCGAAGACGTCTTTGTAGTGGATCGGGCGCTCGTCGGCCTCCTCGCCGAAGCGGTTGGTCGAGCCGATCACCTGCCCGGTGCGCATGCCGCCGCCTGCCAGGAGGGCGCAGGAGACGCGGGGCCAGTGGTCGCGCCCGGCATCCTTGTTGACGCGCGGCGACCGTCCGAACTCGCCCCAGACGACGACGGAGACGTCTTTATCCAGTCCCCGGTCGTGGATGTCCTGCACCAGGGCGCTGACGGCCTGATCCAGGCGCGGCAGGTGGACCTTCAGTTGCTTGAAGTTGTCATTGTGGTAGTCCCAGCGGCTGAAGGCCAGCGTCACGCATCGCGCTCCGGCCTCCACCAGGCGGCGCGCCGCCAGGAACTGCTGGTTGCAGTCCGGGCCGCCGTCGTCCACATTCTTCATGTCGCCCATGCCGTAGCGCTCCCGGACTTTCGCGTCCTCCTTGCTGACGTCCAGGGCATCCACCAGTTTGCGCGAGGTGAGCAGGTCGTAGGCGCGCTGATTCAGCGCGTCCATGCCGTCGAGGGTGTCCATGCCGTGCCGGAAGCGGTCCATGCTCTGCAGCAGGCGATGGCGGTCGGCGAGGCGGTCCAGGGTGATCCCGTTAAGGGTCATATCGGCCATCAGCGGTCCTTCGGGGCGGAGCGGGCCATGCTCCAGGCCCAGGAAGCCCGGATCGCCGGGGTCGGCCCAGGGCATGTGGCCCATCTTGGGCGCCAGCCCAACGAACGTGGGAATGGTCTTATCTACCGGCCCCTGGAGTTTCGAGAGGACCGCACCCAGGCAGGGCGCGTGGTTCTGCCCGGTCTCGGCCATGGTGTAGCCGCTCTGGCAGATGGTGGCGGCATGTTCGTCCCGTGCGCCGACCAGGGAGCGGATGATGGCGAACTTGTCCATCATCTTGGCGATATTGGGCATCAGTTCGCAGATCTCGATGCCGGGCACGTTGGTTTTGATGGGCTTGAGTTCGCCGCGAATGTCCGCCGGGGCGTCCATCTTCAGGTCGAACATATCCTGGTGCGGCGGGCCGCCGGGCAGGAAGACCATGATGATGGCCTTATGCGAGTTGCGGACGCCCGCTTTCGCCTCCGCCGCCAAGATATCGGTCAGGGCGAGGCCCCCCAGGGCCAGGCCGCCGATTTTCAAGAAATCGCGTCGCGAGATTCCGTCGCAAAACTTATCGCCACCGCCGCCGCGTATTGTCAGCATGGAAATCGCTCCTCATCCCAAGAACGCGCGCTTTCGTGCGCTGCCACCGTTCTGATTATCGGTAAATTCGGGTTGCTGCCCGCCGGGGATTGAAAATCCCCGTCTGGAGGGCCTTCGGCCAAACGTCCTCACGGACGCGGAAATGCTGATATCTCTTCCAGATTCGGATTGTTGCCCCGCTTTTCCTTCTTTTGACAACGAATCATACCCGATGGATGCAGGAAAGTTCCGCCGTCTTGGCGTAAATCTCGAAAGAGAACGGCATGCAATGCTTTCCATAAGGAGTTCGCTCATGACCTTCGAGGCTTTCGAGTACGACCTGGCTCGCTTTATTCCCTTTCGTGATGCGGCGGCCTGCGCCCGTGTCCGCGCGATCACGAAGGAGGAGATGGCGCAGCATCCGAACCCGGATTTCCATATCAAGATCATCGAGGAGCCGAGTGCGTTCTACTTTGCTTTCGCGCTCGACATCGTCGGGCGCATTCGGGAGGCGCAGGAGGCGGGGCGTCCCTTTGTCGCCATTCTGCCCGTCGGCCCCGTGCCCCAGTTCACCTTTGCTGCGAAGATGATCAACAAGCTGGGACTCTCGCTCGCCCATGTCCATACCTTCAACATGGATGAGTATGCCGACCAGGACGGCAATACCGCCCCGATCCACTGGGAGGGCTCCTTCCAGAAAGCCATGTGGGCGAACTTTTTCGGCAAGATCGACCCCTCGCTGCGGATGCCGGAGACGCAGATCCATTTTCCGACGAAAGACGCCCTGCCCGACTACGGGAAGCGCCTGGCCGACCTGGGCGGCGCGGACGTCTGCTATGGGGGCATCGGCTGGTGTGGGCACATCGCCTTCTGGGAGGCGCACCTGGGCGATGAGTTCCTGAACGCGGACGGCACGGCGGATATGGCGGCCTTCCGGCAGGCCGGTCCCCGCTGCGTGGAGCTCCACCCCATGACCATCATGCAGAATGCCCTCCACTCCTTCGGCGGCGACTGGAGCTGGGTCCCGCCGAAAGCCAATACCATCGGCCCGGCGGAGATCCTAGGCGCCAAGCACCGCTCCTTCTGGCTGGATGGGGATCTGGGCGGCGGGGTTTCCTGGCAGCGCTTTATCGCCCGCCTGGTCGCGCATGGCCCGGTCAGCGTCCATGTGCCCGGCTCCATCCTCCAGACAGCCCGCACAGACTATACGCTCCTGGGCGGGGTCGCGGACGACGTCGCGATCCACATGGCCTGACGGAGCCAGGATCTGAAGAGAGTTAGAGGAGACAATACGATGTTGACACTACCGGAAGAGATTAGTGAGGCTCTGGCGCCGCTGTTCGCAGCCCTGCCGCCGGAGCAGGCGATGGGAAGACTGACAGGCAGCGATCCGAAGCATACCGAACTGGTGCAGGGGATCTTACGGAGCGCCGCCCTGGCCGATCATCCGGAACTTGCAGCCGGCTTATGGCTCTATGTGGACGACCTGGATCGCAGTCACACCGTGAGCCAGTCGCTCGAAGACGCAACCGGGGCCTATTGGCATGGCATCATGCACCGTCGTGAAGGCGATTTCTCCAACAGCCACTACTGGATGCGTCGCGCCGCCGGCCATCCCCTCTTGCGCTCTAACCCAGAACTCACTCCCGACGCCCTCATTGACGAAGTCGCCGCCGCCGGGAATAAGGAAGACCCTGTGCTGGTGCAGAAACAGCGCGACGAATGGCAGACGCTCTTCACCTGGTGCGCCGCCAACGGGTAAACGGGTTCTTCAACATTTTCCGCCAACTGATTACTCCAGCGGGTCTGAGAGCCGGTAGGTATTCATGAAGTTCTGGTTGGAGGCAAAGCGACAAAGTCGGGGGTGTCGATGAAACGCAGTTCCAGCGACCGAAGGAGAGGTATGAGCGGCGTTCCTTCGATGTCGAGTCGGCTCCCCCACGCCTCCTCCGGTACGATCCCTTTCGCATGCGCTTTCACACACATCTCCCAATCCTGCTGCGTCGCAAATGTCGGCCCTCTACTCTCCATCTCCGCAGCATTTCGGAAGCCAAGATAGACAAGGACGACCGGTATCCCAAAACTCGCCAGTTTCCAGGCCCATGCGAAGCGATTGCTAAGTTGATAGCAGGCATCGCGCTGAAGCGCCCATCCCGGCATGATCTCATTCAATCCTGTGTTGGCTTCCTGGATAGCAATCCCAATCTGAGCGTGGTTGGCCTCATTGCCTTCCCGTGGTTTGCCGCCGGTTCCCATCTCCTTCGCATGCGCCTTTGCCTCAACGAGCAAAAGCCCGAGCTTTCCCTCTATCGTGCAGGTGCTGACAATATCCCAGTTGGGCGTGTTGGCGCTTCCTTTCACCTTGAGCCACCAGTCTATAAGCAACTTCTGGGTTGCCTGCGGCACAAAGCGCAGCGTTCTGTCAAACCGGGCTTCCAGAGGTTCGAGAAGACCGCGTGGCATCCAAATATCTTGTTTGGGTTCGGGATCTATCGTCACATACGGGGCAGCGAGTTCCATCAGTGTCCGTGCGACTTCGTGTGGGGGCAAGCCCGTGAGAAGGAGGCATCGAAGGCGACTGCCGAGTAGTTCATTATACGGTTTCATACACTTTTTCTTTTCTCTGTGTCTGTAGGGGCGATGGGAAAGCGATAGGATAAGTCCCGCCGTAAATGGTTGTCCTCGCTACAGTTTCTCTTTTCCAAGAGTTTTCTTACTCCTTCACGACACTTGGTCTTCAGGTCGTTTGAATCGCCTCCACCTTCCACATAGATCCTGATATCGCTCACCAGCGCGTTCCTCCCAGTTCGCCGCGTGTCCAGAGTTGGCCTAACCGATACTTACCCAGCCAGACACTCAGATCGTCTTTAGAAAGACGCTTGATCTGCGTTTGCCCTTTGTGTTTTTCACACACCAGGACCGCTTCGGGCCGTTCGGTCATAGCATCCACCAGAATGTCGGAATGGGTCGTGACAATCAATTGGGTGCGAGTGGATGCCTCTACCAGAAGATCGGCAATCTTGGGAATAATGTCCGGGTGAAGGCCGAGTTCCGGTTCCTCAATGCAGATGAGAGGCGGCGGGGTGGGATCGCAGAGGATCGCCAACAGACAGAGATAGCGCAGAGTTCCATCCGAGAGGCGTGTGGCAGGAATGGTGAAGTTGCCTTCCGTGAAGAAGACCTGTACAGTTCCGCCCTCTACGCTGATGTCGAAGTCGTCCACGCCTTCATAGATGTCCCGAAGATAGCCAAGTATATTTTTTTTCGCTTGGGGATTACGGCGCAGGCGGTTCAAAAAGAGACCAAGGTTTGAAAAATCTTCCTCCAACCGGTCGGTGCGCATATCAGCGCGTTGCGGCTCCCGAAAAATGGTATTCCGTCCAAAAGCCCATTCTCGATAGATGTGGATTTTGCTATATTGGTCCCCAATATAGGTGATCTCCGGGTACTGATCGGGGTCGCGACGCTGCGCTAGAATGGAATCATTGGTGTTGAAAGCCTCCCACGACAATTCTTTCAGCACATCTCCTATCCTGATACGGGCAGTATTGGCCGCGTTAACGAAGTAGGTGGAAAAGTTCGCGTTGTTTGGTCCAGTATTTATTTCTGTCAACATTTCTGATCTTAGTTGAAATGCCTGTTGCTGGGCCACAAATAGGATCGAGTGCGCAATCGGGACATCTGAATTGGGCAGTACAAATCGCGCCGTGAGGCGCCCTATACCGTTCGGATTGCCTTTCCATATCCATTCCTGTACGCCCCCGCCTTTTCGTACCGTGTCCGCCAACCCCAGATCGGTCGGGCTGGAGCGGAGCAAACTGATTGCTTCGATGAGGTTCGATTTTCCGGAACCGTTCGGGCCAATCAGCACGTTCAAAGGATCAAGCGCGATTTCCAGCACCTCCGGCCCGAATGAGAGAAAGTTGGAGCAGAGAAGGCCCTCCAGGAGGATGGTAGAACTTTTTGTAGCTTTCGTTCTCATTTGTTGCTCTCATCCGGGAATGGAACGATTTGCGCTTCGGCTTCCAACTCGGCAATCGTCGGCAGTTCGCTTGCCAGCCTCTCCGGTAGAGAGCGCGTCAACTCTGCCGTCAGATGGGTCGCTACGCCGATGGGACTGCCTATATGGCGCAGGGCATACTCCGCGACCACATTATTTTTCGTTTTGCATAGGATGATGCCAATCGTTGGCGCGTCGCCCTCATGCCGCAGAAGATCATCCACCGCCGTAAGGTAGAAATTCATCTTACCCGCGAACTCCGGTTCAAACGCCCGCATCTTCAAATCTATTACGACAAAGCACCTGAGTGTGAGATGATAGAAGAGGAGATCTATTGCGAACTCTTGCCCACCGACCAGCAGGGGATACTGGCTGCCGACGAAGGCAAATCCCGC
>DATGIG010000733.1:0-10025 GCA_035295825.1 Chthonomonadaceae bacterium | reverse complement strand
GCCGGATCGGGCGAGGTGAAGTCGGGCGAGGCGCAGAACATAGGCATCGCAAAACCCGCCGTCTCCAGGGCGGCTTTCACCTCCGCCAGGTACGCCGGCGCGAAGCTCGTAAGGAAACCCGGATACATCTCCAGGCCCGTGACGCCGAGCGGCTGGAGCGCCTCCCGCGCCAGCGCGATCCAGTCGAACACGCTCATGCTGCGGTGGACGCACAGGTCATCCATAAAGCACTTGGGAAATGCCGCCAGTTTCATAGTCCTATTAAACCCTATTCAGGGCATTTCATCCACTCTTTTGTACCGTTGGGAGAAGCGGGATAAAGGAATTTGTATCCAATGCCGATATAGTGGAAAACTATTCTTTGCAGGTTAACGTTCATGGCAACACAAAAAACGCTTTGGAATCCCTCCGCGCGCTATGGCGCAACGCGCCAGCGGATATTTTGCCGGCTTCTCAAACCGCTGGGCTGGCTCGCGCTTCCGATGGTGAGCCTTTCCCTGGCCTGTCACGCGATTACGCCAGCTCTGTTGTGGATTGCTTATTTGCTGCTGCTGGACAGAATCATGCGTAATCTCTACCGGCCGGTCCTCCCGCAAGAACGCATCGGCCCGATGGTCATTCATTATGCACGGTCGGCAGAACAGGCAGCCTCCGGCGAGTGCCTCTTTCCGGGCGAGCGCCTGAAGCTTGCGAATACGGCGCATGGCGTCGGCCTGCTGACCGGCGCGATGCTCGCTGCCACGACGCTCTGTTTCGGATGGGCCGTGCCGGCGGCGGCCGCTGCCGGGGGCGGGATCTATATCCTGCTCTATCTGTTGGCTCGCCTGGATGGCGCAGCCGGACCCGCAGAAGGCGCAGCGATGGAGCGGGCATCCGGCGACGGGCAGGCCCTCCTGATCTCGATAAGCGCCGGAAGCCCTCGACACAGCCCTTGCCGCGCCGGCAAGGGCTGTGTCGTTTAACAACGCTCAGGCAAGCCGGTCCGCCTCGTTCTCCGCGCCGGTTGCCGCCTTGTCGGCCGTATTGGTCGCCGCCGTCTGGGTGCGGTCCCAGGCGTTCTCGGCGGTCGTGGCTGCGCCGGAGAGGGGCCCGGTGACCTGCTCGTCGCGACGGGACTCGCGCTCATGCTCGGCCGCGTCGCGCAGGTCGGCGCGCTGGTCGGCGTTGATGGTATTGGCCGTCTGGTCAGCCTGCGGCACGTTGGTCGCCGTGGCGTACGACTGCTCGGAGTCATAGACGCGCGGCGGCGGGTTCATCTCGGTCGTGCCGGAATAGACCGGCGACTCCGTGCTGGGCGGGATGGTGGCGTTTGGCGGCGCCGGTGGGTTGACAGGCGTGGTGGTCGTCGCCGTGTAGACGTTCGGCGGCGGGGTCAGGTCCGTGTAGCGCGAGGCGTAGCCAGGCGTCACGTAGGAGGGCGTATTGTAGCCGCCCCAGGCCACGGAACCGCCCTGCAGAATGCGCTGGACGCGCGCTTCATCGCCCGGATGGCAGGCCACGGCCACCACGACGCCGCCCTCGTTCAGGCCGCGCTCGTAGTACGGCATGACGTCCGGAGGCAGCCCGGCATCCACCAGCCCGCCGATGATGCCCCCCACGATGCCGCCGGCGCCCACGCCGGCCAGGACCGTCGCCAGGGGGCCGAACACCAGCCAGCCGGCCGGCCCGGCGACCAGGGCGGCGATCACCGCCCCGAAGGCGCCGCCCCACAGCGCGCCGGTGCCGAAGCCTTCCATGGTCCGCGAGCCGGTCTCATCCGCCAGTTCCTGCGCGGCCCGGCGGTCGCGCATAATGATGCTGATCTCGTTCTGCGTATAGCCGATCTGCCGGAGCGCCACCACCGCCTGCTCCGCAGCCGCCTCGGTGTCGAACAGACCTGTAATCAGGTTTGCCATCGTATCGGTCTCCTTCTTCCTGAGCGAGACGGCAGGGCGGCGTCCAGCCGTAGATGCCGGCGCGTTCCGCCGGACCGGTCCCCGGTCCCCTCGCTCAACCATTTTTGAGCGTTCGACGCGGAAGGGCAAAAGCTTGTTCCAGGATTCGGAGCGTCTCTTTGCCGGCGTCACCACCTTGTGACCGCAGCAGCCGGAGCGGGCCGGACTTGCGACATGCCTATCTGGTCAGCCGAGATGTCTTGCCCATAGCATTCAAGGTTGGTAGCAGTTGGGGCCGATCTTCGCTGTGGTACTGGACGTATATTTGGAATGCGCCATCAGGCGTGAAGTAACTCCGTCCCATGACGTAAACCAGGTGGGCAAGTGTACCATTAGGCGCAATCCACTTCTCTCCAGGCTGAGGAGGGGATTCCTCCTTCCAGGCAAGCGAGCCGCCTGATGCTGGCGCCCGGAGGTTTCGAGGCAGCCTTCCCTCAGGCAGCCTGAAAATCTGCACAAGCAAGAATGGACGGGGCTGGTTGTTTCTGGGCCACAGCTTCGCAAGCCACTTCGGACGCCAATCCATATCGCGCTCTCCTATCATCAACTCCGCACGTCCCCATGTACCACGCGGTGTCATCGGCTTGAAGTCCATGACCTCCCATCCGACGGGAAGCTCCATGCGAAAACGGGTACCCCTCCTGTCAAAGCTCGGACTGATGTATGCATCGGATGTGGAATCACCAGCTTATACCACAGCAAAACGATACCGATAAGCGCGCAGATGACCGCGCCGCCCAGCAAACGGCTCCCTTTACGGTTGCGGCGGGCGCCACTCACGACAGCCTCGTCGTCGTTGCTGTTGGACGGGGGATTGGCTTTCATATCGACGGGACCGTTCCTCCTGAACAATTAGCCACCTCCTCCGCTTAAAAGTATGGATTAAATTCTGCGGCAATGATAGAGTGCGATCGTTAGACGAAGAACGAACCGGGCGGGTTGAAAGTTTCGCGAGACTCTGCAGGGCCTTGACAGGACCGCCGTCGGAGTGTAGAATAAGCCTGCTGAATCCCATTCCGGGCGGTTAGCTCAGCGGTAGAGCGCTACGTTCACACCGTAGAAGTCGCTGGTTCAAATCCAGCACCGCCCATTTTTGTCGGTTTGCATCCCTCCTGCAATCCAGCCAGGAGGTTTTATTTTGCATTCAACAGGACTATTATTTCATCTTGAAAAGATATTTGTTTGTCTGGTACAATGATTGGCATGAAGCTAGTGCTGAAGATCAAATTGCTGGTAGATGAGCAGACGGAGCAAGCCCTTAAACAGACCCTTGCTGCCTACCATTCCGCCTGTTGCTATCTGTCCGACTATGCCTTTCACAATCATGTATTCTCCCGGCATAATCTTCAAAAAGCCTGTTACTACGAAGTCAAGCATCGCTTTTCCCTGCCTGCCCAATTGGTAATCCGGGCCATCGCCGAAGTCAGCTCGGCATACAAAGCTCACAGGGTCCTGGTACAAGAACATAATAGAAACAATCCATCGGAAGATAGGCGTGATCTTGCCCATATTGTATTTCGGCCCGATCTGGCCGTTGTTTATGATGAGCGCGTTCTCTCCTATACTCGCAACGAGCAAAACCTCTCCCTAACGACTGTATGTGGCAGGATAAAGCTTGCCTTTCAGGTCGGAGAGAAACGCAAGGCGCTTCTTCCTTATATCAAGGGGCAGGCCGATCTCAAACGATATGGTAAGAAGTGGTTCCTGCTGCAGACCCTGGAAGTTCCGGAAGGGCATGAGCAAGAACCACAAAACTGCCTGGGAGTGGATCTGGGCATTCGCACCCTGGCCTCCTGGCACGATGGCAAGAAAAACCACCGTCATTATGGCAATCACGCCAGGGCCGTCAGAAAGCATTACTCGTCGGTTCGCAGAAGTCTGCAGCATCGCAACACAAAATCCAGCCGCAGAAGAGTCAAAGCTATCGGGCAAAAAGAGGCCCGAACGATCCGCAACATCAACCACCAGCTCTCCCGGCGTATCGTGGAACACGCTCAACGCACGAACTCGCAGATCGTTCTGGAGGATCTGTCCTCTTTGAAAGATCGCGCGAAGGATAGGGTTTTCAAGAGCCTGCGATACGAGCAGATGAGTTGGACGTATGGTCAACTTCAGGCGTTCATCCTCTACAAGTCCAGGTTGGCAGGCGTGAAGGTCATCTTTGTTCCTTCTGCCTACACGAGCAAGACCTGCTCGCAGTGCTTCTACTGCTCGGACCAGAACCGCTATGGAACCTGGTTTACCTGCCAGGGCTGCGGCTCTTGCTGCCATGCCGATGAGAACGCCGCCATCAACATCCGATTTCTGGGGGCGGAGTCAACCCGCCAGAAGCGTGTTGTCGGTATGCAAGACTTTCTGCATACGGACGGGCGCGAACCGCTCGCTTTGGCCTTGCGGTAGTTGACACCGAGGAGGTCGAGGTTTTGCAACTAGCAATGTCTCCCAATTAGAACCAAATACATCAAGTTCGTTTGTAGCATCTTGGCTGGCTCATATTCTCTTGAAGAGGATTATGCCAGCCAAGACTTCTTTAGGCCGACTTTGCTTGTCTGCTTGCATTATATTGCCGGACGTGCTATAATTGAAGCATCCAGAAAATTACATCCTAAAACTAGGATGTAGTTCCTCATCAAGGAAGGAGAAAAGAAATGGCAAAAGGCTCCACAAGGCTATCGAGAGCTTCAAGGAGATGGGAAGAAATGTCCGCAGAGGAAAGGCAGCGCAGAATCGAAGAGGGGGCGAAGCTTATCTACGAACTTCGGACTGGCAGCGATCCAAACGCCCCCTCGTGGCGCAAAGTCAGCGAGGAGACACGACGAGCGATTCGGAACTATATCCGCGAAAATGCCCTGGGGGAACAGATCGAAACTAATCAGCACATAGAGCAGGACATCACCATCCAGGCAATTCGGGTTAAACAGAATGACCATGAATTGTTCATGGCCGATTTATCCGCCGATATCTTACTTAAACGCGCGAAAGTGAAAGTGGACAAATGGATGCACGCTTCAGCGAAAAATGATCCATCTAATCAGGGTTACCAACGCGAGGAGCTAAGGACACACTACAGCAAGGTAGGTAACTATCTGGTTAAAAATAAGAAGGCTATCTTGCCCACGAGTGTACTGCTCAGCGTCCGAGGAGCCGTCCAGTTCGAGCCTGTACAGATGGAAGATAAAGGTAACTGCATGATAGGTTCTCTGACGATCCCAGCATCTGAGCCACTCTGGATTGTTGATGGTCAACATCGTATCGCCGGGCTACGCTATGCCATCGAGGAGCTAGGGAGCGAGGATGCCCGCAACTTCTCCCTCCCTGCAGTAATTATGGCTGGAATGCCGAAATTCGACGAGGTACAGCAATTCTTTATCGTCAATTCCACCTCCAAGAGAATCAAGACTGACCTGGCTCAGCGCCTCCTGACCGAAATGGCTGAGCAAGATGAGGCGGTGCGCACGAGTGTTGTGGCAAAGGGGCAGTCATGGCTTCTCCGAGCGGTCAGAATCGCCGAGAAGTTGAATGAGAAGACAGGATCTCCATGGGAGGGGAGGATTCAGCGACCAAATATGCGCAAGATTGGGAAGGTGATGATTGTCGAGTCCTCCTTCAACCAATCCCTCAAACCTATTTTGTCCATCTCCTGGATGCAGAAGATGCCGGACGAACAGGTAGTGGAGATAATCGATCGCTATTGGCGCGCCATCATGGAGTATCTGCCTGATGCACTGGATAATCCGCGCGATTATGCCCTTCAAAAGACTACCGGTGTCTACCCTTGGCACATGGTTGCTCCAGTGATCTTTGAGAGGTGTCGAAGCGAGAAGTTCTCGGTGGAGCGCATGGTCGAATGTCTCAAACCTCTTCAAGAGGATTATTTAACGGCTGAGTTCTGGGCATCTGGTACCGGGACGGCAACCCAGTACAGTTCACGTGCGGGATTTACCGTGCTTGCTCATCAGATGATGGAACATCTACCGGAGTTGGAATCAGAGTTCCTCTTATGAGCACCCAACTTAGGGCGGAAGCGAATAAGTGTTATCGTCATAAGCCATGATAATAGGGAGTCGCACCTTTTTGCCAGTTTGTATCCCTCCTGCAACCCGGCCAGGAGGGTTTTATTTTGCCTGAACGGCTACAGAAATACGGTCCGGGATTTTCTCGTACATTGACCGGTATGCGCTCCCGCCTGAAAACGGCATAACCTCCATACGACCGTTCCCGGTCGCATTCCTGACAGGGAATTTCCACCGCGAGGCTGCCTCTTCGCGCCGAGCGGAGTCCTATATGCTATCCTTCGCAATCGACAAGGGCAAACCGCTCGAAAGGGCGGGACGCAAAACCACGGGCCTACGCTCCTTCTGAGATTTACTGAGTAGGGCGGCCGGGTTACCGAACTGCGACGATTACGAAGGAGTAGACTATGTTCGGCAACAGAATCGGCTGCCGTCGTCCGGCCCGTCCGCATCTCCAACGACGGTGCGCGCCGGGTTGCAGGCTTTTCCTGATCCTTCTGCCTGTCGTGGCCCTCGGCGCGCCGGCATCCGCCCAATCCCCGGCGCAGCCGCTCGCGGGCAAAGCCGACCTCTTCCTGCAACACACAGTCTCTTCCGGCTCGCTCGCAGGGGAGACACAGGTCATCGTCCGGCTGGATGGCGGACTCACTCCTGAGCGCGAGGCCGCGCTCCAGGAACTGGGCGCCTGCATCTACCGCCGTCTCGACCTGATCGCCTCCGCAGCCGTCCGTGTCCCGGCCCGCAACCTTCCCCGGCTGGCGGCGCTGCCGTTCGTCACCCGTCTCTCTGCGGATGTCCAGGTCCATAAAAATGACGCGTTCACCGTCGGGCATAGCGGCGCCGGCGCCGCCTATGCGCAGTATGGCCTGACCGGCGCGGGCGTGACCGTCGCCGTCGTGGACAGCGGCATCCATGCCAACGCGGACCTGCTCGACCCGAGCACGGGCCGCAGCCGGGTCCTGGCCAACGTGGACTTCGTGCCTAACGCCTCCAGCACAGACGATGCCTTCGGGCACGGCACGCACGTGGCCGGCATCCTGGCCGGCGACGGCGCCAACTCCACCGGCAGCCAGTTCTATCAGACCTTCTACGGCATCGCGCGCAGGGCCAATCTGCTCAACGTGCGCGTGCTCGACTCCAACGGTTCGGCGGCCGTCAGCTCCGTTGTCTCCGCCCTTCAGTGGGTGGTCAACAACAAAAGCAAGTACAACATCCGCATTATCAATCTCTCCCTGGGCCATGCCGTGGGGGAAAGCTACGCCACCGACCCGCTCTGCCAGGCCGTCGAGCAAGCCTGGAAAGCCGGCATCGTGGTCGTCTGCGCCGCCGGCAATGACGGCCGAAAGTCGGACATCCCCAATATTTTGAGCGCGGACAACGAGGGCTACGGCACCAACTACGGCTCCATCGAGTCGCCCGGCAACGATCCCTACGTCATCACCGTGGGCGCCACGAAGAACTACGACGGCAGCCGCGCCGATGACCGCATCGCCACTTACTCCAGCCGCGGGCCGACTCGCCTGGACTTTACTCTCAAGCCCGACCTCGTCGCGCCCGGCAATAAGGTCGTCTCCCTGCGGGACGCCGGCAGCACGCTGGATACGCAGAACTGCCTGACCAATGAAGAGCCGCTATCCGCTTACGAAACGAATCCCCCGCTACTGGGCCTGCTGAGCCAGCCGCAGTATTTCGTCCTGTCCGGCACCTCCATGGCCACGCCGGTCGTCTCCGGCGCGGCGGCGCTGCTGCTGCAGGCCAATCCCCACCTCTCGCCCGACACGATCAAGGTCCGCCTGATGCTTACGGCGGACAAGTGGGGCTTCCCGAACGGCGCCGCGGATGCCTGCACCTTCGGGGCCGGGTACCTGGATATTCCCGCCGCTTTGAGTTGCGCCGTGACCCCCACAATGTACGCCCTGAGCCCCTCGCTCTATCGCGACAGCGCCGGCAATGTCTGCATCAGCACCAACAACATCGGCAGCAGCAACGCGCTCTGGGGCACCAATGCCATCTGGGGCACGAACGCCATCTGGGGAACCAATGCGATCTGGGGCACGAACACGCTCTCCTCCAGCAACGCCATCAGGGGCACCAGCGTCTGGAACGACGACTCGACCTTCCCGGTCACCTCCATCGTCTTCAACCTGCTGGACATGCTCCTGGGAGATCTCTTATAAGCCCTTCTTGGAGTGCGGGAGCTTGCTCCCGCTTTTCTGCAAGGCGGCTTGCCGCCGTTCTTGAAAAGAGACGGCAATCTGCTGATGAGCAGAAGGGGCAGCAAGCTGCCCCCAATCCAAAGCGGGAGCTTGCTCCCGCACTCCAAATTGGCAAGCCACCCCAATCCAATGGAAACGGAAAGGCCCATCCCGCCTGCTTTGCGCAAAGCAGGCGGGATGGGCCAGTTTGTTGTATGGAGCCGTCCGGGTCTGCAGGGAAACGGCGATTATGGCAGAATATGTATTGACAACCTATGTGCGAAGCGCCCCAATCCACAGAGAAAGGGTGTTTGATTGAAATCTATCGAGAAGACATGGACATGCGCGCTCCTGCTTGCACTGACTCTTAGCCCGGCGTGGTCTCTGGCCGGCGACCATCCGCAACCCTACCATCAACTGACCTGGAAGGACTTTCGCATCAACGACGACGCGCCCGCGGCGCAGGATACGGCCGCCTGCACGGCCTCCCGCCTCGCCTATCAGTACCGCATGCGCTGGTGGGGCCGCCGGGGCGCCTATATCGCCACGGTCAGCCAGATACGCATTCTCTCGGAATTCGATCCGGCGCGCTCCTGGCGCCGCTCCTATCTGGGCGACGATCCGGACCGGATCCTCCAGCACGAGCAGGGACATCTGGATATCAACGAGATCTATGCCAATCGCCTGCGGCAGATTCCCCTCAGCGCCTGGCCGGCCGGACGGGGCGCGACGGCCCAGGAGGCGGTCAACGACCTGGAGCGCAAGATCAAAACCTACTTCGATCAGACCCTGGCCCAGGAGCACAGGGACCAGGAGATCTACGACCGGCAGACCGATCACAGCCGGCGGGCGGAGCAGCAGGAGATCTGGACGCAGCACATTCAAAAGCTGCTCCATCAAGCCCTGACCGCGCGCCGCTGAGAGGTTCCTTGAAGTTCCCTCGTCGTTGGTGATTCCGTCAAAAGCGATCTGAAAAAAGGAAAGCCAGGATAGCGATGCCGAAAGTGCATTCTTGTCCTGGCGTTAGCAATGGGGAACCGTTACAAACGAATATGATGCCCGCGATGGCGATGATGGGCCGAATGCTGCGCGCGGGAGGCATGCTTGACTGCCGCAGGCGCAGGGATCGTGGGCGCGGCGGCTTGCGCCGCGTTCGCCCGGAAATAACAGGGAATGACCAGAGCCAGGAGCGTCAGGCACAGGACACTCAGCAGCCCGGTAACGACCAATCCACTCTTGCCTCTCGACCGGGGGCGCGCGCTGGCTGAACCCGCGCTCCGATGGCTTCGAGGCTTAACGCCGCAACGATTACACAAAGCGCCCTGGAAAGGCACCTGCGCGTTGCATAAAGGACAGAGCTCTGTTGCCATAGAAATAACCGTCCTTCACTACTCAGCGGCCATGCTCTTCAATTGTAGGATGCGTACCGGCGGCTTTGCCTCCTGCGCTTGCCGGCGATGCGCTGAAGCGAAGGGGAGAGGGACCCCTTCGAGAGAGTTATGCCATGTCCGTCCCGCCTCATTCGCTGTCGAAACTGCTGGAATCTGCCGCAAAAGATCGATTCGGGCCGCTTCCCCTTCGCGCGATCCTTCGGACGGCCCTCCTCGCCCTCGCCCTGCCGCTCGCCGGCAGGGCGTCCGGGCAGGCGGCGCCTCTCTCCCCGCCCATCGAGGTGACGCTGCCGAGCGCCGCGCCCAGCGGCAATCCGATCGTCGATCGCATCTGGCTGACTTTCTATCCAGCCGCCGCTGCCGCCGGAAGGCCGGCGCCGGCGGTCGTGGTGCTGCCGATGCTGGGGGAGGAAGGGGACGCCTATCGGCTGATGCAGCAGTTCGGCCGCTATCTGGCCCAGCATGGTATCGGCGCCGCCGTGATGACGCTGC
>DATGIG010000732.1:0-3311 GCA_035295825.1 Chthonomonadaceae bacterium | reverse complement strand
ATCTGGCTGGCAAGGTTGAACGTCGCATAGAGGCTCGACCCGTCGGGAGCGACAATCACCGGGTTGGCGGTTATGGCCGGTTGTCCGGTTCGCTGTAGCGCCACGGTCACATTCGAGGAGAAGGTGGCGCCGCCCAACCCGGCCCCGCCTTCGATCAGCACCGTTACCTGGCCTGTGTCCCCACCCTGGTTCGGGTAAACCGCCAACGGAAGGGCTTTCCCTGCACTTCCGGCATTGTAGACCGCCTGGATCTCTCCCTTGGAAAGCGCGCGGCTGTAGAGGGTCAATTCGTCCATCCGGCCCTGCAGGAACCCGATCAGCTCGGCCTGCCCGATCGTCAGCGGCGCATTCGGCGAGGGGATGACATTCTTGTTGGTCGCAGAGCCGGCTGCCGCTCCGTTGATGAATATCGTATAGGTAAATCCACTGCGAACAATTGCGAGGTGGTACCATTGCCCCACCGTCGGAGCAAACGGGACGAGAGGGAAGAACTGCGCCCCAAGGGTTGGGCTGTTGATATGAAACTCCAGATTGCCGCCGCCCAGGGCGAAGAACCATTTATTCCGGCTACCCGGCCCTTCGTCAACGCCTACGAAAATGGCGCTGGGATGGCCGGTACTCCCGCCCTGAGGGGTGTCGAAATTGACCCAGAATTCGATCGTGAAATCCTTACTGCCGAAGTTCCACAGACTGCTGTCCGGAACGCTGACATAATTCGACCCGTTAAAGCGGAGACTATCCTTTACGAGTCCGGGTGCAGGCACGGGATTGTTGACATAGGCGCCCGGCGATTTTCCCAGACGATCTGCGGCCTGATTGCCGCTTGTCTCATCAAAGGACCACCAAGCGATAATGCCAGGGGGAGGCGGTACCGGAACGGATCCGGTCGGGGTAGGATTCATCTGCATAGCAATTCCTTTCCAACGACAAATAAGTGGTCAACCAAAATTTACACAAGCAAGGAAGCAAGACAAAGACTGCGGTTTTAGGGTCGTTTTAATCACGTAGGCAGGTACAATTGCTTGCCTTCTCCCTTGAATTATACCCGGATTTCGCTCCAACAGGGCGAACAGAGATTTCTGAGGTATTGGAAGCGGATCAGCCCCTTCTGAGCCATCCGAGTCAGGAGGAATGGTAAGACTTCAGGTGGTAGACCAGCCATCGGAGGAGAGGCGTAGGCCCGTTGCGCCGCGATAGGCGTCGTAGACCTGCTCCATTTCGGCGATACTGTCGAAGTAGCCGACCAGATGCACGGCTCCCGTCCATGCGCCCGCTTTTACTGCCCGTCCGCCGAACTCTTCAATGAAGCAGACATAGTCCCTCTGATGGCACCAGGCTTCATACACGCTCGCCGGATCGAGGGCCATTCCCGCCAGCCAGACACCATTCTCCAACTGGATGGCCCGGATCAGCCGTTGTGGGAGCTTCTTCTCGTCCCGGCGATAGAGGAACTGGGCATCGGGCGCAAAGTTCTGGTGGAAGACATGCTGCGGGATCGGTTTGCCGTGGTAGCTCAGGTAGATCTGCCGGAACACATCACCGCCGTGGTGCTTGACATGGCCCGGCATGTCCAGGCGCATCATCACGCAGGGCGCATCGTCCGCACAGGAGAAGCGGTCCCAGCCCAAAAACCAGCGCTTGCCGTCCGGGAAGAGGAGGTGCTGCTCCCATTTCGAACCGGCATGGTAGGGCGGGCAGGCGACGTCCCACGGATACCACTGCCGTACGGCCACATACCCTTGGCCCCGATGGATCTCATTGGGCAGTTTTTTGGCCTGCGTACAGATTTGCGGCAGGGCAACGTAGCGCTTGGGGATGTTGCCATGGTACGCATCGCCATGGGGATAGCGGCGCTCCAGGGGCGTGTCGGGGGCGTCCTCTCCCGGTTCCAGCAGGAAATCGGCAATCAGGAGGCCGAAGCCGGGATCTTTCGCCCCGGTCTTACGGTCCACAAAGCTGCCCTCCGCCACGCCGCTGACATAGCCCTCCGTTAGAACCGCTGCCTGATACTCCGTCGTCTCGATCAGGAGACGCTTGCCCTCTTGCCGTATTGTCGCCATGTGTGATGTCTCCTCCACGCACGAATAGACCGCACACACCGGAGGCGTGAGGATCAGGGCGCGTCTATGCCTCCGCCCGCGTCCGGGATTTTGCGCATGTCTCCTGTGAAGCCGAGAAAGACGAAGCACATCTCGTCGGTGGTCTGTTCGCCGAAGCGGACCGTTTTAGGCGGATGGGAGGTCTGGCGCGGGTTGGTATCCGAGTTGTCGTAGACCGCCGTCATCTCGATCAGAGTGCCCTTGGGCAGGAAGATCGGCTCCTTGTAGAAGTAGGTCGCCTGCCAGTTGAAGTCCCAGTCGTTGATCCAGATGAGGGGCTTGACGGTCCCGTCCGGCAGCGTTGCGGTCACCTTCATCTCCTTGCCCAGCATGTGCATGTGGGGAAAGATGCTCCAGAGTTTGACATCCACGGGCAGCCGGCTCTGTCCGGAAGGAAAGACGCCGTGCAGCGTCTGATGCGCGTCGCCCGGCTTCAGGTTGAAGAAGAAGGTCCCGTCGGACACGACATGGATCACCTCGTCCGGCTTCTGAGGGGCGAAGTAGAGCGCCATCCGGCTGCGGTCCGTCTCCGGCTTCCCGGTCTTGTGGTAGTGGACCTGCATCACGATCTTGGCGCCCGCCGGTATCTTGATGCCCACCCCTGGCGGCAGTCTGCGCGGCATGCTGCCGGGCACCCAGACATCGCCCCAGAGCGCGCCGACCCCGATGCCCGTGCCGGGGACGGTATAGCCCGGCTCCTTATCCTTGCCATCCATCTCCGCCGACTTGCCGGACGTGTCGAAGAAGACCACGATGTGGTGGACGATGGCGCGATTGCCCGGCTTGAACTCCATGCCGGACAGGTAGCGGTCCTCCTTGAAATCCACGGGCAGCACAAAGTTGCGATAGACGTCGCGCCCTTCAGCCTCCAGGTGGTAGTCGCGCACCGGCTGCACGATCATGTCCGGCGTGCCGAGCGTCCAGGCGTCGGTGGAGGGGAACTTCGGCGGGGGCGGCAGGTCTTTCGGATCGCCCTCCGGCGCGCCCGCCTCGGCCCAGGCCGCCAGGGCGGATCGCTCCGTGTCGGTCAGGACATTGGCGTCGTAGAAGTCTCCATGGCCGGGGACCGGCTTCCAGGGGGGCATCAGTTTGCGGGCGGTATAATCTTTGATCGGGCCGGCCCAGACCTTCGCCTCCCGGTAGGTCTCCAGGGCGAAGGGGCCGATCTCGCCCGTGCGATGGCAGCCCACGCAACTCCGGTTCAGAGATCGG
>DATGIG010000731.1:0-13853 GCA_035295825.1 Chthonomonadaceae bacterium | reverse complement strand
GCCTCGATATCCATGCCGCCCTTCGCGCTGACGATCAGGACGTCACGCTGTGTGGTGCGATCCGGCACGATGCCCAGGTAGTACTCCTGTACAATCTTGACCGGCTCCTCGATCAGCACCTTCTCCACTTGGATCCCCTGAGGAACCTGGTGCGTCTTGAGCAGCATGCCCAGCATCTCCCCGGCGATCTGTTCCGCCTCGTCAGGCGAGTTGGCGACCTTGATCCCGCCCGCCTTGCCGCGCCCGCCGGAGTGTACCTGCGCCTTGATGACGCCGCGCCCACCCAGCTTCTCGACTGCGGCGCGAACCTCGGTTGGGGTGGTGGCGACGCCCGCGTTCTTCGGGATCGCAACACCATATTTCGCCAGCACTTCTTTCGCCTGATATTCGTGTATTTTCACTCGCAAACGCTCCTTTATGGTACAAAGTCCGCCACATCTTCCGAACACCTCCTGCAGATTCGGTGTTCAGGGCGCAGAATCCTGTTGAGGATCGCACCGGAGCAGGAAACTTTCCAGCGTCTCGAAAAAATTCAAGGACCTTCCGATCCTGGCGGAGCAAGCGGAGAATTGTCAAGCGGTTTTTGGCAATTTTATGTTATAATCATGATATACCCGTCGCTTTGCTTCGTTGGACTTCCATTCTCTGTGCGGACACCCCGATGATGGGCATTGCGCCTGACAGGCAAGGTTGTCCCATTATTGGGAGAGTACGCTCTTTCACTCCGGAGGACTCTGGTGGCCCGCAAGACCACACTGCCCGATCCGCAAACTCCGATTGCCGCTATGTCGCGCTCGGCGGCGTCCCCACAACGGATGCCGCGTCGTTTTTCGCTTCGCATTGCCATCCTGCTCCTTCTGCTGCTCATGGTGGTCGGGGTAGGTTTGGCGCTGCGTGGCACGGAGCTAAGCCTCTGGTGGCTATCGCGCCAGAGCACAGAGAGTTTGCAGACGGCGGCATCGGCACTGCCTGCCGATGCTACGGCACGCTATGTATATGCCAAACGGCTATTTGATCAGGGTAAGTATCCGGATGCATTGGCGGCGTTCCAGGAGGCGGAGAAGGCGCTGCCGCCCAACTCCCACGATATCGTTGCCCAGCAGACCCTGGCGTATCTGGGTTATTTGTGGATCCGAAGCGGGAATGACAAGCAGGCTTCCGGTTATTTGAAGCACGCTCAGGAGATGAATGACGACGACACGCGGGTGCATCTGGGCCTGGGGTTGCTGTTTATGCTGCGGAAGCAGCAGAATTATGCGGAAAACCAGTTCAAGATCGTCGTTCACACCGACCCGAAAAACGCGGAGGGGTGGTTTCTGCTGGGCAAGAACTATATCGAGATGAGCAGTTACAATATCGCCGTAGATCCCCTGACCGAGGCCGTGAAACTCGATCCGAAGAACCCCATCTATTGGGAGGAGTTGGGCTCTGCCTACGCCAACGAGCGCCTCCATGATAAAGCCATCCCTCCCTTCCGCAAAGCCTACGAACTGCTACCCAACAATATCGCCTATGAGACCGCATTGGGATCGGCAATGGCTCTGAACGCCCATACCCAATCGGAGTATCAGGAGGCGACCAGTGTGCTGGAGGACTGTGTGCGGCGCGCCCCCGAAGACGACAGCGCCGAGTTGGCAATGGGCACGCTGGATACGCGGTTCAATAATCTGGTGAGCGCGCGCAAACACCTGCGGCGCTTGGCGCAACTCTCCCCGAACCTGGAGGGAGGTTGGTTCAAGCTGGCTCTGGTGGAGCAGGCTTTGGGGCATCAGGCGGCGCATGACCAGGCCATTCGGCGGTTCCAGCAGCTCTCGGATTTCGCGCGTGCTCTCACCGTAATGAAGACCAAGCTGGGTTCGGATGCCAATAATATCGCTCTGCATGTAGATCTGGCACGCTTCGAATGGCAGCATGGAGATCTGACCGGTGCGCTGGCTCAGTATCAGGATGGCCTTGCGCGCGTGAAGGATGCGGCGGTGCAGCGCGAGTTCGAGGCGCGCGCGCAGGAGTACAAAGCGCTCCTGGCGAAGGACCCAAAGGGCAACTATTCGCAACTGAAGCCGCCCCCCTTTACCGAGACGCTCATGGATAGCCCCTCGGAGAGTAAACCGAATGCCCAATCGCCCGCCGGCAATCCCGGAACGGGGGTGCCGCGATGATCGGGACCCTGCCGGATCTCGGAAAGAAGTGTCGAAAAAGAGATAGGGTACCCTATTCGCGCCGAGGGCTTGTTGGCCTGGCGGCGATCCTGCTTTGGGGGCTTGTCGGCTGCAACCCGCCGGTGACCACCGCCCCCCCTTCGCCGAACCCCACGCCCGCCTCCTCCGCGCTTTTCGAGGATGTGATCCCCACTTCCGGGATCGATTTCGCCATCAAACAGACCGAATCACCGCTCAATATTCAACAGAATGTCGGGCATGGCGTGGCGTTGATCGATTTCGATGGCGACGGCCTGCTGGATATCGTCTTCATCGCGCCGGATCATGTTCGCCTCTATAAGAACCTCGGACACTATAAGTTTCAGGAGGTGACAGCGAACTCCGGTTTGCGGCAGGCCGGTTTCTGGCAGGGAGTCGCCGTCGGCGACTACGATAACGATGGCCGCCCGGACCTCTATCTCTGCGGCTACGACTGCAGCGCGCTCTACCATAATGAGGGCGGCGGAAAGTTTCGGGAAGTGACGGCGGAGGCCGGTCTTCAGGTGGTCAAAGAGAAAGGATATGGGGACTGGCGTACCAGCGCGGGCTTCGCCGATCTGGATGGAGATGGCAAGCTCGATCTCTACGTATGCCGGTATGCCGAGTTCGGCCCCAAGTATCCCCAGCACTGCCACGACCCCAGCAAGCCCAGCGAGATGGCGTGCGCTCCCAATTCCTATAAGCCGATTCAGGGCTTCCTCTATCGCAATATGGGCGGCGGACGCTTTCAGGATGTGACCAGGGAGTCGGGATTAGCCACCGCGAATGGCAGGGGGCTGGGCGTCGCCTTCGCCGATTACAATGATGACGGCAGAGTGGACATTGCCATCGCCAATGACGAGATCGCAGGCGATCTGTTCCAGAACCTGGGCAACTTCAAGTTCGTCAACAAAGGGGTTGAGAGCGGAACCGGCGTTAACCAGAATGGCAAGCCGCATGGCGGGATGGGGATTGACTGGGCGGATTACGATGGCGACGGCAAACTGGATCTGTTCGTCGCCACCTTTCAGTATGAGGTCAAGACGCTCTATCATAATATGGGCGGCGGCACGTTTTTGGAGTGCGCAGAGGGGAAGGGCATTACCGGCAGTATCAACCGCTGGGTTACGTTCGGAGCCAAATTTCTCGATTATGACAACGATGGATGGCCCGACCTGATTATGACCAGCGGCCATGTGATTGACAATACGGCGGAACTCTACCCCGGTACGCAGTATCGCCAGCCCGTACAGGTCTTTCACAACAACCAGGGCCAATTTGTGGAGACCACGCAGCAACTGGGGCCGAAGGCGCAGCGGCTGATGGTCGGTCGGGGCCTGGCGGTCGGCGACCTGGACAACAGCGGGCGCCTGGATGTCGTCGTTACGGATCTGGATGGCCCGCCCATGCTCCTGCAGAACCAGGTCAAGAACGCCAATCACTGGCTGACCTTGACGCTGGTGGGGAAGACCAATGCGCGAGATGGATTCGGGGCGCGTGTCGTGGTGCGTTTTGGAACCCGGCAGACCCGGATCGATGCCACGAACTCCGGCAGCTTCCTGGCGGCAAACGATCCCCGCCTCCACTTCGGGTTGGGAAGCGCGGCCCAGGCCGACAGCATCACAGTCCGCTGGCCCAATGGCAAAACCGATACCTATAAGAATGTGCCCGCCGATGCCTTCTATATCCTGACGGAGGGCGCGAAAGACCTAACGAAATCCACGCATTGAGCTCTCAAGGCCGCCGCGCTGCGGAGCACTGCAACTTTCTCCCCGTGAAGTTGTCAAATAAGAGGCAACTCCCCGAAAAATCAGGTTTTTTCGCCGTAAATTCTGCTTGACATTCCGTATTCAAGTGTGGTATCCTAGCGTTTCGTGCCTAAAAAGAGGAGGTCTCTCCATGAAGGAAATTCAACACGCCACTAAGCGCACCACTCATATCACCGAAATACCCAACCTCGTCGAACTCCAACTCAATTCCTACCGCTGGTTTTTGGAAGAAGGACTGAACGAACTTTTTGATAGCTTTTCCCCAATCTATGATTTTACCGGTAATACCTCGATCTCTTTAACCGATTTTACCCTGGGCGAACCGAAATACTCGGTCGAGGAGTGCCGCGACCGAGACATGACATTTGAGTCGCCCATCAAGGCGAAGGTGCTGCTGAAGCAGGCCAATAAGGAAGAGATCGAGAGCGAGGTCTATCTGGGCGACCTGCCGCTCATGACCGATAAAGGCACGTTCATCATCAACGGCGCGGAGCGTGTCGTCGTCAGTCAGTTGGCGCGCTCGCCGGGCGTCTACTTCAAAGACAACCTGGACTTCTCCGGGAAGGTTATGTTCTACGCCACCATCATCCCCCAGGAAGGGGCCTGGGTGGACGTGGAGACGGACGCCAACAATCAGGTGACGGTGCGGATCGGGCAGACGCGCAAATTTCCGCTGACGACCCTGCTGCGCGCCCTGGATGCGTTCCCGCAGGCGTGCCCGCCTCTGGAAATGACCATCAAGGATGTGCTGAACAATCTCTGGGTCTATAAAACGGTCGAGATCCTCGACGAACAGGGCAAGCCGAAAGGCCAGGAGGCGCAGGTCCATAAGGATTTCTTCGTTATCATGCGCTTTGCCGCACCCGTCGTAGATACGAAGACGGGCGAGATCGTGGCGGAGGAGGGCGCCCTGGCGGAAGAGGCCACGCTGCGGGAACTGGCGAACCGCCTTGGTGAGAATACCCTGGTGCATCTCATGACCCGCACCGAGAACACCAACGATATTCTGGAGACCTTCTCCACCCGGCATCGCATCGAGAACCCGACGGCGGAGCAACTGCTGCATAAGCGGCCCACGGAAGATATTGTGGACGATAAGGGGAAGGTCCTGGTCAAAGCCAATACCCTGGTCGCCGATAAGACGACCGCCAACGCCATCGTCAAGCTGAAGCTGCCGTCCATAGAAGTGCTGGATGTCAACAAGTACGTGGAGGCCACCATCGAGCACGATGCCTCGACGGATACCGCCTCGGCTCTGATGAACATCTACAAGCAGATCCGCCCCGGCGATCCGGCTACGCCCGAATCCGCCAAGAACCTGCTGCAGTCCATCTTCTACGATCCGCGCCGCTACGACATGGCGAAGGTCGGGCGCTATAAGATGAACAAGAAGCTGGGCGCGCATCTGCCGCTCTCCGCGCGCACGCTGACCCGCGAAGACCTGGTCAGCATCCTGCGCTATATCATCAACCTGAACGCGGGTGAGGGCAAGGACCAGGAGGGCAAGATCGTCAACCTGGTCTCCACCGATGACATCGACCACCTGGAGAATAAGCGCGTCCGGAGCGTGGGCGAACTGCTCACCTCCCAGTTGCGCATGGGCTTCCTCCGCATGGAGAAGGTCGCCAAGGAGCGCATGACCTCGCTGGACAACGACAACATCATCCCGCAGGTCATCCTATCGGTCAAGCCCATCAGCGCCAGCATCAAGAGCTTCTTCGGCTCGTCGCAGCTCAGCCAGTTTATGGACCAGACCAACCCGCTGGCGGAACTGACGGCCAAGCGCCGCCTCTCCGCGCTGGGGCCGGGCGGTCTCTCCCGCCAGAGCGCGAAGCTGGAAGTCCGCGACGTTCACGAGAGCCACTACGGACGCATATGCCCTATCGAGACGCCGGAAGGCCCGAACATCGGTCTGATCGGCTCGATGGCCGTCCACGCCCGGATCGATGAGTACGGCTTCCTGAAGACGCCCTACCGCAAGGTCCACAACGGCGTCGTCAGCAACGAGATCGAGTGGATGACGGCGGACATCGACCACAAGTACTATATCGCCCCGGCCAATATCAAGATAGATGAGCATAACAAGTTCATCGATCCGGAAGTCCAGGTGCGGCATGAGGGAGCCTATCCCGTGGTCAAGCCCACGCGCGTCCAGTACATGGATGTGGCTCCGGTGCAGTTGATCTCCATCGCCACGGCGATGATCCCGTTCATCGAGAACGACGAGGCAACGCGCGCCCTCATGGGCGCCAACATGCAGCGGCAGTCCGTGCCGACCCTGCGCCCGGATGCGCCGGTCGTCAAGACCGGCATGGAGCGGCGCACGGCGCGCGACTCCGGCGCAGTCATTCTGGCGCGGCGCAGCGGCGTAGTGAGCCGGGTGACCGCCGAGCAGGTGGACGTGACGACCGAAGACGGGCGCATCGACAGCTACCGGCTTATCAACCTGCTGCGCTCCAACAACTCGACCTGCATCACCCAGCGGCCCATCGTCAACAAGGGGCAGCGGGTGCGCCAGGGCCAGGTGCTGACCGACGGACCCTGCACGGATCAGGGCGAACTGGCGCTCGGCCAGAACGTCCTGGTGGCCTTTATGCCCTGGGGCGGATACAACTACGAGGATGCGATCCTGCTCAGTGAGCGATTGGTGAAGGACGACGTCTTCACCTCAATCCATATCGAGGAGTTCGACATCGAGGCCCGCGACACCAAGCTCGGCCCGGAAGAGATCACCCGCGACATCCCGAACATCGGCGAGGATATGCTCAAAGATCTGGATGAGGAGGGGATCATCCGTATCGGGGCCGAGGTGCGCCCGGAGGATATCCTGGTCGGGAAAGTAGCGCCGAAGGGCCAGGGCGAACTGACGGCGGAAGAGCGCCTCATCATCGCCATCTTCGGCAAGAAGGCGGAGGAGACCCGCGATGTGTCGCTGCGCGTGCCCCACGGGAACGGCGGGCGCGTGGTGGATGTCAAGGTCTTCAGCCGCTTCAAATTCCAGGGATCGCGCGATAAGCGGATCTATAACTTCTGCAAACGGCCCGAATCCAATGCCCGCGACATGGAGGACGGCGAACTGCTGCGCTTGCCCGCCGACGAGCTGAACGCGGGCGTCAATATGCTTGTGCGCGTCTACATCGCCCAGAAACGCAAGATCATGGAGGGCGATAAGATGGCGGGTCGGCATGGCAATAAGGGCGTCATCTCAAAGATCCTGCCGCAGGAGGATATGCCCTTCCTGCCGGATGGAACCCCGGTGGACATCGTGTTGAACCCGCTGGGGGTCCCCTCCCGTATGAATATCGGGCAGATCCTGGAGACGCACCTGGGATATGTGGGCAAGCATCTGGGCTGCACCTTCATCAATCCGGCGTTCGAGGGCTCGACGGAAGCCGAGATCCTTAGCGAGATGGAGCGTCTGGCAGTTTACTTCCGCCGCCGGGTGCTGGAGAACTACACCAACAGCGAACTGAAACTGGGCATGCAGTTCCGGGATGGCGATACGCCCGAGGCGATGATCGCCACGGTCCGGAAGCAGCTCCAGGGCCTGGATCCCGAGCGCCTGGAGGAGATTAGCCGCATTGTCGCCGCGCCTTCGGTAATCTCACCGGTGGTACGGGAACTGATGGCGGGCAATGGCGACGGCACAGCGATGCTGGCGGAAGAAGCCCCGTCGGCAGAGGTGGCCCTTCCGGAGGATTTCACGGTCGGCGAGGAGGCCATTACCGCGATTCTGGAGCGCATCCAGGCCAACGCCTGGGAGCGGGTGGGGTACGACCCGCACACGGGCAAGACCACGATCCGCGATGGCCTGACCGGTGATACATTCAATATGCCCGTCACGGTCGGCATCATCTATATGCTGAAACTAGCCCACCTGGTGGACGATAAGATCCATGCCCGCTCCACAGGACCCTACTCGCTGGTGACCCAGCAGCCGCTGGGAGGCAAGGCCCAATTCGGCGGGCAGCGCTTCGGTGAGATGGAGGTCTGGGCACTGGAAGCGTATGGCGCTGCGTATATGCTTCAGGAGATCCTCACCATCAAGTCCGACGATGTGCTGGGCCGCGTGAAGACCTACGAGAGTATCGTGAAAGGCGATAACATCCTGGAGCCAGGTGTGCCGGAATCGTTCAAGATCCTGGTCAACGAACTGCAGAGCCTCGGCCTCAAGGTGACCGTTCTCGATGAGCAGGACAAAGAGATTGACCTGCGCGATCGTGACGACGACATAGACCCCAATGAAGACCCGGTGAAGGCGGCGGCGCGCCGCCGCCAGAAGGCGCTGCGCCTCGAACCGGACGACGACAAAATCATCTAAATGATGACGATTCCTGACTGTTTTTTGCTGCCCGGCGGTGATTGCCGGGATTTCGGAGGAAACAGAAACAATGGCTGACGCCAGTACGTTTTCCAAAATCCGCATTGGGATCGCCTCCCCCGACGAAATCCGCTCCTGGTCCTATGGCGAAGTGAAGAAGCCGGAGACTATCAACTACCGAACTTTCAAGCCGGAGCGCGATGGCCTGTTCTGTGAGCGCATTTTCGGGCCGGTGAAGGACTGGGAGTGCCATTGCGGTCGCTATAAGAAGGTGAAATTCAAGGGCATCATCTGCGAACGGTGCGGCGTGGAGGTGACCCGAAGCAAGGTGCGCCGTGAGCGCATGGGGCATATCGAATTGGCCGCGCCGGTCTGCCATATCTGGTATCTGAAAGGCGTGCCCAGTCCGCTGGCGCTGATCCTGGATATTAGCCCGCGGCCCCTGGAGAAGGTGCTCTACTTCGCCTCCTACATCGTCACCAGTGTCGACCGGGCGAAGATCAATGCCAACCTTACCGACATCCGCTCTGCCGTCAATGAAGAGACCAACGACCTGATGGTCGAGAAGAGCGAGGTCGAGGACCGCCTGACCCGGGAGTTCAATAAAGAGGTCAAGGAGCATCAGGCGGCGGCTCTGGAGGCGCAGGAGTCGGAGGAGCCCGGAGAAGAGGGCGAAGACAACGAATTGTGGGATGAGGAGACGCTCGCCCAGAAACAGGTGTACCTCATCGAGCGCATCCGGCAGGAGGAGAAGGACTACCAGGAGCGCATCGATGAGCTGGCGGCGTCGCTGACGCTGCTGGAGAAGGTCGAGAAGCGGCAGCTCATCACGGAAGACCAGTATCGCGCTCTCGAGCGTCTGGTGGATGTGATGAACACGCGCCTGGGCGGAAACTGGGAAGAGGTGGTAAAAGCGGGTCTGGGCGGCCTGGCGGTCAAAGAGCTGCTCCAGGAGATCGATCTGGAGAAGCTGAGCCGCGAGCTGAAGAACGAGGTCGCCAACACCCAGGGGCCGAAGCGTATCCGCGCGATTAAGCGGCTGGAGGTCGCCGAGGCGTTCCTGGCCTCCCGCGCCCGGCCGGAGTGGATGATCCTGGATGCGGTCCCGGTCATTTCGCCCGAACTGCGCCCGATGGTGCAGTTGGACGGTGGCCGGTTTGCGACATCCGACTTGAACGATCTGTACCGGCGCATCATCAACCGGAACAACCGCCTGAAGAAGATCACGGAGATCCGCGCGCCCGAATCCATTGTCAACCATGAGAAGCGGCTGCTGCAGGAGGCGGTGGATGCGCTGATCGACAACGGACGGCGCACCCGACCTGTGGTCGGAAGCAACAACCGCGCATTGAAGTCGCTCTCGGATATGCTGAAGGGCAAGGAGGGGCGCTTCCGCAAGAACCTCCTGGGTAAGCGCGTCGACTACTCAGGCCGCTCGGTAATCGTCGTCGGGCCGCACCTGAAACTGCATCAGTGCGGATTGCCCAAGGAGATGGCGCTCGAACTCTTCAAGCCCTTCGTCATGAAGACGCTGGTAGAGCGTGGCTATACCGGCAACATCAAGACGGCGAAGCGCATGATCGATAAGATGCGCCCGGAAGTGTGGGACGCGCTGGAAGAGGTCATCCGCGAGCATCCCGTGCTGCTGAACCGCGCTCCGACGCTCCACCGCCTGGGTATCCAGGCATTCGAGCCGGTGCTGGTGGAGGGGAAGGCGATCCAGGTACACCCGCTGGTGTGCCACGCGTTCAACGCGGACTTCGATGGAGACCAGATGGCCGTCCATGTGCCGCTGTCGGCTTACGCTCAGGCGGAGGCCCGCATCCTGATGCTCTCCTCGCACAACCTGTTCAGCCCTGCGCATGGAGGGCCTATCGTCGCGCCTGTGCAGGATATCGTTCTCGGCTCGTACTACCTCACCATGATCCGGGAGTTGGCGCCGGAGGAGCGCCCGCGCGACTATGTCTTCTCCAGCCCGGAGGAGGCGATGCTGGCCTACGATACCGGCGAACTGGACCTGCATGAGCCGATCAGCGTTCGGCTGGCGCACCGGTTGAGCATGGAGGCGGATGCGGAGACGCGCAATGAGATCATCGGCGTCAAGAATGGGAGCAATGGGCTGCCCATGCTGCGGGACGGCGTGACGGTAGACATATCGAAGTATACGACGGTCGGACGGTTGATTTTCAACCAGATCCTGCCGGAGCGGCTGAAGTACACCGACAAGTATCTCTACTACACGATGAAGAAGAAGGGCGTGGGCGACGTCATCACCGACGTGTATGAGACCCACGGCAAAGAGTGGACCATCAACTTCCTGGATGAGCTGAAGGCCATCGGCTTCAAGTACGCCATGAAGGCCGGGGTGACCATCTCGATGACGGACATGGATATTCCGGGTAAGCGCAACGAGATCATCCATGAGACCGAAGAGCAGGTCCGGCGCACCAACATCCAGTACAACCGTGGCAATATGACGCAGGCGGAACGTAAGCAGAAAGTGTTGGAGTTCTGGTTGAAGGCTTCCGACCGGGTTGCGGACGCGATCATGAACGGGATGAGCCAGTACAATCCGATCTCCATCATCACGGACTCCGGCGCGCGCGGCTCGAAGAAGCAGGTGACGCAGTTGTCCGGAATGCGCGGATTGATGACGAACCCGTTCGGCGGTCTGATCGAGGACCTGCCGATCAAGTCGAACTTCCACGAGGGCCTGAACGTTCTGGAGTTCTTCGTCTCCACCCACGGCGCACGCAAGGGAATGGCGGACACCGCGCTCCGAACGGCGGACGCGGGCTACCTGACCCGGCGCCTGGTGGACGTTGCCCAGGATGTGATCGTCCGTGATCTGGACTGCGGTACAACCCAGGGCATCACCGTGGTGGAGATCCTGGAGAGCGGAGAGCCCCTGGAGCGGATGAGCGACCGTGTGAAAGGCCGATACCCGACCCAGGATATCCTCGATCCCATTACGGGCGAGAGGATCGTCGAAGCGAACACGGACATCGGGGACGTAGAGGCCCGGATGTTGGACAACTTCCGGATCGCGGTGGACGACATCGTACTGGTCAAGGAGATGGAACCCGGAAAGTGGGTTTCAACCGGCCAGGTCGTTAAGAAGCGGGGCGAGGCGCTGACGGTGAAGGATGCCGAAGCCCTGGTCGCTCGGAATGTCTGGCGTGCCAGTTCGCTGAAGGCGAAGAAGGCCGACACCATCTACGACTTCACCACATCGATGAAGATCGAAGTGCGCTCGGTGCTCACCTGCGAACTGCGTCAGGGCGTCTGCGCCAAGTGTTATGGACGCGACCTGGCGACGGGACGTCTGGTGGACATCGGGGTGGCGACGGGCATCATCGCCGCGCAGTCCATCGGCGAGCCGGGAACCCAGTTGACGATGCGTACCTTCCACACGGGAGGCGTTGCGGGTAAGTACCTGACCGGCGTCGCCAACGTGAAGCAGAAGCGTCAGAACAACCTCAAGGAACTGCACGAAGACATCCGCAAAGGCATCGTAGACTTTGGCGAGGCGGAGGGTTCGGAGCGCGAGAAGGTGCGCTCGGTGCAGGCGGTCCTGAAGGTGTTGGAGGACCAGGTCGGCGGTCTGCTCCGCGTTGTGGAGCTGTTCGAGGCGCGCAAGCCCAAGGGCCAGGCGATCGTGACCGAGCTTTCGGGCACGGTGGCCAATATCGAGAGCAAGGGCCTGCGTAACGTGGTGATCCATACGCCGCAGGAGTTGAATGAGGCGCTGGCGCACCAGGGCCTGGGCACGGACGCGATCTCCGCCGAGGACATTCTGGACGAGGGTGGTGAGACCATTGTCAAGTCTGGAGAGCAGATCACCGACAAGGCCCTGCGGAAGATCGTCCTGATGGGCATCAAGACGGTCATGCTGCGCAAGGTCCACATGGTGCCTTATCGCGGCGACCTGGAGGTGGAGGAGGGCCAGGAGGTCCATCCCGGCGACCGCCTGACGGAAGGTCCGCTCGATCCGCAGAAGGTGCTGGAGCTCAAAGGCACGCTCGGCGTCCAGGACTATCTGGTTCGGGAAGTGCAGAGCGTCTATAAGAGCGTCGGGCAGGACATCAATGACAAGCACATCGAGGTCATCGTCCGGCAGATGCTCCGCAAGCGCAAGGTGCGGCATCCGGGCGACAGCCGGTTCCTGCCGGGCCAGATCGTGGATAAGTTCGTCTTCGAGGACGAGAACACCCGTGTGCGCAACCTGACGCCTCCGGGCCAGGAGGCGACGGCGGACTGGGTGCTGCTGGGGATCACCGAGGCGAGCCTCGCCACGGAATCCTTCCTGTCGGCGGCCTCGTTCCAGAAGACGACCCGCGTCCTGACGGAGGCGGCGGTGCGCGGCAAGAAGGACGACCTCCTCGGTCTGAAGGAGAACGTCATCATCGGTCGCTTGATCCCGGCGGGAACGGGGCTGCCCTCCTACCGGAGCCTGGAGCTGGCGACGCCGGACGGCGCTCCGCTGATCGTCGAGCCGCAGAGGCGGGAGGATATTCCGCGCGAACCGCTGCTGGATGAAGAGGATGATGAGATCCCGCTGTTGGGTCGCACGCAGGGCCGACCGGACCCGCTGCCGATGGATGGCTTCCACGAGGTGGAGGAGATGTCCATTGAAGGCGCGGATGGCGCATCCGAAGAGGATGACCTGGGGCTCTCCATGCAGGACATTCTCGCGAACCTGGGCGACCTGGGAGCCGAAGACCTGGAACTGGACGAAGAAGGGGAGTAAGTCCCCTGAGTTTCTCCTGTTGCCACATGAGCCATCCTGATTTTTGAGACCGGGGATTGAAAATCCCCGTCTGGCGGGCCTGCGGCCGACCGTCCTTCGGACGGAAACGCTGCCAATGTTGGGAGGCGTCCGGAGGACGCTTAGCCGAAGGCTCTATAGACGGGTACGTTCTGTACCCGGACCGCTCAAATTTCGGGATGGCTCAAGTATTTTAAATGGAGGATTTCGACGGTGCCGGCAGTCGCGGAGAGATGAGATGAACGTGGTCTATGCAAAGGAAGCCCCGCCGGAAGCGTACAGCAAGAGCCTGTTTCTCGCCGGGCCGACCCCACGCTCCAGCCAGGTGGCCTCATGGCGGCCCGAGGCGCTGGAACTTCTGGCGGCTTCCGGCTACGATGGCGTGGTGTTTGTGCCGGAACCGCGTGATGGGATCTGGCAGGGCGACTATGAGGAGCAGATCGCCTGGGAGGAAGCCTGCCTGCATAGGGCCGATTGCATTCTCTTCTGGGTGCCGCGTGATCTCCAGACGCTGCCTGCTTTCACGACCAACGTAGAGTTCGGCGTCTGGCACGCCTCGGGCAAGGTAGTCTTTGGCGCGCCGGACGAAGCGCCCAAAAACACCTACTTAAAGTATTATGCGGCGAAATGCCATGTGCCCACGGCTGATAGCCTTGTGGATTCCGTAGCTGCCGCACTGAAAATGATCGGTCCGGGCGCCTTAAGGCGCGGAGGCGAACGCGAGATCCCCTTCGGAATCTGGAAGACGGCGTCCTTTCAGCAGTGGTATCGTGCGCAGACGCAGGCAGGGAACCGACTGGACGGCGCACGGGTCGTAT
>DATGIG010000730.1:0-11656 GCA_035295825.1 Chthonomonadaceae bacterium | reverse complement strand
CTGTGCAGCATCCACCACCAGCAGGGCGCCCTCGCACGCCGCCAGCGAGCGCGAGACCTCATAGGTGAAGTCCACGTGACCGGGGGTGTCGATGAGGTTGAACTGGTACTCCTGCCCGTTCTTCGCCGTATAGTTGAGGCGGACAGCGGTCATCTTGATGGTGATGCCCCGCTCGCGCTCCAGATCCATCGTGTCCAACAACTGGTTCTGCATATCCCGTTGCGAGATCGTATGGGTCGCTTCAAGGAGGCGATCCGCCAGGGTGGACTTGCCGTGGTCCACATGGGCAATGATACAAAAGTTTCGAATGTGATCCTGATTCATAAGCTATGGTTGTGCTCCCGCCTACATTATAGCACAGGCAGGCAGGGGCAAACGAACCACAGAGGCACAGCGACACGGAGATCACACAGAGAAAAACAGGAGAGATGGCCGCAAAAAGGCACAAAAGGCGCAAAGAGTTATTCCCCTTTTTGCGCCTTTTGTGCTTTTTTGCGGCCAATGTTTGTGGGAGTAGGTTTGCGGCTATTTGAGCTTTTCGGCCTGGCTGCGCTGGTTATCATCTTTGGTTAGGCGGATGATCTTATCCAGAGCGGCTGTGGTGGCTTCCCCCTTGACGGCAGGGAGGTCTCGATTGTTTTTCCGGCGCGGCCCGGCGAGGTAGAGGACCGTGTCCGCCGCATCGGTGAAGAGATCGGGGTTATCCATCTGCTTCGCGGCCAGCACCACGGCCTGCGGCGTGCGTGCGTCGCGCAGCACGCTGAGGGCCTGCTTCTTCTCTTCGGAGCGTTCCGCGACAGCCAGTGCCTGGGCGATGTCCGCGACCTTTTCCTCGGCTGGCATGCGTTCGTCCTGACCGACCAGGCGCAGGTAGCCGCGCAGCGCCTGGATACGGAGCGTTTTGTCGGGATCGGACTTGGCGATGGCGAGCAGCGTAGGCAGCGGGCGTGTGTCGCCCCAGGTATCGGCGAGCACGCGCACGGCGGTCTGTTTGACCTGCACGTCGTCGGTCTTGGTTGCCTGGGTCAGCTCCTCCAGCGCGCGGTCGCCGCCGATTTCCGCCAGGACCGGGAGCAGGGCGGCTTTGCCTGAGGAGGATGCGCCGGGCAGGGCGGCCAGGACCGGCTCGGAGGCGCGGTTGCGGTCTCCCATCCGTTGTCCGATGGCGACCACAGCGTCTTTCGCGGCGTCACGGATCTCTTCACTCTGCGTGGAGACGAGCATTTTGATGAGAATGACATGCTCATTCGGACCGCCCACGCGTCCCAGCGCCCGGATCGCCTCCACGGCGGGGCGAGGATCGTTGCCACGGGCCGTTTCCAACAGCAGGGTGAGGGCGGTTGGGGAGGGGCGTTCCGCGAGTACGCCCATGAGAGTGGCGCGCTCGTCCGGTTGGCCGTTGCGGGCGATCCGGAGGATCGTCTGCTCCGCCTCGGCGCCGGGCATATTGATCAGGCCCTCGCGCGCCGTGTTCCGATCCTGCCCATTGCCGTGCAGGGTCAGGTCTATCAGTCGGGTGGCGGCTTTCGCCCCGCCGATCCGGCCCGCTGCCCGAATGCCTGCCGAACGCAGGGCGGGGTCCTGGCTGTCTATAGCCGTTAAGGCGATAGGAGCGGCGGCAGGCTCCCGGCGCTCCGACAGGACGGTCAGGAGGGCGATCTGCGTGGGCGCTTGCAGGCCGGACCAGGCAGAGATCGCCTGGTTGGTGGTCGCGGGATCGCGCATCAGGTCGTACATCTCCGCTGCGACCTCCTGCAGGTAGGGATCGGAGGAAGTGAGGAAGGAGAGGGTCATGGCAGCGGCGCGGGAAGACTGCTGGGTCACCAGTCCGCGCAGGGCCTCCGCCCGGATGAGGGCGGGGTGGCTTTCGCCCGCAAGTCCCTCGAGTACGCGGAACGCTTCCGCCTTTTTGCCGGAATCGGCCAGGTGGATAGCGGTTCGGATCATGGCCCGACCTGCGATGAGGTTTGTTGCGGGGAGTGCTCGCAGGGAAGTCAGGGCGCTCTCCGTGCCGATCTTACCCAGGGCGGTGATCGCTGCCTCGGAGGTAACGGGATCGGCGGAGGAGGTCAGAGACCGGAGCGCCGACACGGCTTCGGCATCGCCTCGATCCCCCAGGGAGTTGATGATACCGATCTGCGTTTTGCCCGACGTGGTGGTCAGCGCCATTCGCAGGGCGCGGCCAGCAGCGGGGTCGGTGTTGCGCTCCAGTGCGTAGCGGGCGATGTCGGAGAGCTTGGGATCGGTAAGCAGCTTCGCCAGGGTGGGCACGGAGCGGTCCGTACCGATGATCCATAGGAAGCGCGCTGCCTCCTGTTTGCCGGCGAACGTCGCGTTTGGGTCCGCCAGCACCCCATCCAGCTTCTGCTCGATAAGGAGCAGTGCTGTTCTGTCCTTCAGCGACTGATCGATCTGCTTGCGGATGGCGTCTACGGGAGCATAACTCTGAAAATCGTAGGTTTTGAGCTTCTCGAACGGGTCGTCCTGGCGTCCTGCCTGTGCGGAGACAACGATGCCTCCCACCAGGGCTATACATGCCAGCGCCGTCGCTAAGCTACGAATCGGCTTCATGCCTCATATCCTTTCGGAAGGGTTGGAAAATGGCCGCTCACCCAGGAACAGGTCATTCTCCCCCCTCTCCCGCAAGGGGAGAGGGGGTTGGGGGTGAGGGGCTCATCACACATGCCAGGGAGCGCGCATGGGGGTGGACAACATTCGGGTGGCCGTCGGGTCGTCGAGGATCTGCTCGGTCTCGGGGTTCCAGCGGATCTTACGGCCCAGCAACATGGCCATCTGACCCAGGTGGCCGATGGAGGCGGCGCGGTGCGCGGTCTCCGCCGGGGTGATGGTGGGACGGCGGGACTTGACGCTGTCCAGGAACTCCCGATGGTGGCCGGGGCTATGGAAGAACTGGATCTCGTTCGGGCCGATCGTCTCCTGCAGGATCGTCGATGGGCTGGATTCGATCCCGCCACGGTCTACCCAGACCCAGTTGCCATTCTCGCCAATCCACTTGGTGCCGCCCCGGATGCCCTTGTTGCCACCATTGGCGACGTGCATCTCCGTGCCGTCTTTGTACTTTGCTACAAAGTAGTAGGTGGTGGCGGCGTTCCAGATGCCCGCAGTGGGATATTCGCCGACGCCCTCGACTTCGACGGGCCCGGAGCTATCCCAGCCCATGCCCCAGTTGCCGATGTCAGCATGGTGGCCGATCCAGTCCATCAACTGTCCGCCGCCGTAGTCGAGCTGCCAGCGCCAGTTCCAGTGGGTGCGTTGGTCGCAGTAGGGGGTCCATCGGGACGGCCCTAGCCAGAATTCGTAATCCAACTCGGGGGGCGGATCTTTGAACTGCACGGGACCGCATCCGCCGCCGGTCGGGAGGCCGACCTCGACGCGCACCACCTTGCCGATGCGCCCGTTGCGCACCAACTCGCAGGCGTGGCGGAAGTGGTCCTGGGAGCGCTGCCAGCTCCCTGTCTGCCAGATGCGGGCGTTCTTCTTCTGCGCGTCGGCCATGGCTCTGCCCTCCATCAGGCAGTGGGAGATGGGCTTTTCGCCATAGACGTCCAGCCCGGCGTTCAGCGCCGTGATGGCAGGAATGGCGTGCCAGTGGTCGGGAGTCGCCAGGGAGAGCGCGTCCAGATCCTTGCGGGCGAGCAGCTCGCGGAAGTCGCTGTAGGCGGTGCAGTCGGAGTTGTTATAGTGCTGGTCCACGCTATGCTTTGCGCCCGCCAGGTGGCCTTTGTCCACATCGCAGACGGCGACGATCTGGGTGTCCGGCTGGCCCAGGAACGTGCCCATGTTGCCCGATCCCTGGCCGCCCAGTCCGATGCAGCCCATGACGATACGGTTGCTGGGAGCGGGCTTGCCGCCACGGCCCAGCGCCGACGCGGGAACGATATGGAACAGGCCGATCCCGGCTGCCATGCCTACCGCGCCCTTCAGAAAACTCCGGCGGTCTATCCGTTTGTCTTCCGGCATTGTCTTGCCTCCTCTCTGTACTCGGTACAGTGTGTTCCGCGTGATGGTTGGCTCCTTCCAGAACCGGATTTGCCTTGCGAATACCTGCGGATGCAGTCTTGAGACCCTTATTCACCGAATTCTGCAGAAACTCCTGCAACCCCGAAGGTTAGAGCCATCACCTCTAATGAATGCACATTGAACTGGGACCGTTGAGCGGTTCGTTCCCGCCTCCATACGTGGTCCAGTTATGGCCCTGCATATCGTCTATGCGCACGATGCGGTTGAGACGGCTATCCACCACATAGATCCGGTCTTGCGCATCGGTGACAACGCAGATCGGCTCCCCAAACTGGTTGGTCCCTGTGCCCGGTCCGCCAAAACTCACATAGTTGGCGCCGCTAATATTGTTAATGCGCGCCACTATATCCTGCGTAGAGTCCACCAAGATGAGGGCGTTGCGGCTATCGTGGGTGACGTCCGTGATCTGGTTGGGGGCACTTCCCTGAGGCCATACGGGTTCGTACGACTGCACCGATCCATTGGGCAGGCTTCCCAGGCGGACGAGCACATCGTTGCCGTTTACTCCATAGAGATGAAGTTGCGCATCCGGCACGGTTTCGCGCAAGGCGTCCAGTTGGGAATTTTGAATCGGAATCAGGTTTTTACCGGTCATGTCATCCATCCGCCAACTGTTACTTCGCCGAGCCGTGAAATAGATGTGATCCTGCGTATCCAGCGCAATCTTGGTGACAGTGTAGTAGGGATTGGCATTGGTTCCGGAATAGGTCGTCCAGTTGGTGCCGTACATGTCATCCATCCGCACGATGCGGAAGCTATCAGCAATATAGATCCGACCCTGTGAATCCACGGCGATGGCGCATGGGCCTTGAAACTGACCCACCCCGTAACCGGTGGTTCCAAAGACCATGCGTTTGCTGCCTGTCATGTCATCTATGCGTACAATGCGGTTGTTGCCGGTATCCGCAATATAGATATGGGGACCCTCCGGGTTGCTGGGAGTGACGGTAAAAGGGACGGGAGGGCTCGTTTTGCCGTCCACGGTGACTGTAAGGGATGCCGTTCCCACGGCGAGCCCCTTCACCTCTCCGTAGTTGGTGAGTTGAAGCTTGTCTCCCCCCGCCGTCACGGTGACCAGGGCCGATCCCTGAGTGACCGCAATCAGTTTGCCCGAGGCATCTAGAGCGGAAAAAGCGACATCCTCCGCCTGTCCCACCTGGACGCTCTGTCCAGGAAGGACGGAAGCGGAGGCTACAACGCCTGTGGCGGCAATTTCTCCAATGTCGTTCCCATCCGATTTTAGGGTCACCTGTTTGTGGGCGACGCCGACGATCTCTCCCACCCCGTCTTTGAGCGCGTGAAACTCCACCGTCATATTCCAGGTTCCCAGCAACGCCAGGGTATAGGAGGTGAATGTGGTGGTGGTAGCGGCGGGAGAATCGCCACGATTTACGATGCTAACGAAGTCGCTGCCTGCCGAGGTCCCTGCGGAGGCGGCGCTCGGCAGATCCCCGTTTCCGAAGTGTACCGGAGCATTTGCTCCATAGATAGTAACGACGGCGGAGAGTGCGGAGGCGGGCGCATGGATAGCGCGACTGCGCTGATCCCACTGGATGTCAAAGGTGACCGGTGTCGAAGTCGCGACGCTTTTGCTGATTTTTCCATTTCCCCCACTGCCGCATGCGGTCAAGCCCCAGGCAGCAAGCAGACATACACCAAGTAACCAGAAACGTCTCAATCTGTCCATATAGTAAACCTCTTTCCAATGCTCTCAATGTCAACCATCAGGAACAGAGAGACTTCATTCCTGACAGGGGGGGATTTACAATATGGATGGCCGGTCGATAAGCGTGGATTGTCGGCATCCGATGTGTCGTTTTATTCGCGACTTTGGACCGGGAATCCTGTTATAATCTACCAGTCATCCAGAAAGAGAGGGGAATCTTATGGCAGGATCGCCTGGGGCGGAAGAGCGGATCGCTCGTGTCATCGCCGGTTTGCAGCCGGGAACTTATCTGCGCGGCATGGCTGCGCCCACGTACCCGCTGGCCGAACGACTGGCCTACTACGAAACGCCGGGCATCAGCATCGCGGTGATCGAAGATTATGAGATCGCCTGGACGCGCGGCTATGGCGTAAAAGAGGCGGGAAAATCGGACGCGGTCACGACCGAGACGCTTTTCCAGGCCGGTTCCATTAGCAAGCCAGTGGCTGCGATGGCGGCATTGCATCTGGTCGAAGCGGGCAAGCTGGATCTGGATGAAGATGTCAACACCTATCTTACCTCCTGGAAAGTGCCGCCGAACGCGGACTGGCAGCCCCGTATCACCCTGCGGCAACTCCTCAGCCACACGGCAGGGTTGACCATCCACGGCTTCCCTGGTTATCTCCCCACACGCCCTATCCCCACAGTGCCGCAGCTCCTCGATGGAGAACCGCCCGCCAATACCGGCGCGGTGCGCGTGAACGCAGTGCCTGGGACGCAGTTCCGCTATTCGGGAGGCGGGACCACCATTGTCCAGTTGATGCTGATGGATGTGTTGGGCAAGCCCTTCCCGCAGATCATGCGCAAACTGGTTCTGGATCCATTGCAGATGCATCACAGCACGTATGAGCAGCCGCTGCCGCCCTCCCGTGCAGAGTTTGCCGCGACCGGGCATCCAAGCGACAGTCGCCCCGTAGAGGGCAAGTGGCACATCTATCCGGAAATGGCCGCCGCAGGTTTGTGGACAACCGCCTCGGATCTGGCGCGCTGGGCTATCGAGGTGCAACTCTCGCGGCAGGGTCGATCCAATAAGGTCCTGTCCGCCGAAATGGTCCAGCAGATGCTCTCGCCACAGGTGGAGGATCATATAGGCATCGGGCCGTTCCTGGAGGGTAAAGAGGAGACGGCGCGCTTTGGACATGGCGGTTGGGACGAGGGCTTTATCTGTCACCTGATCGCCTATCAGCAGCGTGGGCAGGGTTCGGTGGTGATGATCAACTCGAACCGGGGCGGGGAGGTCATTACAGAAGTGGAGCGGGCCATCGCCCGCGAATACGCCTGGCCGGACTTCCTGCCTCAAGAGCCGACGCTGGCGGCTGTAACATCCGACTCACTGGCAGCTTATGTCGGCGTTTATGAGTTGCGTCCGAACTTCCAATTTACCGTGACCCGGAGCGAGGAGGGCCTGCTCCTGCAGCCGACAGGGCAACCGCCGCTGTCGCTCTTCGCCGAATCCGAGACGAAGTTCTTTGCGCGAGCAGTTGGGGCGGAGATCTCCTTTGTCAAGAAGGATTCAGGAGAGGTCGAGGAGCTGGTGTTTCTTCAAAACGGCAGACCTCAGACGGCCCGTAAGCAGATTCCAAATTCATAATGCGACGACACGGGCGGGGCTCCATCCGGTGTCAAGAAGCCTGGTAGCCGTTCCACTGTCAGATTGTATCCGATTGGCGTCCCACGCAAGCATTTCAACGTGGGAGCCGGTATAATGGAAAAGATGGGGCATTCCGGTAGTAAGTAATCGGAAGCAAGACGCGTCGTGGGACAAATTCCGATCCTACCATAGTTGCTAGACGATAGGGAGGTTTGAGATGCGAAATGCACGGTTCGGTGTGGCAGTCGTTTGTGTATCGCTTCTGTGGGGCTGCGGCGGAGGCAGCGGAGGCGGTGGTATCAGCCCTACCAACAAAAACACAAACTATGTTGTCACGGACCTCGGGGAGATCGTGGTCAACGCATCGGTTTCTACGGTTCTCATCAACAACAAAAGCTCGGTGGCGCTTGTCAGCGTTATGGCCCAAACTCTGCCGCCGACCCAGGAGGCGTTTCGAGTGACGAACGGCGCCAAGATGGATCTTGGTACGCAGGCGAGCCCCCTCGCCATCAACGATCTTGGTCAGGTGCTGTTTCCGACCGCCGAGTATACCGGAAGCGGTCTTGTAGACTACAGCAGCAAGTTCAGAACGCCCGGCCAAACATTTCAGGCGGCTGCACTCAACAACAACGGTCAAATTGCCGGCGTCCTTAGCGGTATCAATCTCCATGGGCATGGCCACGCCGCGATCTACAGCAGTGGTGGGTTTACGGATCTCGGAGTGCTCGCTCCCTATACCGATTCACAGGCGGTCGCCATTAACGACGCCGGCCAGGTGGCATGCACCACGGCGCAGAGCCCAATACCGGGAAACTCTCTCACGACGGAGAGATCGTTCCTCTATTCCAACGGCACGATAACGGATCTAGGCTCACTTGGCGGGGAGCGCGTAGATGCCTACGCGATCAACAACGCCGGCCAAATTGTTGGGGTTGCCACCATCGGTCCTGATCCTTACAGCGATACGCACGCATTCCTCTATACCAAGGGCCAGATGACCGACCTGGGTGTGCTGACCGGCGGTCAAACCAGTTACGCTTACAGCATCAACACCCAGGGGCAAGCCGTTGGATTAGGCACAACGAATGGGCGCTCCAATCCGCACGCCGTATTTTTCACTCAGGGAGCGGTCGTCGACCTGAACGACCGGATTACCGCCAACTCCGGCTGGGAATTGGTGACGGCCACCGGGATCAACGACGTAGGGCAGATTGTCGGCTTCGGCACATGGAACGGCCGGCAGCACGGCTTCCTGCTGACACCGCAGTGACCCCCGTAGCTTCCGTACAGGAGAGAAACGAGCGTGGGACTGAGAGAGCGTAACGGTCTCGTTACAGGTAGCAATCGGGGCATCGGAGCTGGGATTGCGCTCAGATTGGCGGTGGAGGGTGCGGATGTGGCTATCAACTACCTGGAGGGGGATGAAGAGGCGGAGGCGATTGCAACGCAGATCCGCGCAATGGGCAGGCAGGCTCTACTGGTTCCCGCCGATTTACGGGATCCACAGGCCATCGAGGCGATGATGCAGCGTGTGATCGAGGCGTTCGGCGGGCTGGATATTCTGGTCAACAATGCGGGCATCGGGATCTTCTCGCCCTTTCTGGAGACCTCGCTGCAAGCCTGGGCGGACACGATGGACACCAATTTGCGGGCGGCCTTCCTCTGCTCACAGCTTGCGGCCCGGCACATGGCGGCGCGCAAGTTCGGGCGTATCGTCCATATCACCAGCACGGGCAGCCAGGTCGCCATTCCCCATCTGGCCCACTACTGCGCGTCCAAGGCAGCGCTGGCGATGCTGGCGAAGGCGATGGCGGTCGAGTTGGGACCGCTGGGGATTACCGTCAATGCGGTCGGCCCCAGCACCATCCGCACGCAGATGAATGCCGCCCTGCTGGATGTCGAGGGGATGGAGGCGCGGGAGGCAGCACTCAACCCGACCCGCCGCATCGGTAAGCCGGAAGATATTGCCGCCATGGTCGCCTTCCTGGCTTCCGAGGAGGCCGGTTGGGTGAACGGCCAGAACATCATCGTGGACGGCGGCCTCACCGCAATGTCTCCCCAGCCGCCCTATCAGGTGGAATGAGGCATCAGCCGCCGAACGGGTAGCCGACGCCGAAGAAGAACCGCAGATCCTTGCTGGAACCGGTATTGAGAAATCCGAGGGTAAAATCCGGGCTATGGCGTGCATGGTACATCACCCCGAAACTGGTCGCGGAGGCCGTGTCGAAGTCCAGGCGCGTGCCGGTCTCTCCGAAGACAGTCCACAGGCGAGATAGCGGGACTTCCAACCCCACGAACCCGGAAGTATCCTGTTTGCTCCCGGCGTACGGGGGTACTTTCATCCACTCCGCGCCCAGATGCAACGTCAGCAGAGGGTGTTTGTTACGGGTGAAGTTATGGCTGGCGACGCCGGATACGGAGGTCTCCCGGAAGTCGTTGGCCACATAGGCGTAGGAGATGGCAAAAGCGGGATGGTTGGGAGCGTCCGGAACCAACTGAAGCTTGTCGAATGTGCCGATATGGGAATGCGAGGGCAAGTTTGCTGATTGATGGTAGGCTAGGATAGCGCTCACCTGAAGGTTGTCCGTTGGACTGTAACTCAAGCTCGTGGGATACAGGCTCGAGGTCGCACTGCTTTCCTCGGTAAATGCGGCCGAATAGAGGAAGAACGAGTTGCGTGGGGACGTAAACGCCGTTGGATGGATGATCAGCCCGCCGGGAGCATAGGCCGTCTGCGCGTCCGCAGTCCTGCTGTATGCGCCGAGGGACACCAGGAGCAGAAGGATCAGGATGCGGAGGCCGTAAGTAGGTTGGATACAGGACAGATGGCTTGAGACGTGAGGGCCATAGGTGTTTGTGGATGCAGGAGCAGGCGAGGCGGAACACTGAAAGTACTTCACGTTGGCTTCTCCTCAAGGGTGTATCGGCAAGCAGTGTTCTATTATAATACCACGACTGTTCGGTTTCCTACAGAGAAGTGTTCGACGGTCGACACATTATTCAGCGGAGCGAGCTTTTGAACTTTCCTTTTCTGAACCTTCGGAGATGCGCTTTAGCGTGGATAGGGGAGTTGGGCCAGGATGTCCTCCATGGAAGCTTCCGCGAACGCGCTGGTGACTGCGTCGAGTAAGTTCTCCGTATCCTTTTGGCGCAGTTCACGCTCCATGAGCTGCATTTCCTGCTGTTCATGAGGTGTGTCGGGGATCTCCAGGAGAGTGTGTAAGCGTCTGACTGCCGCGAGCGCCATGGCAGCAGAGCGTATCTGTTGGCGTTCGGCTTGACTCCGTGCATAGGTCAGCAGCAGAATGGGCGCCAGAAAGTACAACTTTGTATCGGCGCAGATGCTGTAGGCTTCGTTCAGGGCAGCGTCCACGACTTCATGCTGGCCCAATCGTGAAGCGGCTTCGGCCTGATTAGCCAGGGCGCAGGCGATGCCGAGCCGGTCATCCACTTGCCGAAAGCGCTGCAGGCTCTGACCGGCCAGCATGAACGCCTCCGTCCAGTTGGTTTGCTTGAGTGCCAGGTCACTCTGGTTGCAGAGCCAGCCCGCCACCCCCTTCGTATCCGAATGCCGCTCATAAATCTTGCGAGCCTCCTCCAGGCATGCCTGTGCTTGATCGGAATGTCCCAGAGTGCTCTCCAGTAACCCAAGGTTGGAGAGCCGATCCGCAAGCGCTCTGTCATTTCCAAGAGTGCGGAGGATGGCGATGGATTCCTGAAGGAGATGTTCCGCTTTGTCGAGAGCATGGCGCGATTGGGCGATCAGAGCCAGATTATTCAGCGCATTCGCCTGGATGTCGTGCAGGTTTGCCTCGATGCTCGCGTCCAGGCAGCGCTGGGTCAGCCCCTCCGCATCGGTCAGGTCGCCCAGCAGATATGCGATCCATCCCGCCGACTTCAGCACTCTGGCGCGCAGGCTATCCTCGGGCAGACTGTCCAGGCGCTGGACGGCCTGATCCAGATAGGCGCGCTCTTCCCGATACCAGCCTTTGCGCTCCCAGAACTCTCCAAGGTCGAGATACATTTCCGCAGCAAGCGCATAACGCTCCGATTTCCAGAGCCAATCCTGGGCGGCGCGCAGGTTATCTACCCGTGCCGAAAGCAGTTGGAATGCAGAGGCTGCTCCCGTTTCGCGTAAGCGCCCCTCCTGTAAGCGCGCCGTTTCGAGATAGTGGGTTGCATGTTTTTCGGCGATGGCATCGCTCTTTCCCTCCGCCTTCAACTTGCTCTGAGCATACTCCCGCACCGTCTCCAACATCCGAAAACACGGCTCCTCCTCACGCTCCTCCAATACCAACAACGACTGCTCCCGCAAACGA
>DATGIG010000729.1:0-7292 GCA_035295825.1 Chthonomonadaceae bacterium | reverse complement strand
GCTGAGGGATTACTAAAGCCGGCTCCGAAAGTCGGAAACCGGCAGACGCCGTACTCTCCTTTTGGGCTGAGACAGGACAAGAATGATTGCTGCGATTCATCGCACCGAGCCTGTCTGGGATCATTTACCACGGCGATAACGCCGTCTGCCACGCCTCGGCGGAACTGCGTCACAGATTGAGAGAGCCTGCGACGTGGCGATGCAATTCGAGTACCGACCTTCCAAGGGTTCAACAGGAAATAAAGGAGAGCGCAGTCATGGCGCAGTGTGGAAAAAGCGGCGGCTTAGCCCCTATTCGCAAAAAACCTGCAGGGGCTTTCGTTGTTGGTATTGAAATTTTATCAGTTTCTCGCTCGTCTGTCAATAGAAGATTGCTGTTTTTGTGAGAAAAACAATAAGAATACTGGATGGGAAGGGGAAACCGATGTGGAAGCAGGGCGGGGAGACCTCGCCCTACGAAGTCTCCCCGCCCAACATGTCGCAGCTCTGAGGAACACCTAACAAAACCACCCCCCCTCTCCTTCGCGAAGGAGAGGGGGGGAGATAGGCAGAGCCGCAGGGTTTTGGCGCTCTAAGCCGCCTTGCGTAGAGGCTCGTGAACGGCAGCCGCCGGGGCTTTCCCCTCCTGCTCCGCTTGCACGGCCAAGCGTTTTTTCATAGCGGCGAGGAACGCGCGGGCCATCACCGGGTCGAACTGAGTGCCGATATTGTTCTGCACCTCCTGGATCGCAACCGACCACGACATTCCCTTCCGATACGGGCGGTCGGTAGTCATCGCGCTGAACGCATCCGCCACGCCCAGCAGTCGACCCAGAAACGGCGTCTCCTCCCCCAGCGTGCCATCCGGGTAGCCCTGCCCATCCCAGCGCTCGTGGTGGCAGCGTACCGCATCCACGATCTGCTCCATTCCAGGAACCGCGCCGACGATGAGCGCGCCCAGGCGGGGATGGCGTTTCAGGATCTCATACTCCTCGGGCGTGAGGCGCCCCGGTTTGCACAGGATCTCTGCAGGAACGCCGATCTTGCCGACGTCGTGCAGCAGGCCGCCGATCCGGACGATCCGCATGGTCTCTTCCGAAACGCCCAGCTCCTCCGCCGTCCACAGCGCGTACTCCGTCACATCCTCCGAATGGCGGCGCGTATAGGAGTCTTTATTGTCTACGGCGGTAATCATCGCGTCCAGCACATCGAAAGAGCCTTCGGAGCGCAATTGGCGGGAAGCGCGCTGGATCTCGCCGGTGACACGGATGTGGTCCCCCGACTGCTTGGCCGTATACAGGTTCTGGTCGGCAATGGTCAGCAATTCATGGCGGTTCTCGCTGTCCAGCGGATAGGTTGCGATGCCGCAACTGACGGTAACCGGGATGACGCGCTCCTCATTCGGACGCTTGAACCCCAGGTGTGTCATATGGTCGGTCAGTTGATGCGCCAGGGTCATGGTGGTGTCCTGGTCGTTGCCGGGCAGAACGATCAGGAACTCATCGCCGCCGTAGCGTCCGAGATGGGTCGCATTCGTAAACACAGCGCGCAGCGCCTGCCCCACGGTCTTCAATATCTGATCGCCGACCGGGTGGCCATAGGTATCGTTGAATAGCTTGAAGTTGTCCACATCCAGCATCATGACGGAGAGTGGGTTGCCCTCCTCCTTCATGCGCACAATGGCGGCGTCCAGGCGCTGATGGATCGCGCGGTGGTTGAGCAGGTCCGTCACCGGGTCCTGGTCCGCCGCTTCCAGGGCGGCATGATGCCGCTGCGCGTTCTCCAGCGCCGTGCCCACTTCGTTGCCGATGCTGCGCAGCATCTCCCATTCCGTCGGGTCTACCTGCGATTCCCAGCGCACCACCCCGATCATGCCGCGTATCTGCTTCTGGTAGCGCAACGGCACCCGCAGGCAGACGCCGGACTTCACGGCATCGCCGGTGTTTTGCGCCAGCGGCAGCAACTCCGCCTGGTTCCGCAGTTCCTGGGAGGCCAGGAAGTCGCGGATCACGTTAAACTCCTCCAACCCCTGCTGATAGCAGGCGACCGAAGCCGGCTCCTTCTCGCCGCTGGGGAGCCAGAGGAGAACGGCCTCCGCCTGCAGGGCCTGCCGGGTATGAACCAGCGCCCCCGCGATCACCTCCGCCTCCTGCAGGGTGCTGCTGATGGCCTTGTTCAGCTCCAGCAGGGCGTTCAACTGGCACGTACGCTGCGCAACGCGGTCCTCCAACCCCTCATTGAGATGGGTCAACTGCTCTGTCAGCCCCTGGTTCTCGATCAGTTGCGAGCGCAACTGCACCGTGAGATGGCGGTTCTCCCAGAGCGTAAACACCTGGCGCACCATGACCAGAACCATCAGGCCGAGACAGACGAAGAACGCCCCCTTGCCCAGCCGTTCGCTATGGTGATACTCAAAGCTGATGACGATGAAGAGGGCAGACCCCGCTGCGAGATAGGGCGCCAACAGCTTGAGCGGCCCCGGCGCGGCAGCGACCCGCTCACTGGCGTCTGTGGCATCTGCCTCCCCCTCGCGCTTCTGCGCCCACCAGGAGAACATCGCCGCCAGCGTGATCTGAAACGCACCGAAGGGCCAGCCCCAATCGAACCAGGAGCCGAGACGATAGCCGCCATGGAGTGAAGCGTAGGTGTAGAGAATATCCGCGAAGGCCCAGCAGATGATACCGAACGCGAGCAGGCCGGATGAGAAGCGCATCTTGCGGCGCGAATTCAGGGTATTGATCAAGACGACCGCGCCGAAAAGGGCCGCCACGTCTCCAATCGGGGGGATCACGCCGACGATCTTGGCAAACAGGGTCATGCCCGACTGCTGCCAGATGTGCTGTACGAGAAAGTACCAGCTTAAGACCCCGACGCTGCCGGTCGCGATGGCGCTATCGAGCAGCAGGCGCACGCGTCCCACATGGGGGATCTTTCCGAACAGCAGCCACAAACCGGCGATCAGGAACGGAAAGACAGCGCACCAGGCGGCATCCGCCCAGCTTGGAAACGGCACTTTCACCTTGGCGGCGTCATAGCAGAGATAGATGACATTGCCGAGTTGGTAGGTCAGAGCGGCCAGCCCGAGCAGCATCCAGCCGATCCGGTGGTAGGGCGTGCGATGGCGTCCCCGCCAGGCATATGCCAGACAGCAGGTTCCTGTCAGCAAGTGCGGGATGAGATGAAAAATCGGATAGTAGTTCTCAAACGCCTTGGCACCGCCCGGGCGCGAGATAAGCAGTGCGATAAACACACCGCAATACGCCAGGACCGCGTAGACAAAGGCGCGCTGGCGTTTCGTTAATACATGGAATGACATCGCTTTTTCCACTCCCGAGATTGGGCCGAGACGAAATACTACGACGCTGAGCGCTCTCCACCTGGGTCCGGCAATCAGCGTCCCCACTCCAGTTTGACCTATCCGTCGTAGCGGTCAGGTAGCATTCCAGATGTCAAAACTACCTGTAAGTAGTCATTCCACAGCGTACTGCTAAAATCACCATATTTTTCCCGGCACACCACCTTCATGCCCCTGATTGCGCCTATTTGCCCCCATTCTGCGTATTGACACGCTTTTTCTCGTCCAGGGGACACGGTTCATGACACACCGCGCAGGGATAATGTCCACGTAAGGATCGCATTTTCGGCTTTTGCCAAAAGGAGAACAAACCATGCATACCAACCCAACGCCCACGCAAACGTGGGACGCCTCCGCTGCCCCTCTCGCCTCGGCAGCGCCCTCACACCACGAGGGCTCCAACCCGCTCAAACGCGCTGTGCGAATCGCACTGGCCGTCTGTGGACTGATCTGCCTCGTCCTTCCCGCGCTCAGCCAGGGCGCGAATCGGAATTTCGCAACGGTGGATCCCCCCGTCCCCTTCCTCTTCAACTTCCCTCTCGGGATCAACAATCACGGCGACATTACCGGCTTCTATGTCTCCCCCGACTTTTCGATCCACGGCTATGTGTACAGCAACGGCGTTTTCCAGCCTGTGCAGGTTCCCGGCGCGCTCATGACCGGCTGCGCCGGGATCAATGATGAAGGGGTAATCTCGGGAACCTATTTCGATACCATGGGCTTCCAACACGGGTACCTCTCGGTGAATGGGCACTTTACCACCATCGACGTCCCCGGAGCCGCACAGACGACGGGAATCGACTTTGAAAACGGGCCTGGCCTCGGAACGGCGACGGCTCTCATCAACAACGCCAACGCCTTTGTGGGGCAGTATGCCGACCTCCTGGGCGTCTCGCATGCCTATCTTCACAGCCACGGCACGTTTACGACGATCGACGCTCCGAACGCGCTCGCTCTGCCTGGCGCCGGCACCAACGCCTTTTCGGTCAATAATGGGAATGAGGTCGCGGGGGTCTACTACACCCTCGACCCACAGCCGGTCCACGGTTTTGTGTTTAGCGGAGGGGTGTTCACTCTGGTGGATGTACCATCCGCCGGCGGGACCTTCGGGACACAGGCCAATGGCATCAACGACCTGGAAGACGTTGTCGGCGTCTTTTCGGACAGCATGGACAACGGCCACGGTTTCCTGATGCACGGAGGGGCGTATACGCAGATTGATTACCCCAACATGCCCTACACGGAGTGCCACGCCATCAATAATAATCGCGTGATCACCGGCAGTTATGAAGATGCGTTCGGCATCACGCACGGGTTCATTTCCACCCCCATGTGATCTCCCAGCCGACCCGCCTACGCGCGGCTCGAAACGAAAATCTCCTCGGGACTGGATGGTCCCGAGGAGATCTTGAACCGCCTATTGGGCTTGCTTAACGTATTGCCCTGACGGCGATATGCATGGGAGGCAACCGTGGCGGACGGATGGATCGCATGGATCGGAATTACATTGAAACCTCAGCCCTCGCGGGATAGTCTATACAGGCATCCACCTTCCGAAGCGCCTGTTTTCCGGACCGTCCGGAGAGGGAATGATGAACCCTTTACCGCCTCCTTCTGCCAGCCCGATTGTTGCGGCTACATGCCATTTCGGCGGCTTACGTTTTGAAGAGATAAGCTACCCCGAGGACCTCTGGCTGCCACCGCATGAGCATGCGGTGGCATTTCTGGAGTTCTGTCTGGTGGGGACCACTCAGGAATTCTGGGGCAAGCAGACCTTTGTCAGAGGGCCATCTACGCTCAATTTCTTTCCCATTGGCGCGCCCCATGCCACGCGCTTCCAGGCGAATGCCAGAACGTTTCAAATCGTGATGAACGCGGCCTGGCTGGATCGTATTCGATCGTTTGCCCCGCTTGTGGACACCCTCACGAACTATCAGAACAGCCCTCCGACCTGGATAGCCGCGCGCCTGTACCGGGAATTTCAGCGCCGAGACGACCTGACGCCTCTCGTTCTGGAGGGAGTGCTGCTGGAGATGCTTGCGGAGATGTCGCGCCATACGCCGGCGCTTGCAGAACCGGACTGCCCGCGCTGGCTCCGACAGGCAGAGGATTTCCTGCACTCCCACTACACGGAGAGCGTGTCCGTCGAGGCGCTTGCCACGGCCATCGGCGTACATCCCTCCCACCTCATGCGTAGCTTTCGACGCCGTCACCACTGCACCATCGGAGATTATGTCCGCAGATTGCGCGTCGAGCAGGCTTGTCACCTGCTCGCCACATCCGATGCGCTCCCCTCTCAAATCGCCTTTGCGGTTGGATTTGCCGACCAGAGCCACTTCAACCGAACTTTCAAACACTACATGGGGATGACCCCCACGGAGTATAAAAAGTTCGCGGGCGTGCAAGCCTCAGACAAGAAGTGACACTCTGATACAAGGAATGCAACGCGCCGAGGCGTCATACTTACAGCACTCTGGTTTATTGAGAGGGGATTTCCTATGCATTCCAGGTGCTTCCCACACAATTTGCTCTGCCGGACCGCGCTTCTTTTGCTACTGGTAACGCAATGCCTCACGATGGTGCTACGCGCTGAAGCGCAAACATCGGCGACGATCCCGGACACCCCCGCAGGCAAGCAACTCACGGCCTTTCTTACCGTGCTCAATACCGGCAAACGTGCAACGCTTCGGGCGTTTATCGAAAGTAATTTCGAAACCCCGCCCAACGCGCCTTCCTTCGTAGAGAATGTCACGGATCAACACTACCTGCTCTACCGCCAGAGCCACGGCTTTACCGTGCGGAAGATCCAGGAGACTGCCTCTGCGCGGATCAAAGTGCTGGCGCAGGCAAAGTCAACGGGCGCGTGGATGGAGATTTCGGTATTCGTCACAGCGCAACCGCCGGACTACACGCAAGCCGCCCCGCCCTACCATATCGTGGGAATGGGCGTGGGCGATATCGAGACTCCCACCGAGTTCCTACCCGACCAGAAGCTTACCGACGCGCAAATACGGGCGAAGGCGGATGCGATGATGACCGCCCTGGTGGCAGAAGATGCTTTCTCCGGAATGGTCTATGTGGCGAAGCATGGAAAGCCGCTCTATGCAAAAGCGTTCGGGCTCGCAAACCGGACGTGGAATGCCCCCAATCGAACGGATACCAAATTCAACCTGGCTTCCATCACCAAGATGTTTACGGCGGTAGCCGTCGCGCAACTGGTGGAGCAGGGCAAACTCGCTTACTCCGATACGGTTGGGAAGGTGCTGCCCGACTACCCCAACAAGGAAGTGGCGCAAAAAGTCACCCTGCACCATCTGCTTTCGCACACCTCCGGCCTGATCGGCGCGCGCGCTTTAGTGGAAAAAGGGGAGGGACCTCCCACCGTTCGGACCATCGCGGAGATGGTCAGGCCATTCCAGCAGGAACCGCTGTCCTTCCCTCCGGGCCAGCAGTTCGATTACAGCAATGCCGGATTCGTCCTACTCGGCGCGATCATTGAAAAGGCTTCCGGCCAGAGCTACTACGATTACGTGCGGGAGCATATCTTCAAGCCGGCAGGCATGGCAAATACCGACTTCTATGAGCTGGATACGGATCCCCCCAACCTTGCGACCGGCTTTGCGGATGGTCCGAACGGGACACGGCTCGATAACATCTTCGACCTTGGGGTAAAGGGGTCTCCGGCAGGCGGCGCCTACTCCACCGGAGAAGATATGACCAGGTTTCAGATGGCTCTCGTCCAACACACGTTGCTGAGCGCTTCGGCTTTAGAAACGCTGTGGACCGGCGTTACCGAAGAGCCTAACCGAAGCGCCGATTATGGCTATGGCGCGTACATCGAGCGCTACAACGGAAATCGCATCATCTGGCATGGCGGCGGATGGAAAGGCGTCACCAACCAATTCGATATGTATCCCGAGCTTGGCTATACGGTGGTCATTCTTTCCAACTATGACGA
>DATGIG010000728.1:0-3006 GCA_035295825.1 Chthonomonadaceae bacterium | reverse complement strand
AGGTGACTGCCTCGTAGAAACGCACGGCGTCCCCCTCGAACTGCTGCAATCCTTCCTGCGCCTCGCGCGTTTTGCCAATCAGGCCGAGAGCGGCGTAATAACGCCAATCTTCCGGCGTGCCGTGCAGCGCGACGCCGGCGTAATCGCCGACGTCAAAGCGCGCTTGCAAAGAGCAATCGGGAGCGTTCTGCTGAGAAGGCTGAGAAGACATCAGGGACATTCCTTGTATGGTTAAAAGGTATGGTTAAAAGCCGAAGAGAAGACGCGCGTCGCGTGCTCTCCCTTTCGGAGCGATGTGGACGGAAGGCTGAAAATGCTGGTGAGCCGGTAATATTATCGGGATTCTTGCGCCCCTTTTGAAGGGCATCCTGTCGCGCTACGGCGGCGTGCGAAGTCTACAGAAAGGGTCGCGTATAGCCGATAATACTACGGGTTGCTCTGAGCCTCACACGATAGTTGTCTTCTCCCCTGCACACGCGAACAAGGATACCTACATGTTAAACGTCCACCTGGATTTCATCGCATACACGCCCGAAGCGTACGTTGATACGATCATGTCGTACATCATGGCCGGCGTCCGGCGGCTCCGGTTCCGGCCCTTCAACCGTTTTGCACAGGCGGTAGCCTCCGAACTCTCCTCCCGTTTCAACGACCTCTGTTTCTATGCGGACCCCACCGAAACAGATCTGCCGTCCGAGGTCCATCCCTACCATCCCGATGTGTGCGTGGATCTGACCCTCTTCTGTGAAAACGATGCGGAGCTTCTCTCCACGCAGTTGCTGGACTACCTGGATTGCGACCGGGGCATCTGGGTCGCTCCGATCACCCGTTATTACTTCAAGTCCCGGCCGCTCTTCCTGATTTCGGTCCCCAAGGGTGGGACCCACCTCCTCTATGAGTTTGTGGAGACACTGGGCTACGCGCGCGGCTTCGCCTGCCCTCTCACGCCGGTCCCCGGCGTCACCTATTTTCTGCAGGACGAGCACTCCCATACCCGTGCCACGGATTTCCTGCGCGACGTGCCCTGGCATGCGCCCTTCGCCAACAGCCACCATCCTTTCGTGCGCTCGCCCGCCCTCTTCATTTATCGCAATCCCCTGGATATTCTTATCTCGGAGGCCAACTGGTACCATCAGGACGGCAAGAACGTCTTTGCGGGCTACTTCAGCGATCTCTCTTTCGAGGAGCGGCAGCTCAAACTCATCGAGGATCCCTGGCTGCTGGGCAGTATCCGGGATCGGGTGGGGGCCTTCATCGCCTGGTTCCACATGCCTAACGTCATTCCGATCTCCTTCGAGGAGATCGTCGGCCCTCAAGGCGGCGGGGATGCCCTGCATCAGTTGCGCCTGCTCTGGTCGCTGCAACTGAAGCTGCATGTTCCCGGCACGCCCGCAACCTTTGCGGACAAAGTGTTCAATCCCAACAGCCCGACCTTCCACGCGGGACAGATCGGCACGTATAAGACGAAGCTGACGCCGCAGGCCAGGGAGAAGTTCCTGACGCTGCCCCAGGACTTCATGGAGGCGTATGGCTTCGACAGCCCGGACGTAGCAAACCCGGTCGCTATCTCCCGGCACGCCGAACGGTTCCGCAAACGCCCCCTGAAGTTCAGCGCCGTAGACCACAGCTCCTCGCCGATCATGCTGGAGAGTGGGTTCATGGAGCACAACCTGGTCCAGTATCAGGGCCGTGTATTCGGACTGCCGCACTCGTTGGGCGCTTTCGACCTGACCCAGGCGCCTCCCGGCCGCCTCGCCACTCTGCTGCAGGGGAGAGACCTGAACGAGATCAAGGTCAAAGTGCTGAAGTCGCCCGCCTGCCGCGCCTATTAGCTTCCAAAATCAACAGCCCGGCACTTCCGTGCCGGGCTGCCTTTCGCTGTTCTCCTTGCCCGCTACTTCGCGCCCTTCACAATATAAGCGCCAGGGCAGTGCGCCCACTCGAAGCGGCGCAATACGATCCCCTTCTCCATGAAATACTCGTCCGCGGCAATGCTCTCACCCTCCCACGGACGGACCCCATAATCGTCAAAGACGACCACGCCTCCGGTCACCACGCGCGGCCAGAGCAGCTCCAGCGCCGTGCGGGTGGGCTGATAGAGGTCGCAGTCCACATGCAACAGGCTGATGCGCAGGCCGGGGTTCTCCTCCACAAAGCGGGGCAGGCTCTCCTCGATGGCGCCATCTACCAGGACGATCCGTGGCTTGTAGGGGATAAAGCGGTCGCGGTCGTAGATGGAGATGGCCTCCTCCAGGATCTCCTTGAACGCACCCCCATCGTAGCCGCCCAGCACCTTGTTGACCCGCAGGTCCTCCTTACCATCCTTGGGATCGAAGGAGGTGAAGCCCTGCCAGTTATCGAAGCCGATCACCTGCTTCGCCCGGTCGCCGACGTTGCGCACCTCCAGGAAGTTGGCCCAGGACATCAGGGAAGCGCCGCGATAGACACCCAGTTCCACGATGTCGCCCGGCAGGTCAATGGTCATGCGGAACAGCTCATAGTGCGCCAGGAAGCGCTTCAGGAAGACACGGCGGGTGTAGATCTGGAAGTTACGGCAGATCTCGCGCTTGGTGACTTCACGCGCTGCGAAGTGCTCTTCCAGCAGCGCCTCGATATCGTCGTCAGCGCGGAAATTAGCCCGACCGTCGTACTGGCGTTGATCTACCACCGCTTCGGGTTTCAACACATCACTCATCCGCGAACCTCTCCTCTCTACGGCGTTTTAACGCCGCGGAATCTCTAAAACAGTTTCACGACCTCACGTGCATCCACATCGTAGTACTGTCGGGTGGTATCTGTCTCGCCGTTGAACCAGCGGCTGTCGATGCTGCAGCGGATCCGCTCGGAGGTGTTGGAGTGGGTGTAGTGGAGCAGGTGCGGCCCGAAGATCAGCACATCCCCCAACTCCGTCAGGATATGCTTATCCGGGAAGCGGTCGCCGACGCTCTCACGGGATACATAGCTGCCCCAGATCACCGACTGGCTGTGTTCGAGCGCGCCGAGTTT
>DATGIG010000727.1:0-5870 GCA_035295825.1 Chthonomonadaceae bacterium | reverse complement strand
ATATCGATGCCTCCGGACAGTTGGCCTTGGTTTCTCCTTCCTCCCGGTGCGGCCTGTTCTCGGAAGGACTGACCCACGTGTCCCTCCGCAATCACTGGGGATATTTTGACAAACTGGGGCGTCTGGCACTGGAAGTAGAGGTCACGGCAGCAGATCCGTTTTCCGAAGGACTTGCCGGGGTTCTCAAAGGCAGGAAGAGCGGCTATATCGATCGCAAGGGTCAGTTTGCGATTGCGCCTCGTTTTGCAGACGCAGGCCGATTTTCCCACGGCCTGGCGCCTGTCGCTCTGGGACCGAATACAAACTTACGGTATGGCTATATTGATAAAACGGGAGAGTTGGTGATCCCCCCTCGTTTCTCACTCGCCATGCCCTTCTCAGAAGGCCTGGCCGCCGCTCTGGATGCAGTCTATGGTTGGGGCTATATCAATGCTACGGGAGAGTGGGGCATCACGCCTCAGTACGGCCTTGCTTTACCCTTTGAGGGGCCGCTGGCCCAAATTGAAACGCGAGGCAGGCTAGGCTACATCAATACATCGGGAGCGACTGTCTGGATGGCCCCGGCTAGATAACGAGGCGCAAAGGAACTCGCACTAGAGGATCCCGTGGCGCAGCGAGGGCGAGTCCAATCATTCTGGCCTGACAAACTATCTATTCGTGGATGGCCATATCAAAGCTCTCAAACCGACGGCGACCTAGCTTCTCCGGAAGGCCCATGCCTGCATGCAGGCTCAACGTCTGGAGCCGCATGGAACGAGGAAACGATATGCTAGGACTATCCAGTGAGATCGTGCGCGTGTATCCCTACACCCCAGAATGGCCACGGATTTTTCTTGAGGAGCAGGCGAGGTTGTATACCGCTATTGGGGACTATGTGCTAGACATTCAGCACGTGGGAAGTACCTCTATTCCAAATATGGCCGCGAAGCCTATTCTGGATATTGCTATTGCGGTGGCAGATTTTGAGGAAGCGGCCCGGTGCGTCCAACCTCTCGAACAGTTGGGCTATCTCTATCGTGGCGAGAACGGCATCCCGCGCCGCCACTATTTCGTCAAAGGCGATCCCAAAACCCATCACGTCCACATGGTCGAGATCCAGAGCGAGAACTGGGCGACCATGATCTGCTTCCGGGATTATCTGCGTCAACATCCCGACGTTGCCCAGGCATATGAGGCTCTCAAGCAGCGCCTGGCAGAGCAGTTCCCGACCAACAGAATAGCCTATCAGGAGGGGAAAGAGGTGTTCATTCAGCAGGTCGTGCGCATTGCACAGGAGGATGAATGAGCTGGTTCCCAAACAATGGCAGTTCCGTCTAATTATTTCTATTCCGATTGGACAGAAACAAGAGCGGTTTGGTACAATGAACCATCGTGATTCATCCAACAGAAAGCACCTTGCCATGTCAAAAGCCTCTCTAACCAATATTGTAAACTTGCCAGCAAGAAGCGACACGGAACGCGTTCCCGGTACCGATTCTCGTAGCGGTTTGGTATCTATTGATCCGGAACGCAAGAGCGGTCAGCCTTGCTTCGCTGGTACGCGCGTTCCCATTCACGATTTATGGGATTATCTGGCAGGCGGCGAAAGTCTTGAAACGTTTCTGGATAGTTTCCCGACCGTCACCCGTGAACAGGCGGTTCGGGTCATTCAATTGGCAGGCGAAAAACTGCTTGAGGGGCTTCCGCTCCTGTGAAAATCCTCTTCGACGAAGATGCACCACGCCCGCTGCGTCGCCATTTAGCCGGGCATGTCATTTCGACCGTGCAGGAAATGGGCTGGGCTGGTGTCAAGAATGGCCGGTTGCTCACTCTCGCGGAAGCGATGGTTTTGAGGTTCTGCTGACGTTCGATCAGAATTTACAGCATCAGCAGAATCTTACCGGACGCTCACTGGCAATCGTCGTTGTCGTCGTGCCGAATAAGCGTATGGAGACACTGCTGCCGCTTGTGCCGGACATCCTTGCAGTGCTTTCTACCGTTCAGCCCGCCCAGGTCGTTGAGGTGAGGAAATAGTGCTTCAAATACGTCCACCGTTGACGCGTATCCATTGTCCAGTAGTAAAAGAAGAGAGGTCGGAGACGAAGAAGAGGACGACATTCGCTACGTCCTGTGCGGTTCCCAGGCGGCGGAGCGCCGTCGTTTCGACGATCTGCTTCTGACCAGGCGTGTAGTTCTCCGGGTGTGCATTGGGATCGGTATCGCCCTTGTCCGTATGGCCGGGGCTGACGACGTTCACCCGGATGCCCTGCGGTCCCAATTCTTGCGCCAACACGGTCGCCAGGTGGTTGACCGCCGCCTTGCTGGCTCCATAGGCGGTGAGACCTTCGATAGGATCGTGCCCAGCGCCGGACGAGAGGAACACGATGCTACCACCTCGCCGAAGCATGGGTGCGGCAGCCCGCACCACATAGAAAGCGCCATGCACATTGACCTCGAAGGGGCGCTTCCAGTCCTCGGTCTTCATTCCCGTCATGGAGCCGCCAGCGCCCGCCGCCGCATCCAGGATCAGAAAGTCCAACTCTCCTCCGAACCGCTCACCCACTTGCTGCACCGCTTCCGTCGCCTGTGCCTCGTCCGCGATATCCGCCTCCCTGGTAAAGTGGTCCACATCATCGGAGATCGCATGCAACTCCTCTAGCGTGCGTGCGGCCGTAGCCGAATCGCTGCGATAGATGGCGGCGATCCGTGCACCCGCTCGTGCAAGCGTCAGCGAGATTGCCCGCCCAATGCCTCTCGTTCCACCAGTTATCAATGCATTCTTACCCGTTAGATCAATCTGTAGCATTCCCTTTGATCCTTATATTAATTTCTATGCTCCGATTCGAGGTTGAGCCAGCGTGCCTCGGAATCCGTCAAGGAAATGTCCAGGGCGGGCAGGCTGGAGTGGAGCTCTTCCAGGGTACGTGGGCCGATGAGCGCAAAGACCGGAAAGGACTGATGCAGCACCCAGGCCAGCGCGATCTGGTTCGCCGTGCAGCCCTTCTGCTCCGCCAGTTCGAGGGCGCGGTGCAGACGCTCCCAGTTGCCCTCGTTGAAGTAAACGCGCGTTATGTCCTTGTTGCCGGTATCTTCCGGTGAGAAGCGCCCGGTAAAGAAACCGCTTGCCTGTGATGACCAGGGAAACAACGGCAACTGGTTCGTCGCATGCCAGGCCCTCCCTTCCGCGTCCAGCGTCAGGCAGCCGCCCCACATCGGCTCGTTCACCGATGCAAGACTGAGATTCGGACTACTGGCGACAAATCCATGCAGCCCATGCGCCGCGGCATAGTCGTTTGCCTCCTGAATACGCACTGTGGACCAGTTGGAGCCGCCGAAGGCGCAGATGCGACCTGCCGCCTGATGTTCGTTCAGACATTCGACAATCGGGCCGACCGGAGCATTCGGGTCGTCGCGGTGCAGCAGGTAGATGTCGATGTAGTCGGATTGCAGCCGCTCCAGGCTCTCCTGAATATCCTGCGTGATACACTCCGGATTGACGCGCGGTTCGGTCCAGTAGGGATGCGCGCCCTTGTCGATGAGGACGATGGTCTCCCGGTTGTCGCGCTCCCGAAACCACTCCCCGATGGCGCGTTCGCTCTTGCCGCCGCTATAGACATGCGCCGTATCGAGGCAGTTTCCCCCTGCCTCCACATACGCATCCAGCAGGGCGAATGTCAGCTCCTTATTCTCCGTTGTACAGACCATAGAGCCCATCACCAGGCGGGATATGAGGTGTTGGATCCCCGGGATTTGTCCGTATTTCATCGTCCGCCCCCTCCAATCCCGAACCCCACGCCGACAAAGAAGCGCTCTCCATCGCTGCGCCCCGTATTCACGAATCCGATCCCCAGGGAGTAACCTCTCCCGGTGTACTGGAGTCCAAAGGCGCTTGCCGCGCGATCATCAAAAGCAAATTGGGTGCCTATCTCACCGATGAGAGCGAAGTCATGTCCGAGCGGAACGGAAGCGCCTCCATAAACGCTCAAGCCGTCGGATGCAGGCGCAACATCATCGCGACGTCCATACATAAGACCGGCATGGAGCGTAAACAGGGGCCTTGTGATGGTAGCTATGCGGGTGATCTGATGGCTAGCCACCAGGGTAACCGAAGACTGACGCACATCCCCTGCCAGAAAACTCACTACGATGGCGAGCGCGGGACGATCCGGTCGATCCGGGCTCAAGGCGTACCGAGCGAAAAGCCCCCCGGATTCACGCCGTTGGTCGCCCAAATTGCGGTGGAGATAGAGCGCGCCCACATCCGTGCGGCCATTGAGATTGGTAACCAGGCTGATGGGCAGATAGCCCGTCTCCGAAGTGTCGTCCGGATCTCTTTGCGTTAGGAAGGATACATTGAAAGTCGTGCTATTTCGGGCTTGGGGAAATGCGGTTGGATGAACGAACAGTCCGCCAGGACCATAGATAGTCTGGGCCGAAACCGGCCCGCCTACCATCGCCAACAGCATCAGTCCGATAAGAGAGTTCAGACGATTTGGCATAAGAGTATCTCGCTCCATTCGTGTTATGAGAGTATGGTTGGGTTTCTCCCCGGTAGTTTCGCCTGCCTGCCTCTTTCTCCCTCCCGAATTTCACGTTGTGACCTGATGGAACATCGCAACATCGCTCCCAGGCGTCAGGAAGGTACCTGTTGCGCCAACAGTTGCTCTATATTCAGCCGGGAGGTTTGCGCACGCGCCTCTTGCAGCAGTTTCGCCTGAGCACTCCACTCCGGCTCCAGTTCGGCTGCTTCCTGCCCCTCTCCCCTCTCCGGTGGTATCGCAAGCAGCACTCGCATCCGTTCCGCTCGCGCCCGTGCTTGCGCCGCTTCCTGTACCTGCGAACGCGCCAGCAGGCTCCGCGACCAGGTTTCCAGCAGAATGGGGATCAGCCCTCGGAGTTCCGCATCCGCGCAGATGGTCAGTGCCTCTCGCACGGAGTTGTCCACGATCTCATGCTGCTCCAGGCGCGCCGCAGCTTCCGCCAGGTTCGCCAGTGCGCTGGCTATTCCGCGCCGATGGTTCATCTCACGAAAGCGCTCCAAGCTCTGCCCCGCCAGCGTCTCCGCCTCCTCCCAACTGGATTGGCGCAACGCTAGATCGCTCAGATTGCAGAGCCAGGCGGCTACCCCGAGCGCATCCGAATGCCGCTCATAGAGCTTGCGCGCCTCCTGAAGGTACTCCTGTGCCTGGTCATATCTCCCCATCGTGCTCTCTAACATACCAAGATTGCTCAATCGGGCGGCCAGCTTGCGCTCATCCCCCAACTCCCGTACAATTGCCAGCGATGCCTCCAACAGGCTGCGTGCCTCCTCATAACGGGACTGAGCCTGGACGATCTGCGCCAGTTCATTCTGCTCCGCCGCCTCCATTGCGCGGTCACCCAATTCCACGGTGAGTGCCAGACTGCGACGTTTCCAACCCTCCGCGATACTATTCTCACCTTGAAGGTGCGCCAGCCAGCCAATGGCACTGAGCACGCGCGTCTGCAACCTTTTTTCGGATAGAGCATCCAGGCGAGAGAGGCAGCGCTCCAACTGGGTCCTCCCCTCCCGCAACCCGCCCTGGCGCTCCCAAAAATCAGCCAACTCTGCGCAGAGCGCTGCCGCCGCCGCCAGCCGATCCATTTTCCACAGCCACTCCAGCGCAACACGCATATTATCCACGGCGTATGTCAGCCGGGTGAAAGCCGGAGCATCCTCGTTGTCGGTGAGCAGCACACCCTGCTCCTGCGCCAAACGCGAGAAGAAGGTAGCATGTTTTTCGGCGATGGCATCGCTCTTTCCCTCCGCCTTCAACTTGCTCTGAGCATACTCCCGCACCGTCTCCAACATCCGAAAACACGGCTCCTCCTCACGCTCCTCCAATACCAACAACGACTGCTCCCGCAAACGA
>DATGIG010000726.1:0-9861 GCA_035295825.1 Chthonomonadaceae bacterium | reverse complement strand
ACCCGTAGGGCAGGGGCTCCGTCCCCTGCCGATCCATTGCGGCAACAGGGCGCAGCAAGCAGCGCCCCTACACTGTACCTCTCAGGCTCTTACCGGCTGCGCCCTGCCGGGGCCAGTTGGAACTTGATGGTCTTGATCTCGAATGGGTGCAGGTTGATCTGCAGGCGGCTGTTCTGCACGTTCAGTCTGCGCCCGATGTGTTCCAGCAGATCGGTCTCCCAGGCGGAGGCGACATCGGCCTGCAATTTGATCCACACGCCGGCGGTGGCTTTGCCGGACGCTTCGTAGACCCGCAGGATCACCGACCCGCCGGGACCGGGTTTGAACGCCGTCAAGACCACATTGGGAGCGGAGATATCCACCATGCCCCACTGCTTGGGCAGCTCGCCGGGATGCGTTGTCGCCTTGCGGACCAGCAGCGGCTGGTTGAACGCCTGCCCATCATGGTAGATATCGGCCTGCCGCCAGTCGCCGGGATGGGGAATGAGGGCATAGCGGAAGGTGCGCGGCTTGTCCAGTTCAAACCCCGTATCCGAGGACATGCCCGGCTCGTAACCGCCACCGTACCCATAACCGCCGATGTTGTGCGAACGCAGCAGGGAGAGCATCAGGGTGTCTTCGTTCACCAGGTTGCCGGGCATGCCGCAGTTGAGCAGCGCCACGCCATGCTTGCCGTCGCTATAGTCCACCCACTGCTGCGCCGGAAACTCGATCCCGATGGGCCGCTCGATCGCCCCAAAAGGGATCTCCTGGACATTGCGCCCCTGCTTCACCGCCGTGGGGAACAAGACCTGGTAGCGCACGAACTTCTGTTTGTTCACCAGTTCCGTATCGATGTCCACGCGCCGCAGACCGGTGTAGAGGCGGACCTGCGTCGTGAACGTGCCGCCTGCGAAGGGGTGCGAGATACGGAACTCGGAGAATACCGGCCCCTCTTGGATCGTTCCCGCCGGGCCGGAGGTCTCCCGGCTCAACTGCGCCGTCCCCGGCCTGGGGACCGGCTGCCGGTTGGTCATGGCGATATAGCTGCCCCCGTCCAGCCCATGATAGAGCTCCCATAAGTCGCCATGGTCCTCCTGGCAGGAGACCACATTGCCCGGCCCGGAGAGCGCCTCCCACTGCTGCACCTTATCGAACAGGCTGGTGATTGCGCCGTTTGCGCGGTCGAACGTGACGCGATAGTAGGCGTTCTCGATGCTATCCCGGTCCTTCACCTCGTGTACGGTCGCTTCCGGCCCCGGCGCCTCTCGCCGGGGAAGAACCCGATAGAGCGTATAGCCCAGCGCGGGCACGTCGCGCGCCACAAAACAGAGTTTGGCTCGCTTGATCCCGCCGTCCTCATAGCGGTCGGCGGCAAGGATCTGAACGGGCGTCGCGTTCCCGGCGGAATCCACCAGGTCCACGCTCCGAATGCCGGGCTCCGCAAACCCCACCTCCACCTCGGCCACATCCGAGCGCGTCCGGCCCAGCGGGTTGAACACCTCCAGCGGAATGCCCCGGCCCCGCGTATCGATGTGGGCGGAGAGGCTCTCCCAGCGATGCGCGATGGTCTCGTCCGCAAGCTTCTCCGCGAAGTCATAGCCCCGCTGCACATCCTCGTACACGGTGTCGGTCATGACGCCCGAAGCCAGGTCGTGGGTCTGGTTGAACAGGACCGGCTCCCAGGCCCGCCAGAACAGGGTGTTCTCGGCGGGCGCGCCCAGCCAGCGAGCCAGTGCGTCGAACTTTTCGGCAGTGAGCAGGCGCGCCTCAATCTCCCGCGTCCGCTGTTTGAGTTCGATGCGGCTGCTATAAGTGCCCTGAAAGATGGGATTGAAGTCGTAGGAGAAAACAGGGAGGTTGGTACGGCGGGCGACCACGTCCGCGAACTCCGTCGGCACGGAGTAGCGGAGGGTGAAAGGCGCATCCGGCCTGGCATTGAACTGGCCGACCAGAGGGGGCACATACGCTTCCGGCTCGGACACGTCCACTCCCGCCAGCCCGACGCGCTCCGGGGCGTGCACATGGATGTTCAGCGCCTCGTAGCGCTGCTGAAAGAACCTGTCAAACTCGGAAGGCTGCTGGGGCGGCCCATAGAACAGACCATAGAAGCCGGGGAGCCAGATGGTTGGGATCTCGGTCCCATCGATGCCGCGCCAGAGGAACTCCGAGGGCATTTCGTCCTTGGGCACGCCCCGGCAGAACCAGAACGACTTGTACTCGGCCTGCTTCAGCAACTGCGGCATCTGGGGGTGGTGCCCGAAGGTATCCAGAAACCAGGCCACGGTGACATCCTGCCCGAGCGCCTCGCGGCAGTACTGCTTGCCGTACTGCATCTGGCGCACAAACAGCTCGCCGCCCGGCTTGACGTCGTCGGGCATGACATCCATCCCGCCCACGATCTGGAGCCGCCCCTCCGCCACAAATTTCCGAAAGGCCGCCGCCTCTTCGGGATAGCGCTCCAGAAACGGCTTGATATAGGCAACCTGGTCCAGGGTGAACTTAAAGTCGGGGTACTGCTTCAGCAGGGAGAGCGCTTTCAGGATATTGGGCAGCCCCATCTCCAGATACGCTTCCCGCGTCTTGAACACCGCTCCCTCCCAGTGGGTATGAGGGATATAGTAGAGCGTCGGCTTGCTCAGAGATTTGTCGATTGTTGGGGGTGTCTGTCCTATCGCGTCCATGGGGACCGCTCCCAGCGCCAGTACAACGCCGAGAAGGGAGAGGGGGCGCAATGCCATGATGGGGCCATTCCTTTCGTCCGGGATCTGCCCCTCATGTTCCGTTCGCCGACAGCGATTTCCTGCTCTATGGTATACTCAGTTCAGGAGGAAACATCCGATGTCCGGCCCTGCCGTTCTGCCCCCACGTGACGACGGTTTCGTTCGCAAAAAGTGGACCGTCCAGGAGTGTCGCTTTCTCACCGAGAGCGGCTTACTCATGCCTGGCAAGTACGAACTGATCGAAGGAGAGATCATTTTCAAAATGGGACAAGGACGCCTGCACATCGCGGTTATCACCCGGATCGTTGCCGCCCTGGTCGCCATTTTTGGAGCGGAGGCGATACAAAATCAGGCGCAGATCGGCATCGGCGAGATAGATGAGTTCAATGATCCGGAGCCGGATGTCGCCGTACTGAAGGGTCTTGTTACAGACTACCTGGAGCGCGAACCCGATCCTGCAACGGAAGTTCTCCTCGCCGTAGAGGCTGCAAACACCACACTCCAGGGCGACACCACCACCAAGGCGCATATTTATGCCCAGCATGGCCTTCCCGAATACTGGGTGGTCGCCATTCCCCACCGGACCTTGATCGTCCATCGCCAACCTACTCCAACCGGTTATGCCGACATCCAGGTCTTAGATAAGGCCGGTTCGGTAGCCCCACTGGCCGCACCGAACTCCATAGTGCGCGTCGCGGATCTGCTGCCCTAAAATTGCTGCATACTTTTTCTCTGTCGATTCTGTCAGAATTCTTTACTCGGGCATTGAGAACTTCGCGCGACGCCCGTGCGTAGTAGAACAGGCGGCTTTTGTCTGCCTCCGCCGCCATGCACTTATCCGTCCCAAGGCTGGGACAGCAAGGAAAGCAATGCCTATTCCACGCCCTGAACCGCTCGATGCCGAACGGGAACGCCCGGATCCCTCCCCTTATGTTCCTGTGGCACGCTCCGTAGAGGACGTGTCGGCAGCGAACGGCGCGTTTGTCGAAGCCCCGACGGTTCCTGCCCCTATCCTGAGCAACCGTGAGATACACCGGGAGGTCTGGGCGCTGGCCTGGCCCTCGGTCATGACCATGCTGCTCCAGACGGTGAACAGCATGATGGACGTCTTCTTTGTGGGGCATCTGCCGAACGGCGCCTCCGCTCTGGCAGCGACGGGGGTCGGCGGCGGAGTGCTATTTCTGCTGATTTCGCTGGCGATGGGGATCTCTGTCGGAACGACGGCGCTGGTGGCCCGCTTCAAGGGCGCAGGCGAGATGCAGCAGGCGACCCACGCGACGGGCCAGTCGCTGATGCTGAGCCTGCTGATGGGATTAGGGTTCGGCGGAGCCTTCTACCTGGGGCGGGTACAGTTGATTGGGGAGATGCTGGACAGCAGCGCCAACCCGGAGGCGGCGCGCCTAGGCGTCCAGTTCCTGAGCATCATGCTGCTCGTGACCGGACCGCTCTTTTTAATGAACGCGCTGATGGGCGCGTTTCGCGGCCTGGGCGACACCCGCACGCCCCTGTTCATCTCCTTTGCAACCGTCGGCACGCACATCACCTGTAACGCGCTATTGATCTATGGACGGCTCGGGTTCCCCAGGATGGGCGTCCGAGGCGCGGCGACAGCCCTCTCCCTCTCGATCCTGGTCGGGATCGGGCTCTACCTGCTGGCGCTGGCAAAACGGACGCCGCTGGCCGAGGCGCTGCTCTGGAAGCATCTCGCCCTGCGCACGGAGTGGGCGTGGCGCATCCTCAAGATCGGCCTCCCTGCGGCACTGCAGGCGGTCATTCGCACCCTGGCGATGATGTCGTTCACGGGAATGCTGGCGCGGGCGGCGGAGGGTGCGGCGGGCGTGGCGGCGCTGCAGATCGGAGTGCGGGCCGAATCCATTGCCTTTATGCCGGGTTTCGGCTACAGCGTGGCGGCGTCTGCGCTTGTAGGGCAGAGCCTGGGTGCGAAAGATCCCGTGAAGGCGGAGCAGGCCGCCTGGGCGGCGACCTTCCAATCCGTGCTGGTGATGTCGTTCATGGCGATGCTGTTCTATCTGGCGGCGCGTCCGTTCGCCCAGGCATTCACCGGCGACGTCACGGTTCAGGCGCTCGGCATAGACTACCTGCGTATCAATGCCTGGTGCGAGCCGTTTCTGGGCCTCGGCATGGTGCTTACCGGCGCGCTGCAGGGCGCGGGCGATACCCTCCGCCCCACCTACATCACGTTCTTCACCATGTGGCTGGTGCGCCTGCCCCTCTCCTGGTGGCTGATGTTCAACCTGCATCTCAACGCGCACGGCGCCTGGCTCTCCATGTCGGCGACGACCATCCTCGGCGGCCTGATGACCGTCGTCCTCTTCCGCGCTGGAACCTGGAAGCGCATCAAAGTGTGATGCGCTCCCACGGGGATCAATCCCCGTTCTGATACGCAAAGTCCGCCTTCGCGGACTCTATAGAGAACCCGCGGAGGCGGGCTTGGTGTTTCAGAACGGCGTTTCAACGCCGTATATACAGTAAGTCCCGACACGCGGGACTAGGGGGTGAGCGTTCAAGCGGCGGTGGCGTTGGCCTCCTTCTCCGCTTTGCGCTCATAGGCCAGAATGGTCGCCACATTCTTCTTCTCCAGCGTGTTCAACGTTGCCTCGCTGAAGTTCGGATCGGGCTTATACCAGGAGAAGCTGCGGAAGTAGTCGTTCAGCCAGTGGTCTTTGAACGTCTTGCCGTGCCGCGCCAGGATCTCATAGCGCAATTTGCGGGCGTCTTCCAGAAACAGATTATCCAGTTCCGCCTTAGGCACCGGCTTGGTGGTCAAATCATCGTGCATACGCTTCTCCGCCCCGAGAATAATCGCCACATTCTTCTCTTCGACGGCGGAGAGCTTCGGCTCCCGATAGTCCGGCAGCGGCTTATACCAGTCCTCTTCCTCAAAATACTGCTGCAGCCAGGCGGTGTGGAATTTCTTGCCGTGCCGGGCATAGACCTCATTGCGGAGCAGGCGCAATTCATACAGCCCCAACCCGTTCAGTAGCTCGGCGCTGATGGGCGTCTCCTGAAAGAGGGCCATATCGCCCGGAGCCAGCGCAAGCTTCCGCTGCTTCTTCTGCGCCTCCGCGATAGTCGCCATGTTCTTGCGCTCGAAGTCATTCAACTGGCCGGGGGCGTAGTTTGCGTTGGGATGATACCAGTAGCGCTCCTCGAAGAAGCGCTGCAGCCAGGGCTGGTCGTCGAAACGCTTGCCGTGGATCGCCTCGATCTCGGAGCGCATGATCAGCCACTCGATGTTGGTATGGTCACCAAACTGCTCCCGCGTGATCTCCTTATCGCGGTAGAACTTCAGATCGCCCGGCTCTACGGTCTTGTGCTTGCGCCACTCCGCCTCCTTGATGGCGTCCATATTCTTCCGCTCATTGTCGTTCAGCACCGTGACCTTGTACTTCGGATCGGGCTTGTACCAGGAGCGCGTCTTGAGCCAGTTTTGAATGACCTCCTCATCGAATACGCGCCCATGTTTGCCGAAGACGATGCCGCGCAGATACTTGAGTTGGGTCTCATCCAGATCTTTGAGTTGGTCGGCAGTCGTGGTCTTGTTCCGAAAATCGAAACTCTCCCACTCCTTGACCGAATCGGCGGGCGGCGCGGCGTGGGCCGCCCAGGACACCACCGCCATCAGCGCGCAGAGTGCCACCCCTCCCACAAAAAAACGCATTGAAGCCACCAGAGACCTCCTTCTTTTTCGATCCACAGATTAACACAGATTACCACAGATTACAAACCATGCGTATACTATGGATTGGAATGATTCCAGGATGGACCGATTATAGACCGCTCATTCACGGTTATTCCATACACGTTTTCATCATCATTCAGATGGTCTGTGGAGTTCCTTCCCATCTATCGCTTTTAATCTGTGTTAATCTGTGGATTGTTTCTTAAGGGGGACGAAGCGAGTGATCCCGTCTGCAATCGCCTGCGCCATCTGCTGCTGCCCATCCTCCGTCTTGATGTAGGCGGCGTCGCCCTTGTTGTTGAGGACCACCATCTCGATGGTGACGACGGGCACCTCGGAGAAGATGGAACCGGTCAACGCCCCCTGCTTGCTGCCGACGGCGGTCTTCGAGTCGCCGCGCACCCCGCCGTTTTTGAGATGCCCCTCCAGCACCTTCGCCATGCCCGCATCGAGGGTCTCCGCCGCCCGCTTGCTGCGCTTCATGATGTCCGCCGTGGGGCCGGTCTTGCCCTGGGCCGTTCCCTGCCGGTCCGGATAGTAGAGCGCGTAGCCCTTATCGGTGCTGCTGTCGCAGTGGAGGCGCACCATCAGGGCGGCATGCGCGCGATTGGCGATCAGGGCGCGCTCCTTGTTCTTGACCAGTTGGGTCTCGGCAGCCTTCGTCAGGACCACCTTATAACCCTGCTGGGTCAAGAGTTGTTGCAGTTTCTGGGCGACGACCCAATCAATATGAGTTTCGGTCGTTCCATTCTGCACGGTCAGGCCATTGTTCACCTCGGAGGGGTGGCCGGGATCGATACAGATCACCGGTGCATCGGGTTCGCTGCCTAACGCCTGCATCGGGGTCGGATGGGCGCGGAGGGGGATCCCGCCGATCAGGGCGAGCAACAGGATCAGCAGCAGCGTATGGAACGGGCGTGTCGGTATTATCATGCGGTTACCTTCGAGGTCCAAGATCGAGATCATCGATATAGAAGATGGTGACGCGGGTGCTATCGGAGACAAAGCCCCACCAGCGGAGGGTGCGAAACTCCGGATCGCAGGCCAGGTCGGTGTAGTGGTGCGCCGGCGCCTGTCCCGGCAGGGTGACGCTCAGATCGTACTTCCCGACGGCGTTCTCTCCCAGCCCGCAGGTGAGGGACAGGCGCACCCATTTATAGGAGGGCAGCGTCTCCATATAGCGCCCGCTGGCGAACAGCCGCCCCTCGGCATCGATCCGGAGCGATGGCCCCGTATGATAGGGATTGGCATTGTCGCGCCACTCGTGCGAGAACATCGCGCCGGGTTCGAGGTAGATCGAGAAGCTGCCCTCCATCATGCCGGCGCTGAACTTCGGCTGATAGAAGATGTGCGGATTGAAGGCGTACTGCTGGCCCGGCGCGTCGGTGAATTTGAGGCTATGTTTGCCGGAGGCGGCGACGGCGTCCGAGACGCGTACCGTCGCCTGCGTATTCGCCTCCTCGCTGGTGATCGCGTCATGAACCCTCTCTCCGACCGGCGTGCTCTCGAAGTCTTCGTGGATCGGTTGCGGCGGAGGCGGAGGCGGAGGGGGCGGAAAGGCGCGGGGCACCGGCGCGAGCGCTCCCCGCTTGCCGGAGCGCCGCCCCGCCTGGCCCGCATCGATCGGCACAAACCCCGATTGTGGGACCGGCGAGCCCGGTTTGAACCGAAAATCTCCGTTCTCCGGGTCCACAAAGAGCGGATCGGCAATGGCGGAGTGCCTATCCTGCCCGGTGGCCCGCCACTGCGTCAGCGTCATGCCGTTGAAGGTGATGGGGTCCTCATGCGTGTTCCAGTAGATATTGTTATCTAAGTCGAAGCCCTTGCCCGACCAGTTGGAGCCGAGCAGCGTGCCCTCCTTGAAGTAGACGATATTGTGATGGAACGTGAAGGAGAGATGGTCTTCAGCGCGCGTGCGGATGATCTGGCCCTCGCGCGAAAAGGCGAAGATGTTGTTGGTAACGACGTTCTCCTTGCCGTAGTGCTGGTGGAAGCCGCCGGTCTTGGTGCGATAGACGATATTGTTGGTGATCTCCAGGCCAGTGCTGCCCTCGTCCGGATAGATGCCCCAGCCGCCGTAATCGAACGATTCCACATCGTGAATGACGTTATGGTCCAGCACGGTCCCCGGCGAGAGCCCCAGCGTGTAGATGCCGCCCATGTCGCTCAGCACGCCCTGCCCGATCTGCCAGATGCGATTGCCGACCAGGCGATTGTGGTGCGCTCCGCTCGGCCCATACCCCCACGACCAGCCGACGGAGATGCCGGTATAGTAGAGGTCGGTGATGTCGTTGTGCAGGATAAAGTTGCCGGACGCATGCCCGATCCAGATGCCGACGGCTGCCGGATGCAAGCGCCCTCCGTGTGCGATCAGGCAGTCCTCCACGGAGTTTCCCGAAACGACTCGCTCGGGATCGTCGGGGTTGCCCATCTCGCCGATCTTGACGCCGCCTGCGCCCAGGTCGGTCAGTTCGCACCGAAGGAGCACGTCGTTCTGGCAGCCCGCCCCCCACTCCACCCCATAGCCTCCGGTATGCGCCACAGCGCAGTCTTCCAGATGGCAGAACCGGGCGCCCACTGCCGTAATCGCCGCCTCGATATTCACCTCGGCCTGCGCAAAGGCATTGCCGTCCGGCGGCGTGTTCCAGTTGGTGTGCGCGAAGGTGATCCCCTGAAACCGGATGTCATGCACCCACTGACGCTTCTCCACATCGCCCTGGAAGCGGACCAGTTGCTCCAGGCGCGGCGCAATCACCACCGTTCGGTTCGGGTCTTCCGTCAGGAAGGGGATGTAGGTCAGCTCTCCGGTCTTGCGGTCCAGATACCACTCGCCCAGTTCGGAGAGCGCCTCCTTGACGTTCTCGATGAGGTAGCGGTTGCCCTTCGGCAGGCCGGAGTAGGCTTCGAGGCCGTGGGTGTTGCCGCTGAACTGCACCACGCGGTTCGCCTCATCCACGCTGCCGACGCGCAGGCGGGCCATGGTCCAGGTCTGGAAGCAGAGGGCCTCCACGTCGTTCAAGTTCTGCCAGTCGGCGCGAAACGCGCCGGGCGGGAAGACGAAGCGGTCGAACCCCTTGCCTGCCGAGGCGGCGGATGGCGGCAGCGAACCGGCAATGAAGTAGTAGCCGCTCTTGGGCAGGCGCGGACGGTAGCGGCGCTGATCGGCGACAAAGAGCTGCGAAAATGCCCACTTCCCCGCAGCGACTTCGGGCAGCGTGAGGTGCCAGCGGCCCTGCCTATCCACGGTCCAGCCGGTCAGCCGGACGCCTCCGCTGAGCACGGGATGCTCGCCGGGATAGGCGGCATAGAGAATGGGCGCTCCGTCGCCGGCCCCGGAATCGTCCGGCCCGAAGACGAGCGGCGCTTCCAGGAAGTACGTTCCTCCCCGCAACTGCACCGTGATCGGCCCCGCTTGTTTTGCCGCGTGCTTCAGCGCCCGTACCCCCTGCTGCGCCC
>DATGIG010000725.1:0-8386 GCA_035295825.1 Chthonomonadaceae bacterium | reverse complement strand
TCGGTATCGACACGGCGCGGGTCGGTATCCGGGCCGGGATAGAGGAGCAGCCCGCCGCCGCTCTTCACATACTCCGCCAGCACATTGCGGTCGCCGGTAGAGAGGCCATTCACGCCGGTGATGACGACGGCGTCGAAAGCGTGCAGATCCGTATTGCCCAGCCCTTCGCCCTCACGCAGCTTGGGAGCCAGGCTCTCCTCGGCGCCGCCGGGAGCCATGGCCGTCAGCAGATAGAAGGATTCGCTCTTCGACGGATCGGCTGCCGGGCGCACATCCTGTACCAGCACGCGGATGTGGTCTCGACAGCGCACGACGAACGGCGCGGTGTTATCGCGGACCAGGCCGTCGGCATGCTCCGCGTCGGCCAGGGTGATGAGGCCGGTGTGCGTGCCGGGCTGCGGGAAGAGCGGCATAAACCGGGCCACGGTCGAACCGCCCGCAGGCACGGAGATGCGCGTGGAGCCTGCCGGCTTGCCATCGATCAGCAGATTGACCAGCAGGTCGTTGCGCGCCTTTGCGCCGTAGTTGACGATACGGGATTCGATCCGGGAGGGCATGCGCGGCGTCACCAACTCACGGCCCAGCGTCGGCGTCTCGACGGCCAGGTTGTCCCTCTCGGCTTGGGGAGCACCGACGGAGACCCAGGTTAAGCGCCCCTGTTTGCCGATGTCGGTCCAGGTCGCGCGCGCCGAATCCTTCTTGCTGGTCTCCCAGGCTCCCGCCTGGTCGTCGCTGAACCAGTAGACCTCCTTGATGGGCGCTTTCGAGGCTTTGAGCAGCCGATCCGTGAACTGCGCCGCCGCGAAGTAATCGGTCGCGCGGTCGCTCACCTTCGCAGCCCGCGCCCGCTGCCCCACCAGTTTCAGGTCATACGAAGGCGCGCCCACCAGCTCCTCCGGCTTGTCTGAAAGCAGGATCAGCGAGACGGCGTCGCCCTCCTTGAGGACATGCGCCAACAGCTCCTGGATGCCCGCCTGCGCCCGCTCCATGCTGCTCTTGCCGTCGCTGCCCCGGTGATCCATGCTGAAGGAGTTGTCCAGAACGATGACGGCGTAGACGCGGGTGTTCTGGGAGAGCAGGGGAATGCCCAGCGACCGCAGCACCGGACGCGCCAGGGCCAGGACGAAGAGAAGGACAATGAGCATCCGCAGGAAGAGCAGGATCAGCTCCTCGATCCGCAGGCGGCGCTTCTGTTTGCGCTGGGACTGGCGCAAAAACTCCATGGCCGCCCACTGGATGACCTTGAGTTTGCGCCGCCGTATCAGGTGGATGATCAGCGGAATGGCGACGAGAGCCGTCGCGGCGAGAAAAGCTGGGTTCAGGAAAGCCATAGTTTCACTTACGCGTCATCCGCTGGGCCAGGTAGCGCGACAGTACGACGTCAATCGGCTGGTCCGTGGCGAGTTGTTGGTAGTCCATGTTGAGTTCGCGACAGCCCTTTTTCAGGGTCTCGACGTACTCATTAAAGGCATTGAGATATTCGCGCCGCAGGGCGTTCGGCTCCGCCATCAGCGGCTCCTCTCCCTCCATGCCCTCGAAGATGGCGGAGTCGCGGAAGGGGAAGGTGAGCTCATCCCGATCCAGGACATGGAAGACGATGACCTCGTGTTTGCGATGGCGAAAGTGCTGCAGGCCGCGCAGGATGGCGTCGGGATCGTTGAACAGGTCGCTGAGAATAAGCAGCATGCCACGCCGCTTGATGCGTTCGGCCAGGTCATGGAAGGTATCGCCCAGGTCGGTCTTGGGCGCATTATCTTTGCGCTCCAGAGTCTCCAGCAGGAGCTTGAAGTGGGCGCTGGTGCTGGCGGGTGGAATGTACTGGCGCACACCCTCGTCGAAGGTCGCCAGACCGACCGTGTCCCGCTGCCGAAGCAGGAGCGAGGCGATGGCGGCGGCGACGATAGAGGCGTATTCGCGCTTGGAGAGGGGAGACTTTTCGCCTTTGTAGTTCATGCTGGTGCTGGCGTCGAGCACCAGGGTCGCTTTGAGGTTGGTCTCCTCCTCGTACTGTTTGATCTGGTAGCGGTCGGAGCGGGCATAGACTTTCCAGTCGATGTGGCGTATCTCATCGCCGGGCACATAGTCGCGGTGCTGCGCGAATTCGACGCTGCTGCCCCGGTGCGGGCTCTTGTGCATCCCCGAAATGACGCCTTCGACGACGGTTCGGGCGCGCAGTTCCAGCCGCGAGATGCGGGCCAGAGTTTGTGGGTCGGCCAGTTGGCGCGTTTCGCTCGTCATCCTGATCCTCTCAAAATCTGAACTTCCTCGGTTTCAACAGGAACCGTTTTGTTCCTGTCAGTCCCTTCCGAGACCGTAATGTTACAATCCGCGTCGGCCTCCACCGGGCGCAGCAGATGCTCCGCGTGCCTGGCAGAGAGGTCGGACATTGCAGGTCGAAGCAATACCCCTGATGTTGCCGCCTCTGAAGCACGCAGGAGGGTCTGTGCTTGCTGCGTCTGTACATATTTCTGACGCAGAAAGAGCAGACACTCTTGCGTCGCCGATTGCAAGGCTTCATTCTGGAGCGGAGAGATCTGTAGCGCAAATTTTTCTACTGCCGGAAGCGCCTCATCATTTCCGATCTGCTCCAGCGCCTTGAGCACAGTCAGGATCAATTCCGGATCGGCTGCGTGGGTCTCCAACAGGCTGCACAGGGTCTGGCGATGATAGTAGTTGAGCAGATGGCGTTGATCGGCCCGTAGGTGGGGCAGAAGGTGCTTCAACGCCCTGGCGACATGCTCCGTTATCCGTTTGTCTTTCCGTCCGGATGCCAGCAGGGTAAGCAACGTCTGGATGAAGGCCGGATCATCCACCTCGGCAAAAACGGCAGCCAGGTTGCGCCGCGCCCGTTTCGGCAGCGTGAATCCAAGCCATATCGGCAGTCCCACAAAGGAGACAAAGAGCGTCGACAGAAGTAAGAATAACACGCCGACCCCCAGCCCTGCGATAAAATGCAGGATGACCGACGCGATCATGCCGAAATAGAGCAGGATCAATCCCAGCGCGGGCGACAAGAACAGCCAGGCCACGTGCCGATTGTAGGTGGAGGTTTCCATTTTGACCAGTTGCGCCAAATCCTCCGACGAGAGCAATCGCGCCTTGCGAATCGCCTCGCGCTGCACTTCGGCGTCCCTGCTATTGAGTTGGCGGAGCAATTGTTTCAGCATTTTCCGTAGCCGTGTCTTTCATAACCGGGATTTCCGGGCGCAACAACCCTTCCTTCATCGTGGCTCAATTCAATAGCGTATGTTCACCATCACTTCCGGACTTTACCCTTATCCTCGCCAACGTTCTGCACGATCAAGATTTGCGGGCGCAGCAACTCCTCCGGTGGTGTCGTCGGAGACGAGGTTACGGCGCGCAACAGCGTTTCCGGTGCATGCGCGGAGGCATCGGAGGGCCGAAGCAGGGTTTGAGACTGCTTTGTCTGCGCATATTTTTGATTCAGGAAGAGCAGACAGTCTTCCGCTGCCTGGATCAGTTCCGGATCCGGTCGGGTCAATTTAGAACGGAGCCTGGTTAGAAATCCGCTTACGGCAGGAATGGCATCGGGGTTTCCGATCTGCTCCAGCGCCTTGAGGATCCCCAACATCAACTTTCGTTCGCCAAAACGCGTTTCCAACAGGGTATAGAGCGTTTTGCGCTCGTTATTGCTGAGTTCGCTGCCGTGGTTCGTCCGCATTCCGGGCAACTGACGTGTCAAGGCCCGGATCAGATAGTTCGTTCCCTGTGCATCGTTACGGCCGGATGCCAGCAGATCCAACAGGATTCGGACAAAGCGGGCGTCGTCCACTTCCGAAAAGACGGCGGCCAGGCTGGTTCTCGCCCTGGTTGGGACTGACCTGAGAAACATGAGGCCGATAGCCGTGAATAAGGCAAAAAGGCACCATAGGAGAGCGATAGGACTGTCATCGATATAAGCTACCAATCCTCCACCGGCGAATATAAGAGAGCAGACTAGGATCGGTATGATCCCTATTCCGGACCGCCTGGAATTGTCCGCGGCTTCCAATTGGACCAGATGGAAGAGTTCGTCCGCAGAGAGTGTCCGGGCCTTCTGTATGGCCTGTTGGCGCACATTGGGGTCCCGGCTATTCAGATCACGCAGCAACTCTTCCAACATGGCGGCTCAATTCTACAGGAGCGCTATCCCTCTCGGTTTCGGTTAGCGGCGGGCCGGGTCGGTCGGCCTGGGGGTCGTCTCGACCAGGCGCTGCACCACCTTATCTGCCGTAAAGCCCTCCGCCTCCGCGTTGAAGTTGGTCAGAATGCGATGGCGCAGGACCGGCCCAGCGACGGCGGTGACATCCTCCGTGGTGGCGTAGTTGCGCCCGTAGAGTGCGGCGCGGGCTTTCGCGCCCAGAATGAGATACTGCGAGGCGCGGGGGCCTGCGCCCCAACTGACATTATCGCGGACGAACTGCGGCGCTTCCACTTCATTGGGGCGGGTGGAGCGGGCCAGCGCGGCGGCATAGCGGAATACGTGGTCGCCCACTGGGACGCGTCGCACGATGTCCTGCAGCGCCATGATGTCGTCGGCGCTTAAGGTGTGCTTGAGATCTACGCTCTGGCCCCCGGTCGTCGCCTTCATGATCGCCAGCTCCTCCTCGGCGGAGGGGTAGCCGACCGTAATCATAAACATAAAGCGGTCCAACTGCGCCTCCGGCAGGGGATACGTGCCCTCCTGCTCGATGGGGTTCTGGGTCGCCAATACGAAGAACGGCTCGGCCAGGCGGTGCGACTGTCCGCCGACCGTGACCTTATGCTCCTGCATGGCTTCCAGGAGGGCCGCCTGCGTCTTGGGCGGGGTGCGGTTGATCTCGTCGGCGAGGATCATATTGGCGAAGAGCGGGCCACGCAGAAAGACGAACTTGCGCTCGCGGGTTACCGGGTCCTCCTGAATGATCTCCGTGCCGGTGATATCGGCGGGCATCAGATCGGGGGTGAACTGGATGCGCTTGAACGACAGGGTCAGAATGCGGGAGAGGGTGCTGACCAGCAGCGTCTTGGCCAGGCCGGGCACACCGACCAGGATGCAGTGTCCCCGCGCGAAGATGGCGATGAGAAGCTCCTCGATGACGGCCTCCTGCCCGATGACGACGCGACCGATTTCGCTCCGCATGGCATCGAAGGAGTCCTTGAGGCGTTTCAGACGGGCCAGGTCCTCCTGATCGGAAGACGAGGAGATGGGGGGGACGACGGGTGTAGACGATTGGGTTGCGGACATCGGCTAAGGCTCACTTTCGCTTATTTTTTGAGACAGTAGGACAGGGTAATCAGGCTGTAACTGGTGACCAGGCCGGGCTGGTTCTCCCAGTAGCGGGAGTTGTTATTGTACCAGGAACCGTCCGGATGTTGTACCGAGACGATCTGCGCAGCCAGTTCGTGCTGCCAGTCGTGCGCCTGGCCCTTGGTATCCTGTACTCGTTTCTGGCCGTAGACGTCCAGTGTCTTCGCCATCGTATGGTAGTAGTAGTACAGGGACGTGTCGCCCATACCGGGATGCTCGGTGACGGTGTAGTGGCCGCGGATCCAACTCCAGGCAGCCTGGACGCGCGGATCGTTCTTGGAGACCCCGGCATAGATATAGCTCTTGACGCCCGCGTAGGTCATCGCGCCCATGGAGGTGTGGCCCGTGCCGCCGGGGATCTTGCTCTCGCCGGTGCTATCGTAGACGAAGCCTCCGTCGTTGGGGCTGTCCTTCGACCAGGCCTGATCGTTGCTCTCCTTGCGGTTCTGCACCCGCTGGATGAAGATGATCGCCTTTTTCCATACGGGTGCATCGGCGGGCGTACCGGTATCCTTCAGGGCTTCGAGCGCCGTCTGCAGGTTGCCGAGATCGGGGTGGTCGTCCGGGTCCGACCCATAGCCGATACCGCCATACGTGGGATCGCCGGGTTTTACGTTCTCGCCCTCGTCGAATTGGGAGCTCTCCAGATACTTCTGCGCCTTCTGGATGGTCGTCTTGTACGCCGGGTTTTTCGTCAGGGCCAGGGCCATGACGCAGAGGCAGGTATTGTAGTTGGGCAGGGCGGTGGCGGGGTTGGCGTCGCTGTAGATGGCTCCATTGGGCTTGGTCGCCCGGAGAATATACTTGATGCCTTTTGCGACCGCCGGCTCGTTGAGTTCCGTCTTGCCGTTGCGCAGAAAGCCGGTCACGGCCAGCGCGGTGGTGGCGGGATATTCGCTCCAGGAGCCGTCTTTCTCCTGCGTCCGGCGCAGATAGTCCATTCCCCTGGCAACGGCCTGCTGCGCCTTCTGCATGGTCGCGTCGGACTTGGCCTGGGAAGGAGCCGGGGAACCACAGAGGCACAGAGACACAGAGGTCACACAGAGAAGGAGCAGATTGGGCAGGGAGCGCTGATGAATATGCATGGGTCTCTTCTTTCTCTTTCGTTTTCCATTACTTGGATAGCGCTGTCAGCAGGCTGCGGAGGGCGGTTGCCGCCGTTTTGGCATCGTTTGCGCCGAGGACCACGCCAAGATAACTCCCGCTGGTGGCTGCGGCGGTGCCTCTCTCTTTTTTGGCCAGCGCCGTAAAGCTGTTGGGTACGCCGCTCGCCGCGAAGACGGCCTGCTTCGTGGTGAGATACTGTTTATAGGCGTTGAAGGCGTCACCGGCGGCGCTGGCGGTCGGGTAGTGGATCAGGAACAGGGTAGCGACCCTGCCCGGCAGGTTGTATTCGGCGGCGACCGTCTCCGGCTTTTTCGACGCGCCGAACACATCGGTCGGAATGAAGGCCAGCAGGGCGTCGAAGCCCGCCTTGCCACGCACATAGCGCTCGGAATTCGGCACGCGATTCGCGGAGGGCAGGCGGCGCAGCATCTCCGGCGGGCTGCCCTTCTCTCTGATTTTGGCCGACACTATGCGGGCGAATTGCGTCAGGGTCTTCTCATCCGGCTTGCCGATGTCCGGCTGGATCAGGATGGTATAGTGATCCTTCCAGAGCGTCAGGACCCCGACGGCGACATAGAGGTTCGCCGGGTGGTCGAGCGCGATGATCGTCTCCTTCACCCTCGGATTGTGCTCCAGGAAGCACCGCGCGCTATAGTAGCCGAAGGCGTCTGCGGAGGTCCCCATATCGAAAATGGCGACCTCCAGCACATTGACGCCGTTCTGGTATTTCGCCGATCCGAGCTGCCGGAAGGCATAGCTCTTCGGGATCTCCGCCGCGCCGTCCATATAGTCGAACAACTGGTTGTCGCTGAAGAACTTCGGCGCTTCCTTCAGCGTCCACCCCGCCACGGCGTTGGAGGCCGGGAAGAGCGCGCCGAGGTCGCCCTGGGCGTTTGCAGGCTGTCCTGCCATCAAGAACAGGAGCAGCGCCAGGAGCGGCAGCAGGCGGGCGATAGGTTGGTAAGCATGAATACACATGGATACTCTGTTATACCGTCACGCGCCGCACATCTATCTGCTTCAGATCGGCGACGCCGGCTTTGTACTCCGATTCCGCCCGCAGGACATGGTTCATCGGGTCCAGGCGACCGGAGGGCTGCGCGACTTTCATATAGAGGTCGAAGGCGACGCGGTCCGCCGCGACCGGGTCGGTCGAGAGCACCAGAGACTTGGTGTAGACCCAGCCGTCGGGATGCGCGACCCAACCGCGCGATGAGCCTCCGATCCGGATCATGTCCACCACATGCAGTTTACGCTGCGTCTTGAAATCGTTGGCGGGAACCCAACCGCAGGCACCCATGCCGCCTCCGGCCACGCCGTCCCAGTGCTCGCTATGGATGGGCGTCTCCCCATGGTAGTTCCAGGGACCGAGCTTGGAGAAGCAGGCGTAGAGCTTGAGCGTCCCGCTGATCCCCGCGATGTCGTGGTGCTTGACGGTGGGCGTGACCACTATTGCGTCCATCGGCAGGTTGGCGACTCCGAACAGCTTATTGCTAATGAGTTCCGGCATCTGCTCCTTCATGGCGTCGGTTACGGTGGTGTGCCAGACCGAGGACATGCGATGTGTGCCGATGGTCATCTTGTTGACGCCGAGCCGGGCCAGGGCGCGATAGACGGCGATGTTGACTTCCGGGACATTCTCCAACTGCCCTCCCGCCGTAGGCAGGCAGACGGTATCCGTTTTGCGCACAAATGTCTCCCAGGCCTGCAGGGGGTCGCTCTTGCCCGCCAGGGCCGTGATTCCCTTCTCTAGCATCTGCTCCACCAGCGCGAGGGAGGGAGGGCTGCTCGGCCCCAACGTGGCTTTCGTGGTGACCACGACCACTTTTGCTTTCGGCTTCTCGCCCTGGAGCGCCTCCGCGCCGAAGGGCAGGGCCAGCGCCCCGGCGGTCAGGGCGGAGCACTGCACAAACTGGCGCCGGGTCAGCCGCGCAGCCTCTGCCGGGTTCGAGTCTGTTTCGGTGGTGTTTGCGTGTTCGTCTCTTGCCA
>DATGIG010000724.1:0-9740 GCA_035295825.1 Chthonomonadaceae bacterium | reverse complement strand
GTGGCGGCTATGGGCGTCCGTCATACCCGGTACGGATTGGAGGCGTTGGCGGAGAGCGACGTGCAGGGCGCACTCCGGCTCGACTGCGGGGGAGGAGTGTTCATACCAGATTTCACGAATGGCGTTCGCAACGCGGGGATGGGTGCGGAGGATGGGGTGGGAGAGCCCTTTTAGAATGATCCAACGCGCGTGGGCGAACCGCGTCGCCTCCAGAGGGACCAATCCATCGGTGCCATCGTGCAGATCCCCGGCGATGCTGATGGTGGGAACGGCAGCCGCGATGCGTTCGGCGATTTCCCGGCGATTGTAGCCCAGATCCCGCGCGATCCCGATCCCCAGCCCCAGCGGATCGAGGAGCCGTCCCACATCGGAGCCGCCGACCGGAGAGCCGATCAGGACGAACGACGCGACGCGCGGCCACCATTCGGGATGGCGCTGCAGCACCTCCAGCCAGATCACCCCGCCCATGGAGTGCCCGATGATCCGGATAGGAGCGTCGGGACAAGCATTGAGATGTTCGGCAGCGATGGTTTCGAGACGGGCGATCAGCGGCTCGATCCGGAACCAGGTCTTCAAGAGACCCAGGTTCGGAGCGACGATCCGCGTATTCGGAGGGGCTACAGCGCGGGCGAGCGAAGCGATGGGGCCGCCGGTGTCGGCCCACCCATGCTGTGCGAACAGGATCGTATCGGGATCTGCGTTGCTCGCCACGTTGCCCTTTCCAATGCAGGCAGTAGAGGGTAGGCAGTAGGCAGTAGAGAAGAACCGTTGCTTTTCCTACTGCCTACTACCTATTGCCTACTGCCTGGTGAGGTCAGGCGAGGATGCCTTTCGCTACCTCACCATAGACGTCGGTAAGGCGATAGTCGCGCCCGCCATAGCGATAGGTGAGCTTTTTATGCTCGATGCCCATGAGGTAGAGCATGGTGGCGTGGAGGTCGTGGACATGGACCTTATCCACGGCGGAGTAGTAGCCGTAGTCATCGGTCGCGCCGTAGACCGAGCCGGCTTTGACGCCGCCGCCCGCCAGCCACATCGAGTAGCCATGTGGGTTGTGGTCGCGGCCATCGTCGCCCTGTGCGGTGGGCGTGCGTCCGAACTCGCCGCCCCAGAGCACCAGCGTATCCTCCAGGAGGCCCCGCGACTTCAGGTCCGCCAGCAGGCCCGCAATGGGTTTGTCCACCTCCTTGGCGTTGTGGCTGTGCCCGTTGCGCAGGTCGCCATGCTGGTCCCACTTATAGGAGTGGGTACACTGGACGAAGCGGACGCCCCGTTCGCAGAACCGGCGCGCCAGCAGGCACTGCCGCCCGAAGTTATCCGTCGGCTGCTGACCGATGCCGTATAGGTCCAGCGTGGCCTTGCTCTCGCCCGCGATGCTCTGGATCTCCGGCGCGACCGTCTGCATGCGGAAAGCCAATTCGAACGAATCGATACGGCCCTCCAGTTGCGGGTCGTGCCCGAAGTGCTGCAACTGTTCGCGGTTCATCTGCTGGAGCATGTCGAGCTGCATGCGTTGCAGGTCCTGGGGCGTCTCCGGGTTCTTGATGTAGTTGATGGCTGCCCTCTCCGCCGGGATGCTGGCGTTGCCGATGGGCGTCCCCTGCGTATAGGCGGGCAGGAAGGCGCTGGACCAGTTCTGCACGCCGCCATGGCCTAGCGTCGGGCAGATGGTGATGAAGCCCGGCAGGTTCTGGTTCTCCGTGCCCAGCCCGTAGGTGATCCACGACCCCATGCTGGGGCGGATAAAGGTATCGGAACCGGTGTGGAGGGCGAGCAGCGCGCCGCCATGCGCCGGGTTGCTGCCGTACATCGAGCGGATGACGCAGAGGTCGTCCACATGCTGCGCCACGTTCGGGAACAGGTCGCTCACCTCGGTACCGCTCTGGCCATACTTCTTGAACTCCCAGGGCGACTTGAGCAGGTTTCCTGTCTGGGCGAACTGGACGCGCGGCTTGGCGAAGGGGAGGGGCTTGCCGTGGTCCCGTGTGAGCAGCGGTTTCGGATCGAAGGTGTCCACCTGCGAAGGGCCGCCGTGCATGAAGAGGAAGATCACCCGCTTGGCGCGGGCCGGGAACATGGGGGACTTCTCCGCCAGGGGGCTTCTGCCGGGCGTCGTCGCGGCCCGCGCCTGCTCCTCGCCCAGCAGCCCGGCCAGCGCCAGCATGCCGAAGCCTGCGCCGCACTGCGTCAGCATCTCGCGCCGTGTCGTCGGTTGAATAGTGTGCTTACTCATCGCTTCCTCTTCTCGATTAGTTGACGTAGATAAACTCATTGGCGGCGAACAGGATCTGGCAGAGACTATCCCAGGCCAGCGCGCGCCGCTTCTGTGCATCGTGCTCCGTGCCTGCCAGCCGGTCGGCATAGCCGCTCAGGTAAGTCGTACCGCGATAGACTTCGTCCGTTGTGGGCGGCCTGCCGAACGCCTCTTTGTAGGCGAGGGCGATTCGGTCGGCATCGTTGGTCATGGGGCGGGCCAGCAGGCTCGCCGCGAAGGCTTTCGACTGCTCCAGCACGAACGGGCTGTTCATTACAAAGAGCGCCTGGGAGGCGACGGTCGTGGTGGCGCGCTTGGCATTGACCATACTGGGGTCACCCACATCGAACGCCTGGAACATATCGAACAGGGCGTTGCGGATGATGGGCAGGTAGAGGCTCCTGCGCGGCGCGCTGTACTGCGCCGCGTTCGCCGACTGGTCGTTGGTGACGTAGTCGAAGTTCTTGGTGGTCAGCAGGCTGCCGCCCAGGGTGTGGTCCAGCTTGCCGGAGACCGCCAGGATGGCATCGCGGAACGGCTCCGCCTCCAGGCGGCGGCGGTTCATGCGCCAGAGGAGCCGGTTGTCCGGGTCGGCCAGTTCGGCTTTCGCATCGTCCGTGCTGCTCATCTGGTAGGCGTTTGAGAGCATGATGAGCCGGTGCATCTTCTTAATGGACCAGCCCTGCTCCTCGAAGGTCGCCGCCAGCCAGTCCAAGAGTTCGGGGTGGGTGGGCGGCTCGCCCAGAAGGCCCCAGTTGTCCGGCGTCCGCACGAGCCCCTCGCCGAAGTGGCCGAGCCAGATGCGGTTCACCTCCACGCGGGCCGGGAGCGGGTTGTTGGGATCGGTGAGCCACTGCGCCAACTCCAGCCGTCCGCTATGCTTGGGATCGATCTGCCCCTTATCGCCATGATCCACCACGGTGAGGAAGTGGCGAGGCACCTCATCGCCCAACTGCTGGGTATCGCCCCGGATATGGACCCGGCAGTCCTCGACCTTGCCCTCTTCAACCCCCAGTGCCATCGGCATCTCCGGAGCCCGCGCCTGAGCCTGCTTCAGAGCGTCGTCCGCCTGCTTCACGGCTTGCTTCGAGGCGTCGGAATAGAACGCCTCGAATTTGCCCTGGAGCCGGAGGAGGCCACGCCTGGCGACCAGTTCCGCTGCCACTGCCTGGGCCTCCGTGTCGCTCTTAGCGTCGAGACGCTGCTGGAGGCGGTCCGCCTGGACGTTAAACTCCGCATCCGAGAGCGTGGAGGCCATGGGGAGCGATTTCAGAAACGCGATGTCGGCCATGCCCCGCAGGACCTGCGCGCAGTGACCGAGGAGCATACTATTGAGATTATGCATGGCCGCGACCTGGGCGATCGGTAGGTGCGGTTTGCCGCCCTGGGTGGTCAGAGGTGAGGCGACGATGAGCAGCTTATCGAAGTGGGGGATCGAGTCATTGCGCTCGATGCGCACGACGTTCTTACCCGCCTGGAAGGCATAGATGCCCTGGGCCTCCCAGCGCTGCCCTTCCGGCTGAAAGCTGCCCGTCACCTGGGCGGCGGCATCCGGCTTGACGACCATACCGTTGATGAGAAGCCGGACGGGGCGGGATTCGGCGGCGGCGTAGCGGAGTTCGACCTGATAGGGTCCGGCGGCAGGAACGGTGACATCCCACTCTGCCCAGGTGGGGACCTCGGTGGTGTGGATGATGCCGATATTCTTGCCGTACACCTCGAAATCGCGGTGGGCGTTGCCCCGGTTGTAGTTCTCCGCCTCGATCAGGATCCGCGCGGGATCGCCAGGTCGGACCGGCAACTCGGCGACCGAAGTGAGTTCGGTGGGCGGATACTGCGCCAGTTCGCAGGCCGCCAGCAGATAACGCCCCGCCTGATGCAGGACGGATGCCTGCGCCTCCTTCCGGGCGCTGTCGGTGGCCCGGTTCAGATCCGACTGGAGCTTATTCAACTTTGCGTCGTACTCGGCTTTTTTCGCCTCCATCTCGGGCGAGGCGATGGGATGCTCCAGGGCGCGGGCAACTGTGTTCAGCGACTCCATCGTGCGGGTGCTCTTGAAGATCCCGGCCAGCGCGTAGTAGTCCTTGGTGGGGATGGGATCGAACTTGTGGTTGTGGCAGCGGGCGCAGGCGACCGTCAGGCCCAGGAAAGCTTTGCTGGTCACTTCGATCTGCTCATCCACAATATCCATCATCATCTTCGCCTTATCCGGCTCCGCGAGCACTTTCGGGCCGAGCGAGAGGAAGCCTACGGCGGTGAGGCGCTCATTGCGGATCTCGTCACCGGTGGCGGGCAGCAGGTCCCCTGCCAACTGCTCCTGAATAAAGGTATTGTAGGGCTTGTCCTTGTTGAATGCCGCGACGACGTAGTCCCGGTAGCGGTAGGCGTTCCCGAAGGCGGTATTCTCATCCAGGCCATTGGAGTCGGCGTAGCGGGCGACATCCAGCCAGCGTCGGCCCCATCGCTCTCCATACTGCGGCAACGCGAGCAGGTGGTCCACAACCTTTGCAAAGGCGTCGGGGGATTTGTCGGCGAGGAAGGCATCCACCGCTTCGGGGGTCGGGGGAAGGCCGATCAGATCGAAGTAGGCGCGGCGGATGAGGGTGCGCCGGTCGGCGGGCGCCGCCGGTTTAAGCCCCTTCGCCTCCAGTTTCGCCAGGACAAAGGCATCAATCGGCGACTTCACCCAGGTCTTGCTCTTAACCGCTGGGGGCGGCGATTTCTGAACTGGTTTGAACGACCAGAAGTTGCGCTGCGCGTCGGTAAGTACGATGTCCGGCGCTTGCCCCGCCGCCGCGCCGCCGCTGGGCGGGGTAGCAGGCCAGGGCGCTCCCATTTTGACCCACTCCGTGAGGGCGGCGATCTGTTCCGGGCGGAGCTTGCCGGTTGGCGGCATCTTGAGCGCACCGTCGAAATGAACGGCCTGGAGGAGCAGGCTCTTATCCGGGTCGCCGGGAACGAGGGCGGGGCCGCGCCTGCCCCCCTTGAGCATGGCCTCCCGCGAATCCAATCGCAGTCCTGCCTTCTGATCCTGAGCGCTGTGGCAGGTATAGCAGTACGCTACCAGCACAGGGCGCACCTTGCTCTCGAAGAAGTACGTCTGCGCCGCAGTCGCCGCAGATTTCGTTGTCGTCCCGTCATCCGCCGCCGTTACCGACGGAGCGAAGAACGCGGAAATCAGCAGCAGTAACCCCAGCAAGAGGCCAGGAATACGGAAGGAATGGAGCCATTTCCTCATAATGCGATGGAACACCCTTCTAAGCCAAAAGATCGAAAATGCGTTGTCGACACGCACGAACTTGCGCCATGGTGAGGATATGGTAACGTTACCATATCCTCACCATGAGAGTGACATCCTTTCCGAAAAGTTACATGTATTTGGCTTTGAAAGCCGGGCCGTGTTCGGCTCCGCCCTATTTCCCAGGGTTCAGGAGCTTCTGGACATCCGGCGTGTTCAGGTTATCCATGGTCACGACGGTCATCCCGGAATCGACCTTCTTATCCTTGATTGGCTCTTTCTTGATGGCTGACAGCACGGTATTGATGCCTTTGAAGCCCATCTGGTAGGGGTCCTGTACGATGAGCGCCTGGATGATGCCATCCTTCAACCCGGCGACTTCGATGGCAGAACCATCGAAAGCGACCAGTTTGATCTTGCCGTTCTGCTTGCTCTGCTTCAAGGCGCTGATCGCTCCAACGCCATTGGGCTCACTAGCCGCGAATACGCCCGCCAGATTTTTGTTCGAGGTCAGGATATTGGTCATATTGTTGGTGGCTTCGGTCACGTTGCCGCCAACCTGGGTAGCCACCAGTTTGATGTCGGGGTACTTGGCGATAGCATCCTTAAATCCCTTTTCCCGTTCATCGTTGGATGCCGCGCCCGGTTTGAAGATGAGGAGCGCAACCTCACCCTTTTTCCCGATCAGTTCCGCTAGCTTCTCCCCCGCTTCGCGCCCGCCGCGAACGTTGTCCGTTGCAATGTAGGCGAGCGAGGTATCTTTGTCCGGGGCGATCCCGGAGTCGACCGTTACGACGGGGATCCCTTTGTCCGTAGCGGTCTTGACGGGGGTCGCCAGGGAATCCGAGTTTACCGCCGCCAACACGATGCCGTCCACATGGTTGTTGATCTGGGTCTGGACGATATTGACCTGTTCGGTAGCATCGCCTTCATGCTCCGGTCCCACCCAGGTGATTTTGACATTGCCTGCCGCGCTTGCAGCGGCGTCCGCTCCCGCCTTCACGCCCAGCCAGAAGGCGTTTCCCGTACCCTTGGGGATGACGGCGATGTTGAGTTCCTTGCCTTCGGTCCCTCCGGCAGTGCCGCCGGAGTTGGCGGACGTGCCGCCTGCGCTGCTGTTGGGGATCGCGCCATTGGGAGCGCCGGAGGAGGGAGCGCCTCCTCCCTCCTCTTTGGGGCAGCCCCAGAGGAGGAGGGCGCACGCAGTCGCCAGCATCAATCCACTCATTTTGTGTACAAAGCGCATGTCTATCTCTCCTTTGAATAGGTCCAATCTCTTCCGCCCTCATCATAGAAGGCCAGGGCATGCCCACTATTATACACGACTGCTATTGGGAACGTCATCTCATCGGGAGAGAATTGCCAAATGAGGCTAAAGTCACTGGATAGGGAGCCGATAATTCAGGCAGCATCAATAAGGAGGTGGCAACCTTGTCCATAGCAGACGAAGGCAACCCGCTGATGGATGATCGTCGTGACGCCTTGCGGCAGCACAGCAAGGTGGAGACGCTCACTATAGAACATGAGACTGTCGGATTGGTCGAGGCAAAGGTGCTCGATATCAGCCGGCGCGGACTGCGGCTGCTCTTACCCCGCGTCATTCCGTGCGGCGATGAAATCACGCTCCACTCCCCGCCCGGCATGGATCTGTTCATGCTGCGCGCGACCATCGTGCGCCAGACGCTCGTCACCCGTGGAGACACGGTCTGGTTCGAGTGCGGCGTCAAGGTGTCCGACACCGCGACCTGGCGTCATATCTGGTTCTTGACGCTGCGCACCAATGAGACGGCCCAGAGTGAGCCGGCGGCTCGCGCTGCATAGTAATCACCCTGCGACATCGGATCTTATCCAAACAAATAGCCCCTGAAAAGGGGCTATTTTGCTCTCTCTAGCGGACTTAATGATAGACCACCCTGCGCACGGTGACCCAGTGGCCATGGCGTTTTACACGCACATACCGGACAACCCGGTGCCGATGATGTCTTGCGTGATCGTTATCCGCCGATGCGGGCTGCGCAAAAACGCCGACGCAGGTGAGTAGCAAACCGAACAGACCCCACACGCTGAGCGCGCGAAGATGTCGCACGAACATCATTTCTTCTCCTTCTTGCCTTGAGGATATGCATCGCACACAAAAGGATCGCCGGGGCCGAGATGCCTTGGGACCTGTACTGCGAAGCCCACTTCACATTCTCCCTGTCTCCCGACGCCTTCGACTTCTTGTACGCAGGTGCGACGCATTTGTTTCATACCGAGATTTTGAAAAAAATATCGCTCAGTCGAACTATTTTGCAACATTTTCGTAAGAGGGTAAACGAACAGACGGCTCCCTCGATTCGTGCAGAAGAACCGCTGTGAACTCCGCGAGAATGGCCTGGTCGAACCAGGCAAAACGGCAAGGACGAGAACGGAACCTGGTGTCAATAGTATGGCATGGTGTCGGATGGGTAGTCGCTATCGGGTGACTATCATTCCCGAGGGGGATCGCATCGCTCCTCGGGTTCATAAACGATCCGACCGTTACACACTAGCGGTGAAACACCCACTCACCATGTTTCATCGTTCGGCAGAAAGGGGAAGGAGATGAAACTCAAGAGGGTTTCTACACTGGCGATGGTCGCCCTGATGTGGCTCGGGGGCCTCACAACGGCCCACGCGCAATTGACGACGTTCGCCCAATTTCGAGAAACGACGCCCAGCGTCAATGCCTTTTCGTTTACAGACACCGGCCCGACCAGCAGTTTTCATGTGGTCAATATCCCGGTAGAGTTCTCTTATGGAGTGAACAACGGCTACAATGGGACCAGCACCGCCAACATCGATGCGACGTTGTCCTTCGATGCCACCGTGAACGGCAAGCCAACCGGCTCTGGCACCGGACCGTTCATTCAGAAGTTCGTGGATGTCAACATGGTGTTTACGGCGGATACACCCGTCAACGGCATGACGAACCTACTCTCGGTGGATGGGAGCTCGACATTGACTTTCTTCGGCAAGGGCAACAGTGCCAGCACGGACGCCGCGACCGATGGCGGCGACATTGTTCACTTCAGCTCCGACTTTCTCAACTTCACTCAAACTTCCACACAGGACTACGCCCTCTCGTTCTCGTCGTTGCAGCCTACACTCTCGTTGGACCTCAACGGCTGGTTGAACTCCTTTACCGCCTCCGGGACGGGTACCTTTGCCTCCTCACCTCCGCCCTTCTATACCCCGGACGGCATCAGCCTCACTCTCATGTCCGGCGGGGTCATACCCTTAGTAAGCTTCGCTCTCTTTAGGAGACGCCGAACCAGGAAATAACGAAGCCCAGAATTTCAACCTCGCCCAAGACGTCTTGTTTGGGCGAGGTTGAGAGCCTGTCTATATGGGCGCCGGTGGCGCTAAGGGTTTACTCCAACCAGACCCGCTCTCCAATGATGGTGGGTAACCCAAAAGTGTTCCCTGCCAGCGCATCTTCTATTCGACGTATCGTCCAATCGCTGATCGGACGTGGCAGCGCGGCGGGAGGCCAGAAGCGGCATTCGCTTATTTCGGGGCTGGTCGGTTTTGGAGTTGCCGTTGGATCTGTGCGTTCGCACCAGAACACAAAGTGGAGTGAGTCGTTGTAGGGAGCATAGTAATACCCCGTCATATGATGCGCGACCGTCTCCAGTCCGGTTTCTTCGCGAACCTCACGCAATGCTGTCTCGACAGGTGACTCATTGCTCTCCGCGCCTCCGCCAGGGAGTTCCCAATTCAAACGGCCATAGGTGTGCTTGACAAGGAGGATGTTTCCTTCCTCATCCTGTATGAATGCGGCGGCGCCAATGCCTTTGTGTTTCATCTTTCCCTACCCTGCTGCATCAGGAAGAATTACTTCCCCGATTTTGTTCTGCCAGTTGTTTTCCTGCGTCTTTGTGGCGATGTCGTTCGCCGTAAAACTCCTCCTGAACCGGCGGGGGTCGTCTCAACGATAAGAGAGTGTCAGGGCAGGAACCATTTGTCGGGAGGCGTCTGGTTGGTATAGAACTTTTCGAGGCGGGTCGCCTTTTGATGCCCATCCATCCAGGTAAGATTTACTTGTTGAAAATGACGCGCAGCGGGCCGGGCGTCGACGGCATCGTTGAGCGGATGGCTCGGCGCAGTCATTTTGTAGGCGTCAGGACGATCCGTTTTCAGGTCGTCCTCAGTGCCGAGTTCGCCCAGCATGACGGTCTCAGTGGGGGTCTGGAAGGCGGCGAGCGTCAGGATGCTTGTCTGGAGATT
>DATGIG010000723.1:0-9086 GCA_035295825.1 Chthonomonadaceae bacterium | reverse complement strand
CCGTGTATGCATTACGGCAGATAGGCGATGAGGAGGCGGTCCGGGTGCTCCGTCAGGCAGCGCAATCGTCGGTTACGGGATTGCCCCAGGCAGCGTCGCACGCCCTGCATACCCTATCCAACGGGCAGCCGCAGGAGGTCGAAGCGCCGAGTAGACCGGGCAGTTTCCGCATGTCGGAAGTGGTGCGGGGCAACTCCAAGCCCTCCCAGTATATCTCGCTGGAGACGGTGATGCGGGCACTGCCGGAGGTACGCCCCTACTCCGAGCATGAGATCACTCGCCTCATCGCGCAGGTCTGCTTCGACTACTCCTCCACGCGCCGCTATCTCATCGAAGAGGGTCTGTTCTTCCGGGAGCAGGGGCGTTATGAGCTGACGGAGATCGGGCGGACCGTCTGGCGCGTCGAGCGTTTCATTCAGCATCACTATATACGGGGAATCTGAGCGAGACCTCGCTGTGATCCGGGGGATCCCTCCATCCCCCAGCCCCGAAAATCCGTCCTTATCTCAAAGATTTCACAAGTAAATTCTTCCCTGAAACATGAAGCGTAATCACCGATCAGGCGAGAAAAAAACCTGCCCAAATTGTTGAAAAACCCGTTGCATTCCTACGGGTAGTGTGATATACTGTCGCACACTCCAAATCCCAATCGACCATGCTCTTCATGCTTGCGTCCGACGGGGGAGGAGGACTCTTTCTACCGATCATCCTTTGAAGAGAGAACGACACGATGACCGACCAGGACTCGCCGGGCTTCACTGTCGTGGACAAGCGCCGCGCCGCGCAGGAACCCTCAGAAGCCACCCCGGATGCGCCACAGGAGAATCCATCCGAGGCCGTACCGAACTCAGATGCGCCCCATGCCGAGGCGTCCCCTGCTCCCTCCGAGGAGCACCCTTCCGATAGCACAGAAACACCGGAGGACGAAGGGTTTCAACTACCCGATCCGACCCTCCTGCTCTCGATGGCAGCCATGCAGATGGATACGCGCACATTTATCACCGCGCTGCTGCCGCTGTTCGATGGTATGGCAAGACGTTCGTTGGGTTTCATCGCCGATCCCAAAACCGGAGAGCCCAACCAGGATCTGCCCGCTGCCCAACTGGCCATCGACTGCGTCCAGTTCACGCTGAGCAGAATCGAGAGCAACCTACCGGAACCGGAGCGGCGGGAAGCGCAGCGACGTTTAAGCGACCTGCGCATGAACTATCTCGCCAAGCTGCGTGAAGCATGACGACTGCCCAGCGTCGGGCAGCGATCCCACCTATATCCGTATAGAAACGAGGTGTAGCGCAGAGAGCGGTTCCCATAAGCCGCCACACGCAGCGCTACCCCGTACCAAAAGAGCGGTTCCTCAAAACCGCCGAAACGATTAGTGAACCGGAGCATCAGGAGAGAGACATGGCGATAAGGATCGGGCTACCGCCTACGATCTTCCCGCGTTTACGCCTTGGCTGGCATACGACGCGACAGCAACTGAAACGTCAGGCTCAGGCATTGAGCCAATCTACGTTGCGTCTTACCGAGGTACCGCGCGCCTGGTGGCATCACCTCTCGCAGCGACTGACGCCGCACTGGAGCCTACGGGCGCGCGCGTTGGTCCGACAGCGTACTCTGCTTGAAAAATTTGAAGCGCAGTACGAAGAGTTGGTGGATATTCTCTGCTGGGCCGCCAAAGACGGGGACCATACCGGGCGTGATGCCCGCTATGCGGCCATCCGAACCTGGATGTGCGCCAACTACCGCCATCTACGTTCGCGCCTGCGCCCCCATTGGGTCGAGCCGGATGGACCTGCAGTCTACGACCCCTTTGAAGCGCTCTTTGCACCGGAAAATATTGACGAGGTCCTCCACGCGACCACCAGCATCGAGGACATGATGGTGACGCGCGCCGCACTCGATGCGTATCGCCAGACGCTGGCAGACCCCGTCCCTACGCGCTGAAACGGTTTCTCTCAGGCCGCTTCTCGAAGCCCCATGAACGATACCGTTCATGGGGCTTCGTGACTTTGGAGACCCGCCATATACCGCGCGCGCTTCCGAGCGGCGCGTGCTATCGAAATGTTCGTCCTTTACTAAAATACGTGCAAAAGCGGGTAGGAATCCTCTTGACAGTCCGGAGGAGTCCGCATATAATGAGGGCGTCTCTCCCGCGTGCCGGTGAGACCACAATGCGCCAATGGATGGAGTACGTTTGCCATGCCTGAACCCTCCGGGGTCGCTTCCCATACCTCTGTGACACCGACCGCAGCGATTATTCTCGCTGCGGGCAAGTCAACGCGAATGCGTTCTAAACTGCCCAAGCCGCTGCACCCGCTCTGCGGCCTGCCGATGACCACCCACGTGATCCGAACCTGCCGGGCCGCAGGCGTCGAACGCATCCTGGTCGTGGTCGGACATGAAGCCGACAAAGTGCGCGCCGGGCTGGGAGACGGCGTGGAGTATGCCCTCCAGGAGGTCCCGCGCGGCACGGGAGACGCCGTCCGGGCGGCAGAGGCGCAGCTTGGCGACTGGCCGGGAACGATCCTGATCCTGGCCGGGGATGTCCCCTTATTGCCCTCCGAAACTCTGTCGCAGTTGTTGCGACACCAGATCGACGCCGACGCCGCAGCGACCCTGCTGACCGCCGTTCTGGACGATCCCACCGACTATGGCCGGGTCCTCCGAGACGCTCAGGGGCATGTGTCCGGAATTGTGGAGCATAAGGACGCCACCCCGGAAGAGCGTGCCGTCAACGAGATCAATATCTCGATCTACGCCTTCCAGAGCCAGGCGCTCTGGAGCGCCCTGCGCGAGTTGCGCCCGGCCAATGCCCAGGGCGAGTACTACCTTACCGATACGGTCCGTATTCTGGTCGAGGGCGGAAGGCGCGTGGATGCGCTCGCCGCCGCCGCCCCGCAGGATGCCCTCGGCGTGAATAACCGCGTGGAGTTGGCTACCGCCGCCGGCATCTTGCGCGAACGCCTGCTGACCGAACTGATGCTCTCCGGCGTCTCCATTACCGACCCGGCCAATACCTATGTGGACGCGGATGTGGAAATCGGGCAGGATACGGTCATCGAGCCGAACACCTTCCTCTATGCCGGAACGCGCGTTGGCGAGGACTGCATGATCGGGCCGTTCACCCGCATCCAGAACAGCACGCTGGGCAACGGGGTCAGCGTGGTCTCCTCGCAGATCGTCGGCAGCGACATCGCCGACGGGGTGAAGATCGGCCCCTTCGCCAACCTGCGTCCGGGCACGAAGGTTGGCCCCAATGCCCATATAGGCGACTTCGTCGAACTCAAGAACGCCATCCTGGGCGCGGGCGCAAAAGCCAATCATCTCGCCTATCTGGGCGATGCGGAGATAGGCGAGGGAACCAATATCGGAGCCGGAACCATCACCTGCAACTACGATGGTTTCGATAAGCATCGCACGGTCATCGGAAAAAATGTCTTTGTCGGGACGCACTCTACCCTGATCGCGCCCGTAACGATAGGTGATGGGGCCTTTATCGCCGCTGCCTCCCCCATCGGCGAGGATGTGCCGCAAGATGCCATGGCAATCGCCCGGTCTCGCGCAACGCTCAAGGAAGGATGGGCCGCGCGCTACCGGCAGGAGAAACAAGCCGCAAAGAGAAACCGCAAGCCGGATTCGTAATCCCTGGCAGCGACCGAAATGAGAGAGTAGGCGGTCGCCAGCACAGGCAGCAACACTTGCACCATATGAGGACAGGAAGACCGCGCCTTTAGAGAGACACATCGGTTCATGCGCCCCAGCCGAAACGCTCCGCTGTGGGTGGCATGGGGATGTGTTCCGATCGAACCATCCGTCCAGCGAGGCGGAGCGATATCGGCAATCTGGAATCGAGATCAGGGTGACGGAGGAGATTATGATGCGGGGAGATTACGGCTTACGGATATTCACGGGGAACGCCAACCCAGACCTGGCGGCGAGCATCGCAGCACAACTGGGCACACCGCTCGGGGAGATCCAGGTCAAGCAGTTTTCGGACGGAGAGATCAGCGTTCAGATCCAGGAGAGCGCCCGAGGGCAGGATATTTTTATCGTCCAGCCCACCTGCCATCCGGTCAATGACAACCTGATGGAAGTCCTCATCATGATCGATGCCTTCCGACGGGCATCTGCGTCTCGCATCACCGTGGTCCTACCCTACTATGGCTACGCCCGCCAGGACAAGAAGGTCAAGCCGCGTGAGCCGGTCACGGCGCGCCTGGTCGCCAATCTGATCTCACAGGCCGGCGCCAGCCGCGTTCTCTGCGTAGACCTCCATGCGGGCCAGATCCAGGGCTTCTTCGATCTCCCCGTAGATCATCTGTACGCCGGCCCCCTGATCGCCGAATACCTTATCAACGAAGGGCTTTACGACGGCAAGACGGTGGTCGTCTCGCCGGACGTGGGCGGCGTCGCGCGTGCGCGCGCCCTCGCAGAGCATCTCAAATCCCCCATCGCCATCACTGTGAAGCGCCGTCCGGAGCCGAACCAGGTGGAGATCATGGAGATCATCGGCGACGTCCAGGGCAAAGTCTGCGTGATGGTGGACGACATGATCGACACCGGCGGCAGCATCGTTCAGGGAGCCGAGGCGCTGATCGAGCGGGGGGCGTCGGAGGTCCACGCCTGCTGCACCCATGCCATCCTCTCCGGCAACGCCATCGAGCGCATCCACTGCTCGCCGCTCCGGTCGCTGGTCATTACCGACACGATCCCGCTTCCCTTGGAGAAGCAGCACCCCAAAATCAAGGTCCTCTCCGTCGCCGGGCTGCTCGCGGACGCGATCTCACGCATTCATGAGGACAACTCCGTCAGCGAACTGTTCAGCCACTACGCCAATCATTAGAGCAATCGGCCCCCACCCCAACCCCTCCCCCATTCTGGGAGAGGGGCTTATGGAACCCGCGAAGGCGGACTTTGTGTCTCAGAACGGCGTTTCAACGCCGATTAAGAGGAGGTCAGGAAGGCGATACCGACCGGGACCTCGCTCTCGCTGATCTCCAGAATGCAGGGTAACTCCGCAAACATCGGATGTGCGATCAGGCGGCGCAGCCCTTCGCCGATGGTCCCCCGCCCCGGCGTGGCATGGCGGTCCCGATGGCTGCCGCAGGGCTCGCGGGCGTCATTAAGGTGCAGAGAGGTGAGATAGGGTGTCAGCCCTGCCGCCTCGATCTCCCCGGCGAGGCGCTCCGGGGCATCGGGGGCGGCCATGTCGAAGCCCGAGACATGGAGGTGGCAGGTATCCAGCGTGACCCCGAGCTTGGCCGGGTCCGCCTGCACCCCCTTCACTACCCTTCCAATCTCCGCCACGGTCTGCCCCAACTCCGTGCCCTCACAGCCGTTCTCCAGCAGCACCTTCGCGCCCGGTTTGAGTTTTGTCAGCACCTCATCCAGCTTGGCAGCGACGGCGTCCAGCGCCGCCTCGCGGCTCGCATGCCCTTTCTCATAGCCGACATGAAAACAGACTCCCGCCAACCCCAGCGACGCCGCCAGATTGGCGTCTCCTGCCAGCGCGCCGATAGAGGCGTGACGGATACGGGGATCGGGCGAGCCGAGGCTCGTCAGCATCGAGGCGTGCGCCATCCCCCACCACCCGCCGATGCCGGCCATCCCTTCCAGAAACGCCTGTTGATCCACTTCGTCCGGAATGCCCTCCTTGGAGAGCCTGCGGGGATCTCGTAGCGTCGTCTGGAAGACGCGCGTTTCCAGGGTCATGAGTTCGGCAGGGATCAGCGCCAGAGGCGGATCGATATGGGGGCCAAAACGGGACATGGTCTCTCCTTGTGCGGAAGCGCCGCGCGCTCACATTGGACGCTGCGACGTACATCTCCTCCTCTTTACTCCGATGGCATGCACTCCACCGGAAAATCGGGAGAGGAACTCTCTTCCGGCGCGTACAACATTAGTAGGGATCTCATGCACGTGAAGCCAATCGGAAGAGCGCCAGCAACGTTTCGCAGATGCTGGGCAGGAGTAAAGGACTGATTTGATGATGCAACTGTTTTGCCTAACGAAAAACACGAACAGGGGCCTCCTTTCCGGATTGCTGCCCCTCGTCTCCTGCTGCGTGGTCGGCTCTCTGGCCTGCTCCGCAAACGACCCGGCGCATAGAGAAGCGAACGAAGCGCCTACAAAGGTGCAACTGGTTCGGGAGGAGAAGCCCGCGCCTCCTCATGTATTGACCGGAGAAGAGGCGCTGGGCGACTGGACCACGGACGCCCCCGGCGTCCGCAGGCGCCTCACACTGAATGATCTGCCCGCTCCCTATGCCACCCGATCGATTGACAACGGGCCGCATATGATCCCCCGCCCCGAAGGGGCATGGCCCAAGGCTCCGAATGGTTTTAAGGTTACCGAATACCTGACCGGCCTGGAGAACCCAAGGCAGATGGCTACCGCGCCCAACGGCGATGTCTTTGTAGTGGAGAGCGATCCGGGACGTGTGAAAGTCTTACGCGATACGAAGGGCGCGGGCAAGCCGGATATGGTGCAGGTCTACGCAACCGGGCTGGTCAAACCGTTTGGCGTCACCTTCTATCCGCCCGGCCCCAACCCCCAATATCTCTATATCGGCAATACCGACAGCGTGGTGCGCTTCCCCTACCGGAACGGCGACCTGCAGGCGCGCAGCCCGGAGGAGACCATGGTACCCAATCTGCCCGGCGGCGGGCGGCTGCGCGGCGGCGGACACTGGACGCGTGATGTGAAGTTCTCCAAAGACGGCAAGCGGATGTTCGTCTCCGTCGGCTCCCTGACCAATGTCCACGAGCGCAACTTCGACGAATCGCGCCGCGCCGACATCCTGGAGTTCACCCCGGACGGGAAAAATGAGCGGATCTTCGCCTCCGGCATCCGCAATGCGGTCAGCCTCGCCATCCATCCGACCACGGGCGAAGTCTGGGCCTCCGTGAATGAGCGCGATGGGCTGGGCGACCAACTGGTCCCGGATTACATCACGCATGTTCAGGACGGCGGCTTCTACGGCTGGCCCTGGTTCTACATGGGCGGCCATCCCGACGAGCGCGCCGTAGACCCCAAGCCGGAACTGAAGAACAAGGTGATTACTCCGGATGTGCTGCTGCAGTCGCACTCCGCCTCTCTGGGAATGATCTTCTATACGGGGGCGCAGTTTCCAAAAGAGTATGCAATGGACGCCTTCGCCTCCGAACACGGCTCATGGAACCGCGCACGCCGTACCGGGTACAAGGTGATCCGGGTCCCCTTGAAGAACGGGAAGGCGACCGGCGAATACGAGGACTTTCTGATTGGCTTCGTGACATCGAACGGAGAAGTGTGGGGGCGCCCGGTCGGGGTGACCCAGGCGAAGGACGGTGCGCTGCTGGTAAGCGACGACGGTTCGGGAACAATCTGGCGCGTAGCCTATACCGGCGCGAAATAAGAGAGACGCCCCCACCTCCTGGGGGGTGGGGGCGAATAGAAATCAGTAGGCGATAAACTGCTCCAGATACTTCTTGCCGATCAGGAAGCCCTCTTCGCGATCCACGGCGCTATCCTCGTGCTCGATGGAGATCACGCCATTGTAGCCGTTGCGCCGCAACGCCGCGATATACTCGCCCCAATGGATCACGCCCAAACCGGGAATGACATAGCGCCACCAGCCATGCCCCTGGTTCCCGACGATCCGCTTCACGTGCGCCTTGATCTCCGTGTCTTTGCCGTGCGTGTGAAAAATGCGGTTGGCAAACTTATCTACCGCCTCCAGGTAGTCGATATCCTGATGCACCAGGTGCGACGGATCGAAATTCAGGCCGAAATTCGCATGGGGAACCGCCTGGAAGAGCTTCTCCCAGTGCCCCAGGTGCTGGATATTGGTCGCATACCAGTTCTCCAGAGCGATCTTGACCCCCTTGCTCTGGGCGTACTCCAGCAGCGGCGGGAAGACCTGCGCGCAATCCTCTTCGATGGTCTTGAAGCGATCTTTCCCCGCGACAGGCATACCGGCCAGGGTGCAGACGACGTCCACACCGAGCAGAACGGCCGCATCGATGGCGTTATGGATCGTTTGCAGGTTCTTCTGGCGCTGCTCCGGATTGCTGTCGGTCGGGTTGGTGTACGCGGCGACCGAAGAGATCTGCAGGTTGCGCCGCATCATCAGGTCGTTGATGGCATGGGCGCGCTCCGCCGTGAATCCATTGGTGTCGATATGCTGGCTGCCCGGCCCGGCGACGATCTCCAGCCCTCCAAAACTATACTCCCCGGCGAACGCAGCGACGACCTCCAGCGGTTCGCGCGAAAAGGGCCCGGTTAAAATACCCACATACATTGCGGATCTCCTTATGGATTACGATACTCAGAACAACGGAGAGGCCATCCTGCGCGCCTCTCCGTTCCGATATCCAACCGCCTCTCTTCTCGTCCTCCGTACCGACCTCTCAAACCTTCCTTCCAATCGATACGGCGCTTACGCGTAGCGGAAGCGTGCAAACCGCTTTAGAAGTGGCGGCCCAGCGAGAAGATAAAGCCCTGCTGCTCGGAGTTGCCCCCTGCCACATAACGCAAGTCGACAAACATATCGCTCTGGAACTCGTATCCGGCGGCAAAGCTATAGGCGAAATCGGTCTGATTGGAATTGCCGTTGAAGTCGCGTCCGGAGGTGAAGACGATACCGATCCCCGGTTCGACATAGAGACGGCGCTCCCTATCGAGGCGATAACGGTAACCCACCATGGGGCTGATCAGGTTCACATCGCCGGAGAGCGTCGAACCCGCTGTACTGGTATTGAAAGAGTAGATGCTATAGCGCAGACTGGCAACGACCTCCGTCCTATCTCCCCATGAGACAATGCGCTCCAAGCTGACACTGAAGCCCACGGAGGTCTCGACGCCGTCCGGCACATCGGTCGGCAGAAAACCACCGATGGTGATCCCATTGGCATGGGTCGGATACCAGGCGCCCACCGGCCGTGCCACCTCGCAGGCTGCGCGCCCGCCCGTCCGGAGCGAGGCAGGCAGTACCGACACAGGCGCTATCCGGATCGGCTCACGTACCGCGTCGGCGGCTTGCTGCGGTTTAGAAAGCACAACCGGCGTCGGACGATTGACCGGGCTGGTGGTGTCTGTCGGCTGCT
>DATGIG010000722.1:0-63794 GCA_035295825.1 Chthonomonadaceae bacterium | reverse complement strand
AACATCGAGTTCATTTTTGAGGGTTTCGAGTTCGGTATGCATGGTATTTTCCTTTGCATAAGAGACTTGGTTCGAGAGTGTTTCCGGTGCGACAAGGAGGGATCCTTGTCGCACGCAGAGAGAGAATGGATCAGGGATTGTGTCCATAGAGCGCTGACACCACCGTATTGTAACCACCGAGATTGGCCGAATAGTCGCCGCCAGCCTGGGCAAAGTAGCCTCCGCAGACGGCGGAGCTATTGCCATAAGCTTGACCGCCATAGCCGCCCAGAATAGAGGTAGCAGTATTGCCGGTCCAATTGTACATCCCACCGCAGATCATGTTCCAGTCTCCGCTGGCCGTATTGAATTGACCACCACTTACCGATGCCCAGTCTCCACTGGCTGTATTGACGATGCCGCCGCTCACCGAAGCAGCAAATGCGTTGGCCTTATTGGTTTGACCGCCACTCACTGAGGCGTATAGTCCACTGGCTGTATTGTTGTTGCCACCGCTCACCGAGGCTAATTCACCGCTGGCGAAATTAGCTTGGCCACCTGATACAGAAGCAGCAGGTCCAAGGGCGAAGTTGTCATTGCCGCCGCAGACGGAGGAATCCTCTCCGCTGGCTTGGTTGCTAGAGCCGCCGCTTACCGAGGCATATGGACCGGAGATGTCGTTGAATCTGCCCGCAACCAGTCCGCCATAACTGGAGTAGTCGTTATGATCCCCCAGAATCAGGTTGTGGCTGCCTGTGCGGATATTGCCAAGAGCGTTTCCAGTCGCGTTGTAGCCGATGATGAGGTTACCCAGGCCGGTGAGCGTCCCGTTACCGGTCGCAGTACCATCATCGGTGCTGCCGGAGCCGGATTGGATGACCACATTGCAGCCGGAGAAAGTAGTGGTCTTGGTATCGCCGTTGGCAGACATAAACCAGGTTTTCTGGATCAGCTTGTTGATCTGAGCCTGTAAGCCGTTGATCTCCTGTTGCAGACCGGAGAGCGTGGGACCGGAACCGCTCTGCGCGCCAACGGGCTTCAAAGTGGAGAGTGAGAGCGTTCCTATGACGAGAGCGAAGCTGAAGCCGCTCAGCAGGCGAGCACGACGCGTAATATGCTTCTGTTGCGCCTCCGTTTGCTGCAACCGATGCTGGGTCTGGAGCATGCCCGCCTTCATGGTTTCGAGTTCATTCTTGAGGGTTTCGAGTTCGGTATGCATGGTATTTTCCTTTGCGTAAAAGAATTAGTTCGAGAGTGTTTCCTGTGCGACAAGGAGGGATCCTTGTCGCACGCAGAGAGAATGGATCAGGGATTGTGTCCATAGAGAGTTGACACCGCAGTATTGAAACCACCGAGATTGGCCGAATAGTCGCCGTAAGCCTGGGCAATGAAGCCTCCGCAGACGACGGAGCCGGAGCCCTCAGATACACCGCCAAAGCCGCCCAGAATAGAGGCAGCGGTATTGTCGGTGATATTGTATAACCCACCGCAGATCACGTTGCAGGATCCGAGCGCGTTATTGAATTCACCGCCGCTCACCGAGGAAAAACTTCCAATGGCCGAATTGCCCTGGCCTCCGCTCACCGAGGCATGATCTCCGCTGGCCGAACTCTCAAAGCCGCCGCTCACCGAAGCACAGCGTCCGGTAGCCGTATTGGATTCTCCACCGGACATCGAGGCATAATCTCCAAAAGCTTGATTGAGGTAGCCGCCGCATACCGAGGAAAAATGTCCAATGGCAGAATTGCCTTGCCCGCCACTCACTGAGGTGCATTTTCCAGAAGCTAGACCGCTGTAGCCGCCGCTCACCGAGGCATACGGGCCGGAGATCGTGTTGTCGCTGCCTGCAACCAGCCCGCCATAACTGGAGTAGCTGTTCTGATCCCCCAGAATCAGGTTGTGGCTGCCGGTTCGGATATCGCCTAGAGCGTTTCCAGTCGCGTTATAGCCGATGATGAGGTTACCCAACCCCGTGAGCGTACCGCCAGTCGAGACGCCGTCATTGGTCTTGCCGGAGCCAGACTGAATGAGGACATTGCAGCCGGAGAAAGTGGTCGTCTTGTTGTCGCCATCGCTAAACATGAAGCGGGTTTTCTGGATCACCTTGTTGATCTGTGCCTGCAAACCGTTGATCTCCTGTTGCAGGCTGGCGAGCGTGGGACCGGAGCCGCTCTGCGCGCCAACGGGCTTGAGAGCGGACAGAGAGAGAGCCCCCACCACCAGAGCGACTGCGAAGCCGCCCAGCAGGCGAGCGCGACGTCCTGCCTGCAGATAGCGTCGCTCAGCGATGCTGCAGGCATCAATCGCCTGCTGGAGCCTCTGCTCCAGATCGGACTGAGAAGAGAGGGGTTGGTTGTTGGTTTCCATGACATGACTCCTTTGCGTCGAGACAGAGAATGAGGGTCGGGGCTTATCGCCGACCTGCAGCGAACCGCATGACTGCATGCTTGCCTTCAGTGTCCCCGGTCCGCGCGTAAGGAATCGTGTCAAGAACGAGGCGAAAAGCGTGTCAAACGGGTAAAATGAGCATTAGATCCCTCTTTTTCTCTGTTCGCAACCCATCGGCAAGATCTCAGGAGAGCCTTATGACAGGGAGCGTTCACGAAGCCCACTTCGCTGGTTTCTCGGTGTGCCTCCTGGGAAGCCTGGAGGTCCGAAGCAACGGACACCTCATCACGTTGCGCACCAGAAGTGAGAAATGGTTGCTCGCGCTGCTTGTACTCCAGAATGGCAGGGAGGTCGAACGGGAGTGGCTCTCCGGCATTCTCTGGCCGGACAGTGTGGAGAGCCAGGCGCTTTACAATCTCCGGCGCGAGTTGGGCTACCTCAAGGCCGATCTGGGCCAGGAGAGCGTGCGCCTTCAGACCACTTTCCGCACGCTGCTTCTGGATCTGCAGCAAGGTTTTTGTGACGTGATGGCCTTCGACGCAGCCATGCGTCGCAAGGATATTGCTGCGTTGCAGGCTGCGGTGGGATTGTATCGCGGTCCGCTGCTGCAGGATTGCCAGGAGGAGTGGGCGCATCTCGAACGGATACAGCGCGAACAGGCTTACCTGAGCGCTCTGGATACCCTCGCCACGGACGCGCTGACACGCCAGGAGTGGAGCGAAGCCAGCCGTTATACCCGACTGCTGATTGCCGCCGATCCGCTGCAGGAGGGCGCCCATCGCACCCTGATGGACGCATTAGCACAGAGCGGCAACCATCCGGCAGCAACACAGGTCTATCGCGATCTGCGACTGAGGCTGCGCGAAGTGCTCAATGCCGAACCCGATGCCGACACCCAGGCGCTGTACGAGCGCATTCGGCATGAGGCTCGACAGCAAGCCCTATCGCTTCCCCGCCAGAGCGCGATACAGCGCCCTCCCTCCCCGCCGCCTGCCCCGTCCGTACCTGCCGCCGCATCCGCCTTACCCCCGCTCCCCCGCCCCATCACCCGCCTCATAGGGCGTGAAGAAGCGCTCGCCGAAGCGCTGCCCCTGCTGCACACCTCCCGCCTGCTCACCCTGACCGGGGCCGGCGGCGTGGGCAAAACCCGCCTGGCCCTGGAGATCGCACACACCGCCGCGCCGGAGTATGCCGATGGCGTCGCCTTCGCCGACCTCTCGCCGCTGACCGATCCCAGCCTCGTGCTGCAGACCCTCGCCGGAGCCTGCAACATTCGGGAAGCGGCAGGCACTCCCTTGCAGACCACGCTGATGGCCACTCTGCAAACACAACGCCTGCTGCTGCTGGTAGACAACTGCGAGCACCTCCTAAACGCTATCGCGCCACTGCTTCACTCTCTGCTACAGCACTGCCCCGGACTGTCGGTGTTGGCGACCAGCAGACAATCGCTGGGGCTGACCGGGGAAGTCCTGTGGAGGGTCCCCTCGCTCTCCATACCTCCGCAAACGCCTGCCACCCTTGGCAACAAACGGGCCAAGCAGGACAATTCCGGATTGCTGGAGTATCCGGCGGTGCAGTTGTTCGTGGAGCGGGTACACCAGACCAACCCCGAGTTTCGCTTCACCCCTGCCAACCTGCCCATCATCGCGCGTATCTGCCAGCGCCTGGATGGCATTCCACTGGCGCTGGAGTTGGCAGCGGGGCGTGTCCGGGCGCTTTCGGTGGAGCAGATCGCCGAGCGCTTGCAGGATCGGTTCAAGCTGTTGACGGGGGGCAATCGAGCGGCGCTCCCTCGTCAGCAGACACTAAGAGCGCTGATCGACTGGTCCTATACGCTGCTGGAGGAGGAGGAGAAGCGTCTGCTGATCTATCTGTCGGTCTTCCCAGGAGGCTGGACACTGGAGGCAGCGGAGAGCATTTGTGCTGGGGAGAGCATTGAGGATTGGGAAGTGCTGGACCTGCTGACGTCGCTGGTGGACAAATCGCTGGTGGTGATAGAGGAGCAATCCGGAGAGGTGCGCTACCGCATGTTGGAGACCATCCGCCAGTTCGCGCAGGAGCAGTGGGATCCCGAGGGAACCGAGCGGATCGAGGTAATGCGAAAACTATGCAACCACTATTCTGCTTTCTCCTCGAATTTCTATCAGAATCGGCGGAAAGCGGACGGCGCTGACTGGCTTCGCCGGGCGGGAATAGAGTTGGAGAACCTGCGGACTGTTTTGGATTTCTGCACGCAAGACGCCCCCAGTTGGTTGCAGGGTTTGCGGATTGGGGCGAACCTGGGTTATTTTTGGGACGTATGCGGACTATTTTCAGAAGGACGACGGCACCTGGAGAGCTTCCTGGCGTCCCCTCAAGAGCAAAAACCTATTCCGGAGCGCTTCGGAGCTCTCAACACCCTTGGTTTTTTGGCCCGTGAGCAAGGGGATTACATCGCGGCTCGGAAGTATACAGAGGAGAGTCTGGAAGTTGCGCAGGAACTCAATGATCTAAAGTCTGTCGCTTTCGCACTCGGCCATTTAGGATCGTTATATTACTACCTGGGAGAAAACGATAGGGCCATAGACTATTTCCGAAGGGAGCAAGAGATCTACGAAAAAATCGGAACCCCACTGGATAGAGCATCGAACCTCCACAACATCGCATTGGTTTTCTACCAACAGGAGAACTATGCGGAAGCCCGCAATCGATTGGAACGGGCGCTGGCGATCAATCGTCAGCACGAGAATCGCCAGTGGGAGATGTATAACTTGTTGATATTGAGTAGATGCGCCTTAGGATTACAGGATGAGCTTGGTGCGGAAGACTATTTACATCAAACGCTGGCGCTGTCACAGGAGCTAGATAGCCGTAATGTGATGGCAATGGTCTGGCAAGATCTGGGCTGGATCGTCCTCAAACGGGGGAAAGCCGCCGAAGCGGAAGCCCTCTTCCTCCAGTGTCTGCCTATCTTCCAAGAATCCGGGAAGCGTGATTCTCTCGGCATGCTCTTCCTGTATATGAGTGAAGCGGCTCTCCAGCAAGCACAGTGGGAAAACGGCCTCCAGTTCTTCCTTACTGCGGAAGCGGTCTATGCCGAGTTGGGCGGGTTTCATTCGGCAGGTAAACAGAACCAGCGGGATGAATTGCAAGCGCGGTTCTCGGATCATCTAAGCGTCGAAGCGTTGGCGCGGGCGCAGGAGCAGACGTCCTCCTTGACGCTGGACGAGCGGATCGCCCGGATCTTGGAGAACGCCCCGAACGGATAGCCGTGGCATCCGGTTCGGGGCGTTCTCGGGGTTAGTGGTTGAAGACGAACTCGCTGGAGTTCAGCAGCGCCCAGAACAGGTCTTCATACGCCTGCAGCCTGGCGGTCGGACGCTGCCCCATGGGCCGCGCGCCCAATCGGGCCAGCGGATCGGGGCCGGGACCGCCGCGCGCGCCCTGTCCCTGGCTAGGCTTGCCGGCCTGCCCCGGTCGCATCGGGCCGGGCGGTGGTTGATTGGCGGGCCGTGGTGAGATCGTGACTTCGCGAGGCGCATTCACAAAGTCCGTCCACTTCTGCAGTTCCGTAGCAGTCGGCTTGCGGGAGACCGTCCGCAGATAGAGCGCCTCGATCTTCGCCGCATCGTCGCCGGGCATCGCCATTACCTCGGAGAGCGCCGTGCCGGGTATCGGGGTCACGCCCGCGTTGGTCAGGTTGCCGTTCAGCATCAGCAGCGCCTGCGGGATGGTGCCCTCGAACTCCTTCTGCTCCATGTCCTCCTCATCCGTGTTGAACACAAAGGAGAGCTGCCGGGTCATCCGCGCCTTGATCTGCTCCAGGCTACCGCCGGGCATGCGGGCCAGCACCGCCTGGAAGTTCGTCGCCGCGACCAGCGAATTGAGCAGTTCGTCGGTCCCCATGGGGGTCAGGCGGAAGCGCTCCCAGAGCTTGTTGTCGGTTTCGCCGATGGAAGGCGCGGGCGACAACTGGTAGACCTGCGTCAGGCAGATGGTCTTGATGAGATGCTTCAGGTCGTAGTGATGGGCGACGAAATCATCGGCCAGTTGCTGCAGGGCCTCCGGCAGCACGGGGGGATTGGAGGGGCGAAAATCGTCAAAGGGTTCGACAAACCCGCGGCCCAGGAACTTGGCCCACATCCGGTTGACGATGGCCTGCGCAAACCAGGGGTTCTTCTTATCCGTCATCCAGGCGGCGAGTTCCCGGCGGCGGTCGGCGCGCGGGCCGGAGACCGGCGTACCGTCCAGTACCGCCGGATCGACATTCAGATAGGGCTGGCGGTCCGCAGCCATAGGATTCATCCGGTTGCCAGGCATCGGGAAATTCACATCGCGGAGGTTCACTTTGCGGACGTTCATGCCGGCGTTCTGCATCTGACCCCGATCCACCGGCGCCGGCACGGCCTGCATGAAGCAGGCGGTGAAGGCCCGAAAATCGGTCTGCTTCCACTTCTCCGTCTTATGGTCATGGCACTGCGCGCACTGGATCTGCACGCCCAGAAAGACCTTGGAGGCGACGCCGGCGAGGTCCGCCGGGGTCTGGAAATACTTGAGCTGCCAGTTGACCGCCCCATTGATGTTGCTGCGGTCCGCCAGGGGCGCGGACGGATCCAGCTCTGCCGGGCGCATCATCATGGCCGGGCCGTTCGCCTCCGCATACGTCGGGCCGGTGCTGTTCTGCCCGGTCGCAGTGATCAGTTCGGTGACAAACTGATTATAGGGGGTATTCTTGGCAAACGCGCCACGGAGCCACCGGCGGAATTCGTTCCGATCCACATTAGGCGCAAAGGTCGTTTTGCCCATCAGGACGGTGTCCCAATACTCCGACCAGCGGTCCACATAGCGGGGATCGCTCAGGAGGGCGTCCACGGCCTTCTCCCGCTTGTCCGGGGACTTATCCGCGAGAAAGTCTTCGACCACGCCGGGCGGCGGGATCGTGCCGACGATGTCCAGATAGATGCGGCGCAGAAACCGCGCATCGTCCACAGGCGGGGCCGGGGTGATATTCTCCCGCTTCCAGGCGGCTTGAATGGTTCGATCTATCGCGGCGGCGCCCGCCGGCTTTGCCGAAGACTGCGCCCCGGCCTTACCGCACCATAGGGGTAGAATCAGCAGGACCAGCAGAGCCGAACTTCTCCTCAACATGGCAATCTCCTAGAGAAATGGATTTCTACCCCTACGGACGAAAAGGGAGGCCAAAAGTTCGCCGGGAAGCCAACTTCCCATACGGGGGATCGGCTTGTCCCTCATGCGGAGCCGCGCTGCAAAAGTTTTGCAGCGCGGCTCCTGACATTGGGAGGATTATCGTTTCCGGAGAAGATCGGCGTGGGTTGGGCGTTCCGCTGCCGGGGCTACTTTTCCTCCGTCCGGAGGGAGAGGAGTTCCGGACTCCTGTAGGGCAAGGCTGCCGTCGGAGGTGAGGGTAAACGTCCAGTAGTGGCGATCGATACAGCCAGCCGAGCAATCTCCCCAACCATGAGAAAAAACATACTTCTTCTGATTGACATCCTGTTCGAATGTAATGTTGTCGCCATCGCCTATATAGCCGTCGGCTTCCGCATAGACGATGTTTTTGCTGGCAGCCTGGAAAATAGCAGCCAGTGCGCGCGTGTTCAGGGAAGTATCGAAGGTCACATCAAACGTTTCGCTACTGTTGTCGGATAGGAAAGATTTCACGCTGGCAGCGCCGTAGGTAGTAAGGATACCATCCAGGCTCGTATCCCCCGTTGTCAGCGTCCCTTTTTCCCAGTTTGTCCGCCAGGGGGCCTTGAGGTCGACCGCGATGACCATGTCGTTGAGGGTATAATCGCCCCTGGCATGGATGTTCGTCACCTGCGAATACTGCTGTCGGATGTGCGCCAGGTCGGTGTCGAACATGGCGGCTTTCGCCGCCGAAAGCCAGGGACCATTGGCAATCCGGACGGCAAGCGTCTTGGCATCGGTGCTGAAGTTCCCATTGTTAGATCGGGTAATGTTTGAGGTGACGTACGTTCCGCCTCCTCCGCCCCCACAACTGTACAACAGCATCAGCATACTTCCACACGCACCGAGAATACCGAGTTTCTTCCACATGGTTTCCCTCCACTTGCCCCGAAAGGGCGTAGGATATCACACGTTGATTACCGGATACCCGAGCCAGAGTGCCCGTTTCGCGCTCATTGGGGGGAGGAATGAACGCCATAGAATCGCCTTCGAGCGTGCCCAACACCTAGCGGATGTCAGAACATGCCAACACCGTTTAATACGCAGCCACCGGGGAATTTTCCTCCTTTTTCGGGCGTGGAAGGAAAAATGTGTCCACGGGAACAATAGTAGAGAACCCAGACGAGAAGAGACATTCCGGTGACCGCACAACCCGCATCCGTTTCAACAACCTCTCCCCTAAGGCTCCGTCTGTTCGGCGTTTTGGAAATCACCCAGGGGGAGCGGGCCATCGGCCCGATCCGCGTCCGCAAGGAGGCCTGGCTGCTCTGTCTACTGGCCTTACGGCATGGACAGGCGGTAGAGCGCGCGTGGCTGGCCGGGATCCTCTGGCCCGACAGCGAAGAGAGCCTGGCCCTCTACAACCTCCGTCGCTCACTCAGCAATCTTCGGGACACTCTGGGAGAAGAGGCGTATCGGCTGGCCTCGCCCACCCCCCGCACCCTGCGGCTGGACCTGGAGGGCGCGCAGGTGGATGTGTCGGCATTCGACGCCGCGATCCATCGTAAAGACCTACCGTCTTTGCGAGAGGCTGTGGAGGTCTATCGAGGGCCGCTGTTAGAGGAGTGTGCGGAGGAGTGGGTCTATCCCGAGCGGACCCAACGGGAACAGGCTTACCTGAGGGCCCTCGATACGCTGGCATCCGACGCCCTATCTCGCCAGGATTGGGCCGAAGCCGTGCGCTATTCCCGTCTTCTCATCGTCGCCGATCCCCTGCAGGAGACCGCCCATCGTACCCTCATGCAGACATGGGCGCAGAGCGGCAACCATGCCGCAGCGACGCAGGCGTATCGTGACCTGAGACTGCGCCTGCGTGAGGAGCTGAATGCCGACCCTGATGCCGCCACCAAAGATCTATATGAACGCATCCGACAGGAAGCGCGACAACAAGCCGCTTTGCCCTCCCGTGAGGGCGCGGAGGAGGGACACTCCTCCGCGCCTGCCGGCCCCGCTCCATCTCCTTCGGCTTCTGCCCTGCTGCCGCTTCCTCGCCCTATCACTCGCCTCATCGGGCGCGAAGAGGCGCTCTCGGAGGCGCTGGGGCTGCTGCGCGCCTCACGCCTGCTAACGCTGACCGGGCCGGGTGGAGTAGGCAAGACAAGCCTTGCATTGGAGATCGCGCACGCGGCGGCGGAAGACTATGTCGATGGCGTCGTCTTTGTGGATCTCTCTCCCCTGACCGATCCCAGCCTTGTGCTGCAGACCCTCACAGGAGCCTGTAACCTTCGGGAAGTGGCGGGCGTTCCGCTGAAAACCACCCTCTTCACCGCTCTGCAAACGCAGCGTTTGCTTCTCGTAGTGGATAACTGCGAACACCTCCTCGATACCATCGCGCCCCTGCTACACTCCCTGCTGCAGAGTTGCCCCGGCGTGACGGCGCTGGCAACCAGCCGACAATCGCTGGGGTTGCCCGGTGAAGTCCTGTGGCGGGTCCCCTCGCTCGCAGTGCCTCCGAAATTGCCGACCACCGCCGGAAACAAACGCGCCAAGCAGGACAGTTCGGAGTTGTTGGAGTACCCGGCGGTGCAGCTCTTTGTGGAGCGGGTGCGCCAGACCAACCCCGAGTTTCGCCTCACTCCCGCCAATCTGCCCGTCATTGCCCGCATCTGCCGCCAACTGGATGGCATTCCGCTGGCGCTGGAGCTGGCGGCTGGTCGCGTTCGTGCGCTCTCGGTGGAGCAGATCGCGGACCGGTTGCAGGACCGTTTCAAGCTGCTCACGAGTGGCAACCGCGCCGCTCTGCCCCGGCAGCAGACGCTACGCGCCCTCATAGATTGGTCGTACACGCTGCTGGAGGCGGGGGAGAAGTGCCTGCTGGCCTGCCTGTCGGTCTTCTCCGGCGGCTGGACGCTGGAGGCGGCGGAGGCAATCTGTACGGATGCAGGGCAGTATGAAGAGGATCCGCAGGAAACCAGGAACTCAGTCGGGGGGAGCGAAGCGAGGGGCCGGCCCCCGGGTCGGGAAGCCACTTCCTTATTCCCTATTGAATCGTGGGAAGTGCTGGACCTGCTGACATCGCTGGTGGACAAGTCGCTGGTAACTACAGAGGAGCAGGATGGGAGGGTTCGGTATCGGATGCTGGAGACCATCCGCCAGTTTGCGCAGGAGCGGTTGGCGGCATCAGGAGACGAACCTCTCTATCGTTTGCGGCACCAGCGATACTACGGTCATCTTGCCGGCGAGGCCATGGCGCAACTCCATACGCCTCATCAGGCCGAATGGCTGTCACGTTTGAGAGCCGAGCATGACAATCTGCGCGCCGGGCTCGATTTCTGCCTCCGATCTCCCGGAAACGGCAAAGAGGCGCTGCAATTCGCCGCCCAGCTTCAGGAGTTCTGGTGGCTGGGCAGGCACCTCACCGAAGGCCGATACTATCTCGAAGCGGCGCTCGCGCTTCCTGCATCGCAATCGCCCTCGAAGTGGCGCGGCCTGGCGCTCAATGGAGCGGGCGTCCTGGCGTGGATGCAAAACGACCTCGCTGCGGCGCAGTCCTATTATGAGCGGAGCCTCGAAATCCGGCGCGCCCTGAAGGATCAAGCCGGGATCTCCGCAGCGCTGAACAACCTGGGCAACTTGATGCGCACCCAGGGTGCGTATGCACGGGCCGCGTCCCTCTACGAGGAGGCGCTCGCCCTGGATCGGGAGTTGAAATATCGCCCCGGCGAAGCGATCGTGCTGATGAGCCTGGGCAATGTCGCCATCGCACAGGGCGATCTGGAGCGGGCGCAGGCATTCTATCGTGCGTGCCTGGCGATAGAGGAGGAGATCCAGGATCAGAAAGTCCTGGCCATGTGCCTGAACAACCTGAGTGTGGTGGCAACGGCCCGGAAGGAGTATGCGAAGGCCCACGCCTACTGTGAGCGCTGTTTGAGCCTGCAGCGCTCCCTGGGCAACGAGCCGGGAATCGCCATGGCGCTGGGCCAACTGGGCAGCATCCTTACCCAGCAGGACGAATATGTATCCGCGAGGACCGCCTTAATGGAGTGCCTGACGCTCTGTCAGGCTCTGGGCGATCAGCCGACGGCCCTCTTTTCCCTGGAAGCCTATGGGCTTTTGGCGTACCGTATGGGCCATGCCCGCTGCGCGGTCCTCTGCTTCTCCGCAACGCACGCCCTGCGAGAAGCTCTAGGACTATCGCAGATGCCACATAATCGGGCGCCGGTCGAACAGGCCTGTGCCGAACTTCAGGACCTGTTGGGCATGCCCGCCTTCTCGGTGCTCTGGCAGGAGGGAGCCGGTCTTACGCTGGAAGCAGCGCTGGAGATAGCCCTCCAGGAAGCCTGAAATGCGGCGGCAAGAAGAGCTATATTCATCCTTCTGCCGAAAGCGCCTCTGCCTTTGCAATCCACTCTTGCAAGTAACGTTTCTGCCGCTCATCCTGTGTTTGCTCAAACGCCCTCAATGCCTGACGCATATAATCGAGCGTAGCTACTTCATCACCCTGTGCCTGATTGAGTACCGCGATATTCTGAAGTGTATTTCCTTCTCCAATCCGATCTTGAAAGGCGCGTCTGATTTCCAGACTTTGTCGGAAGCAGTCGAGGGCCTCATCCCAGCGGCCCTGGTTCCTGTAGACAATGCCCAAGTTGTTGAGTGTCTGTCCCTCCCCCATCCGATCCTGGAAAGCACGATAGATTCCCAGACTTTGTCGGAAACAGTCAAGGGCCTCATCCCAACGCCTCTGGTTCCTGTAGACAATGCCCAAGTTGTTGAGTGTCTGTCCCTCCCCTATCCGATCCTGCAACGCACGTCTGATTTCCAGGCTTTGTTGGTAACAATTGAGAGCTTCTTCCCAACGCCTCAGGTTCTTGTAGACAATGCCTATATTGTTGAGCGTATTTCCTTCTCCGATCTGATCCTGCAACGCACGTTTGATTTCCAGGCTTTGTCGGTAACAGTCGAGAGCTTCTTCCCAATGCTCTTGTTTCTCATAGATATTGCCTATATTGTTGAGCGTTCTTCCTTCGCCATTTAGGTCGCCGAGTTCGCGCTGAATGGTAAGACTGGTATTAAGAGAGGCTATCGCCTCCTTCCATTGGCCCAGAATACCGTAGACAACGCCGAGGTTGTTCAGGCTCCCTGCGGTATAGGGGTGTTTTGGACCGAAGACTTTCTCTACAAGTGCCAATGTTTGCTCGCGCAATGGCAATTCCTCTTGATAGAGACCTGCAGCATGGTAGGTTGCAGCCAGTTGTCCCATTACACGTATTTCTGCCTCTTCATCCCGGCGTTCGGAAGGCAGCGCACGTATTCGCTCTAATAAGGCCGAAAGAGTTGCAATGCGTTCCTGTTTCTCCGCTGCGGTGAGGTTCTGTGTTTCGAGCGGTTCCATCGCTTCCAAGGTACTCAGGAAGTCCATCGGGTCTGTTTCGGAGGCAGTGAAGAGGTAGAAGCCGCTACGGACTGAGGCGAAATCGGGGGCAGCGCGGGCAATAAGTCCATAGAGATATTCGGGAACCCATAAGACAACAGGGACAGGACAGTCGAGAATGAAGTTGTTACGAGAGGCATTAAGATTGAGGAGAAAAGGAACCGACCTTGGGTTGGCGGTATCGGGTATCCAGTTCTCTATGCCATAGACGAAGACAGCATCAGGAAGCGGATGCTGAAGCGTGTGACGGAGAAGGTCCAGAAGATGCGGTGTTTCCACCGGAATATGGATCTGCTGAATGCGAAGGTCGGAGAGATCGTGAATAAGAGCCTCACGCTGCCGTTTTGCTTCTTCCCATTGACTGCACACGGCAAAGATGAGTGTGAAGCCGCTTGCCGTGCGAAGTTCGAGAGCGAGCGTGGTCCGCTGCGCATCGTTATCGGGCGGAGGGCCATTGAAGAGGTCGGTGGAACTCTTGGCAAGGAGGCTCATTGTGTGGATTTCTTTATGTTTGCGACGGCGTGTTTGAACTGATTGAGTTCCCGAATGATAGGATGCACGGCATACCAGGGCATGTATTGGTTCAATATGTCCTGTGTGGGGTCGCCGTTCATGTACTCCAGGACACAAAGCATATCGAGCAGTTGCCGATGATCTTCCTCGTTATTATCCCAATACTGCTCTTCGGAGGCTTCCAGTTCAGCGAGAAGCACCCACTGGTTTGGGCGGATGGAAGCAAACTCCTGTACGGATTGAGCCACCGCTTGTCTTGCGGCATTCAGATCTATGGGCGCCTGGGTAGCACGTAGGCGAGCTTGCCTGACAAAGCGCATCAACTGACGAACATGTCCGCCGCAATAATCCAGAAGATACTCCACGGCCTCCGAAGTGAGGACATTGTCAATGCCATAGGGCAAAGCACGACATCGAAGGAGTTCGATCAGCTTGTCGCGTCCCGGTTTCCATCGCGCATGGTTACTACGTGTCTCGGTTTTGACGTTAGGAAGAACAAAGGCGAAGCATCCGTAAGCGTTGCTGAGTTCCGGACCGACGCCACGCACAAGGGAGAGCGGAATCGTATAGATCGTCTGAGCGTTAAGAGCGGTAAGCTGGGAAGCGCCTTCGAGGAAGAGGGCGCGGTACGAGTCCTCGCCCATCTCATGGCCCGTTGCCCGCTGGATCTTCTCCATATTGTCGAGAATAAGGACCAAGTCCTCAAAGACACGCCCGCCATCTTTTGGGCGGTGGGCACGGAGTTCGGATCGCGCCTGTTCCAATACCAGGTTGATCTCCTCAATAATACGCGTCATGTGTGGAAGGAGCGCATTACGCACTTTTTCACGCGAGGAGGGGTCAGCTAGTTTGAGGTTGAGTTCGACCTTGGCACTCCACAGAGGGATTTCCAATTTTTTAATATCGACATCTGCAAAGAGAAGTTTTTTGATCTCTGCCCAGCGTTTTTCCAGATAACTGCTGCGAAGTTCAATGCCTTCCTCTTCCCGAAGGCGTTGAGCTGTTTCGGTGACAACCGCAAGCAGAATTTCAGGCAATGAAGCATCCAATACATCCACATGCTCCAGCACATTGATGAGGATCGGGAAGTAGCGCTCATGTGGGAAGGTAGGTTGCTTGCTTTTAAGTTCAAGGGCGAGATGTTCGAGTTCTGAGGATTTACCGCAACCGGAGTGACCGGTGAAGAGCTTACGGACAAATTTGCCGTCAGGAAGCTGGTTTTGCCGTGAATCTCCAATCTCCCCGATAATATCATGAACAAAGACAGCTCCACCCCGCACGTCTGTCAAATCTACATATTGATCAGGCTCAGCGGGATGAAGAGGATCGCAAGCATTGTAGATATGGGTTAAGATGTCGTCCATTGCACTCTCATTCGCTTAGAACGGAAGAAGACCGAGGATACAACCTGAGTTATTCAGGAAAAATCGTTCTCCTCTTGATGGAAGTATACCATAGTTCTGTAAGGAGGCGGAGAGACAGGGAGTGAGAGATAGCAGGTGAAGAGAGCAGATCAGCCTCAAGAGGCAATATTGCCTCTTGAGGCTGACGAACTCAGGCTTTAGGCGTGGACAGGCCCTGGTAGTTCGGGTCGGTAAGGCCGGACAGTTCGGCGTCGCTGTCGCCGAAGTTGGGGGCGCTCACCTCCATACAGGCCATCATGCCGCGGTAGAGGTCGCAGAGGTGCGTCTCCTTCGGGTAGATCAGATGCCGCCCGGTCGCCAGTTTCCCTCCTCCGCGCCCGCCCAGCACGATGGGCAGGTTGTGGGGATCGTGGGCATTGCCATCCTTCATGCCTCCGCCGAACAGCACCATCGCGTTGTCGAGGAGGGTCCCGTCGCCCTCTTTGATGGCCTGCATCCGCTCCAGCATATAGGCGTACTGCGCGATAAACCAGGTGTTGATCTTCTGGTAAGGCTCCAGTTTCGCCGGGTTGTTCTCGTGGTGCGACAGTTCGTGGTGCGAGCCGTTGACGCCGGGCAGGAAGGAGAAGTTCTTGCCGCTCACCTCGTTGCCGAACATAAAGGTGGCGACGCGGGTCGAATCGGTCCAGAAGGCGAGCACCATGATGTCGAGCATTAGGCGCACCTGCTCGGTGTGGTCTATCTTGCGGCCATTGATGTTCGCCGGGTCCTTATAGTAGTCCTTGATGCGCCCATCCAGCTTTTCGATCTCGGCGCGGGCCAGCGGGTCGTCGTGGATCTCCCCGGCGCGGCGGGCCGCGTCGAACGCGATCCGCTTCTCCACCGAGCGCACCGCCTCGAAGTACTCGTCCAGCTTCTGCTGATCCGACTTCCCGACCTTTGCCTGGAGCCTTCTGGCGTCGTCCGCCACCAGGTCGAGCACACTCCGGTCGTTCGGCGAAGCGCCCTTGCCTTTCGCGCCGTTCGAGCGGAACAGGCGGTCGAAGGCGAGCTGCGGGTTGATCTCCCGGCTGACGGGCGTGGTGGGCGTGTTCCAGGAGATGTGCGACCCATAGAGCGCGGTGTAGCCGACATTGGTATCCACATAGGTGGTGGGCGGCTCGATGCTCAGTTCCAGCGACGGGAGCGGGGTGAGGTTGCCGATGCGCTGAGCGACGAGCTGATCCATCGAGACGCCGCCGCAACGGAGCTCGCTGCCGGTGGTCTTGGTGATATGAGTGCCGGTGAGGAAGGGCGCGACCTTGACGTAGTGCCCATCGCCCTCCAGGCTCTGATGGTTCATCAGCTCCGTCAGCACCAGGATCTCGGACTTCACCTTCGCCAGGGGCAGGAGCGTGGGCGACAGCTCGAAATCGCGGCCCGTTCCTTTGGGCATCCAGGCGTGGGGATTGACGCCGTTGGGCATGTAGAGGACGGCCATACGGATAGGCGGCCTGCCCTTCCGTCCCTGCTGCTTGTCGTCGGCTTGTGCTGCCAGCGGCCCCATCGCCTCCAGCAGCGGCAGGCACATCGTCACGCCCAATCCCTTCAGTACGACTCTACGCGATAGTTTCCAGGCTTCTTGCCCCATCACTCAGGCTCCTCACAGGTTCTTGCGGTATTGGAACGGGTAGCTCAGCGCGATCTCCCGTACTAAGGTCGAACTGCGGTAGTTGTCTTTTGCGACCGCCGCTGTGATCTTGCGCACAGTCGGCAGGTCGTAAGGCTCCAGGCCGCGCCCCAGGGCGTAGGCCAGCAGCTTCTCAGTCAGGTTATGAACAAACTCGTCCTTGCGGGCCAGGATCTGCTGCTTCAGTTCAATCGGGCCGCTGAACTTCTCGCCGGTGGTCAGGACGCCGGAGGCATCTACGGGCGCGCCGCCGATCTCGGTGCGCCAGCGCCCCGTCACGTCGAAATTCTCCAGGCCGAAGCCGAGCGGGTCCATTCTATTATGGCACGAAGCGCACTGCGGTTTCTCGCGATGCTTCTCCAGGCGCTGGCGGAAGGTGAGCCCCTCCTTTGGCTGGTCGTCCTGCGAGAGGGTGGCGACGACGGGCGGGGGTGGCGGGACCGGCGAGCCCAGCACCTCCTCCAGCACCCACTTGCCCCGCAGCACCGGGCTGGTGCGCTGCGGGTAGGAGGTGAGTGTGAGGACGCTCGCCATGGTGAGCAGGCCGCCGCGCCGCTTATCCGGCAGGGAGACGCGCCGCATCTCCGACCCTGTTACCTCGTTGAGGCCATAGTGCTTTGCTAATTCCTCATTGGCATAGGTGTAGTTCGCATCCAGGAGGGTGAGCAGACTGGCATCATCGCGCAGCACGGAATCGAAGAAGTCTACGGTCTCCTGGTACATGGCGTCCCGGAGCGTGGGCGTGTAGTCTTTGAAGCGGTTGGGATCGGGATGGACGGAGGTGTAGAGTTCCCGCACCCGGAGCCACTGGGTGACGAAGCTCTCGGTGAAGGCATGGGACTTTGGGCTGCGCAGCATGCGCGTCACCTGCGCCGCGATCACTTTCGGGTCGTGCAGGCGCTTCTCCGCAGCGAGTTGGAGCAGATCCTCGTCGGGCATAGAGGCCCAGAGGAAGTAGGAGAGACGGCTCGCCAGTTCGTAGTCGCTGACCGGATAGGCGTCGGTGATAGGCCGGTCCGCCTCCACCCGAAACAGGAAGTTCGGCGAGATCAGCACCGCCTTGAGTGTAAACTTGACGGCGCTCTCGAAGCCCTCTCCGCGCTGCGTCGCCTGTGCGTAGAGGGTCATCAGGCGGTCGGTCTCCGCCTTCTCTATTGGGCGGCGAAACGCCAGCGCGGCATAGTGCGCGACAATCTTGCGGACGGCAGCTGTCTTGGTGACGCCCTTCCCTGGCTTTACAAAGCAGATGCGCTCCGGCTTTGCGGCATCCAGCACCTTGCCCGCCGCGTCCAGGTAGCGCTCCATCAGGACCGGCGGGATGAAGAGGGTGTTGGCGTCGTTATCGAAGCCGCCGCCCCCGCCGCCATCCGCCGGGAACGTATCGGCGGGGTGAATGTCCACGCCGAACAGGTCGCGCAGGGTGTTGTTGTATTCGGTACGGCTCAGGCGGTGGATCAGCACCCGGCCCGGATTGTTGGGGAGCAGGCTCGCATCCGCGCTATCCAGGCTATGCGTAAGCCAGGCCACCATCAGATCGCGCTGCTCCTGCTTCGGGTGCGGCACGCTCTGCGGCGGCATATTGCGCTCCCGGATCTGGGTCAGCACCTTGCGCCAGGTGGTCTGATCTTTCTGAATGGCGGTCACCTCTGCGAAGGCCGCCAGGTTAATGCCGCCCGCCGGGCTCTTCACACCGTGGCAGCCATAGCAGTACTGCTGCAACAGAGGTTTGATCTGCTGATCATAAGCGGCCTGATCCGCCTTTGCCGGCGTATCGTCCGCCCCCCGCGCCAGCCCCGCACCGAGCAGCAGACAGGGCAAGAGCAGAAAAGGTAGTCCATAAATACCGAATTTTGGAAAACGCACAGACATTTCACTTTCAAATGAGAAGGATACGGCGCCCCGACCGCCAATGTGTTAGAGCGCCGTCACGAGGAGTTGTTACAATTTATAGGCTTTGAGAGTGTGTATGGAAATCTGTTGCCACGGGGATGAAGCCCCGTTCTGAAATACGAAACCCGCCTGCGCGGGTTCAGAGTGCAGTCCGCCTAAAAATACTATCACAGCAAAAACTACAATCCAACCTTGTTGCAACATAAAAGCACCCAATAGTGAGGACGCAAGTAATAGGCTCACCAATGATAGACGACCGACTACGGACTTTGCCTTCTTCTTCAGATACTCCCGCCTCTGCTTCTGTCTATTTGCTACACCCATGGGACCTCTCTCCATTCGAGGATTTTCTGTTATTATATCCCACCAGAAAATGAGCCGCCCCACATTGTGAAGGTCCGGGTACAGAACGAAATCTGCGAGGGAATAGCAGATTTGGACTGCACCGGAGGTGCGACCTTGTACCTGTCTGTAGAGCCTTCGGCTAAGCGTCCATTCGGACGCCTCCCAACGTTGGGAGCGTTTCCATCCGAAGGACGGTTGGCCGCAAGCCCTTTAGACGGGGATTTTCAATCCCCGGTCACACAATGCGGGACGGCTCTTACGGTTTGAGCGCGTTATGCTTCCGATCAGCGCGGGAGGCTGATGCGGGTTCCGGGCGTGAGGGGCGTTAAGGTCTTCGCCTTCTCGGCGCCCGCGTTCTGGTTGACCGCTTTCAGCTCGGCGTTCAGGTGCGGGATGGCCTTTTCGTTCAGCTCGTTGATGGACCGAACGGCCGCCTCCAGGTCATGGGAGAGCGATACCATGTCCAGGCGCATGGATGCGGAGGGCGGCTCCGAAAGGCTCTCCAGCGCAAGGACGGTCTGCAGCAGCGGCTGCAGGATCGGGCGGGCCTGCGGCTTGGGTTCGGCTGTGGCTTCCGGACGCGGTTGTCCTTCCGTACCGGCCGCACCGGTCTCGCTGCCGGGAGGCGGGCCGCCGAAGCGCTGCTGGGCGAAGCGGGTGGTCAGATCGTTGATCTGTTTCAGCAGGGCGTCCGCATCCGTCTTGACCTGGGTGGGCGCTTTGCCGTAGGCTTCCGACTTCTGCAGGTTCGTCACCTGCGTCCGGAGCGCCTGGAGGTTGCGCTGCGCCTCGCTCGCCGTGGCATAGAGATCAGAGGCGCGCTTCTGGGCATCGAAGTAGGCGCGACGCTCCGCCGGGCTGAGACCCAGGCGCGGATCGTCCTCGACGGTGATCGGGAAGACCTGCTCCTCCTTGCCGATCTTCAGCCGGACGAGATAGATGCCGGGCATGACGTAGGGACCGGGCAGTCCGAAGAAGCGCCCGCCCCCACCGCCCCCGCCGAACTGGCCGCCTCCGCCTCCACCCGGCTGCCCTCCTGCACCGGGAGCGCCTCCGGTTTGACCGCCTGCACCGGGCTGACCGCCATTCGCGCCCTGCCCGCCGCGACGGCGTCCCCCGCCTCTGCCGGCGCCCTGGCCCTGGTTCGGATCCTGGCCCTGCCTCTGACCGCCGGTAGTCTGCGGCGGTTGCTGTTGCGGGTCCTGCTCGGCCTCCTGCTCTTCGCGGGCCTCCTCTCTATCACGGCCGTCTTTCGCCCGCTCCTCGCGATCCCGCTCCTCGTTTTTGCGATCCGGGTCGAGATCGTTGACGGCAGGACGGTCGTCATCGTCGCCGGGCGCGAGGCCCAGGATCTCCGAGATCTCCTCCGGAGTGGGCGGGCGGCCTGCGACCGGAGCATTGTAGTGCATGTCCCAGGTGACGCGGTGCATTCCCGCCGCCAGGGACAGGTTGCGCAACTCACGCACCACGGTTTTGCCGCTCTTGTCCAGGATGGTAAGGGAGACGTTGCTGTCCTGCGCCAACTCCGTGGGCAGGTAGTACTGCAGCAGCGCGCCGGAGGGCGGGTTCGGGCCGGAGAAGAAGCGGTTGCCCGTGATGCCCTTGTTGTCCCAGGTCCGGAAGGCGACCCCGGTGCGCGGCGGGAAGAGCATCGGCTGCGTGGGCAGCGGCTTGCCGGCGATCTGCTCCAGGGGCGTGATGTCGTCCAGGATCCAGATGCCGCGCCCGTGGGTGGCGAGGATCAGGTCGTTGTCGCGGGGGTGGACCTCGATGTCGTAGATCGGCACGGTGGGCAGCGGTGCGCCCAGGCGCTGCCACTTGCCGCCACGGTCGAACGAGACATAGAGGCCGCGCTCCGTCCCGGCGAAGAGCAGGTTCGGGTTGCGCGGATGCTCCTGGATGCACTTCACCGTGTTGCCTTCCGGCAGGTTGGCGGCCAGCGGCGTCCAGGTCGCGCCGTAGTCCTCGGTCACAAAGATATAGGGTTTGAGATCGCCCCGGCTATGCCCTGTGAAGCTCACATAGGCGCGCCCCTCCGTGTAGTGCGAAGCCAGGACGCGGGAGACATACGTGCCCTTCGGCACTCCCGGCACGTTGCCTGCGATATTCTGCCAGGTCTTGCCGTCGTCATGGGAGACCTGCACATTGCCGTCGTCTGTGCCGACATAGATCAGCCCGGCCTTGAGCGGCGATTCCGTCAGCGTAACGATCTCGCCGTAGCTGTCCTGACCGTCGTTGAGCGAGAGCATTTTGGGCGACGGCATCACGCCCATGATCGGCATCTTGGTGCGGTCGGGGTTGGTGGAGAGATCGTCGGTGCGCCGCCAGGAGTCGCCCCGGTCCGTAGAGATAAAGAGCCGGTTCCCGCCGAAGAGAAGCTTCTTCGGATTGTGGGGCGAAATGATCAGCGGGGAGTTCCAGTCGAAACGATAGGCCGGTTCGCCGACCGGCGGGCGCGGGCGGATGGACTTGCTCTCGCCGGTCGCCACGCTCATGCGGCGGAGGGCGCCCTGCTGCGATTCCGAATAGATGATGCGCCAGTCGGAGGGATCGGCCTGGGTGTAGAAGCCGTCGCCGCCGCCCACGTTCATCCAGTCGTCGTTGGTGGGGCCGAACTGGGTGAGGGTGGAGGAGGGCGCGCCCCAACTGCCGTTGTCCTGCAGGCCGCCATAGACCCAGTAGGGGCGGCGCATGTCGAAGGAGACCTGATAGAACTGCGACACGGGGATGGTGTTCACATAGTCCCAGGTCCTGGCCTTGTCAAAGGACCACTGGATGCCGCCGTCGCACCCCACAATGAGGTGGTTCGAGTTGGCCGGATCGATCCACATGGCGTGGACATCAGCATGGATGCGGGGGCCGATGGTGTTGCTGAAAGTCTTGCCGCCATCTACCGATAGGCCCATGCGTACGCCCGCCAGGTAGATACGCTGGTCGTCGTTGGGGTCCACACGGATCTGGCTGAAGTACATCGGGCGGTAGGCGTTCAGGCCCATGTTGACGACGCCCATCTTCTTCCAGGTATCGCCCGAATCTTCGGAGCGGAAGATGCCGCCTGCGGCATTCTCGATACACGCATAGAGGATCTTGGGATCTTTGTGGTAGATGTCGAGGCCGATGCGCCCGGTGTCTCCGGTCGGCAGCCCTTCGGTCAGCTTCTTCCAGGTCTGGCCGCCGTCGGTGGTCTTGTAGAGGCTGCTGCCGGGGCCGCCGCCGTTGAAGCCGAAGGGCGTGCGTCGGCGCTGGTAGGCCGCCGCGACCAGGGTATCGGGATGCTGCGGGTCGATAACGATGTCTGTGAAGCCCGTGTCCTCATTCACAAAGAGGGTGTTGGTCCAGGTCTTGCCGCCATCGGTGGTCTTGTAGAGGCCGCGGTCCTTGCTGGACGCCCAGAGGTCGCCGCAGGCCGCCACCCAGGCGACCTCGGGGTTCTGCGGATGCACGACGATGCGCCCGATGTGCATCGTCTTCTCCAGGCCGACATGCTGCCAGGTCTTGCCGGCGTCGGTGGAGCGATAGACCCCATCGCCCCAGGAGGAGCTCTGGCGGTTGTTCGCCTCGCCGGTCCCGACCCAGACCACGTCGGGGTTGGAGGGCGCAACGGTCACAGCGCCGATACTGCTCACGTTCTGGGAGTCGAAGACCGCCTCCCAGGTCGTGCCATGGTTGACGCTTTTGAAGACGCCTCCGGTCGCAGAGCCGACATAGAGGATGCTGGGATTGCTCGCAACGACGCCGAAGTCGTCGATGCGCCCGCCCATGATCGTCGGGCCGATGTTGCGCCAGGGCAGATTCGTAAGAAAGAGATTAGTTCCGGTCGCCTCCTGTGCCTGCAGAGGCAGCGCTGACAGGAGCAGCAGCGCAGTCGTTAGCAGCGTTCGTCTCACGGGGAATACCGTCCTTTCCTGCTCGTTGTGGTAGGTGGTAGTTCCTCACCGCAGGCGCGCTCTCCTGCATTGTAAGCCGCCTGCGGTGAGGGGTTGTGGAGGACCAATCGCAAGAAAGACGGAGCGAAGGGGCGAACGTTGCGCCGTTTTTGCCTAACCCTTCGCCCCTCAGCCTAAAGTGCCACCGTTTTGTCTTGAGGACAAAGGAAAGCAAGCAAGTAGCATCGAATTAGAATTCAGCATGACAGTACGGCCTTCTGCGAAGAGGAAACGAAGGAGGAAGATACGAGATGTTGAGAAGAACAGAACTCAAACAGAGGTTAGAGTCTCTCAATCCACCGGACTTCGATATACTAATGGCAGCCATCCCTGACGCAACCACGCACGTCAAACCGTACCAGGAAGGTAGTGAGAGTGTTGATGCCCTCATAACATGGGCGGAAAGTGGAAGCGGACCAGGACTACCAACGATTCTCCTCTTCGCACATAATCTTTTCCCTGATCAATTCCCCAAAGCCTATCTTACTGAGGATGGTACGCAAAAACATTCAGATGGTCAGAAAGCTTCGATGTTGGACGCCCCGAAGCTATTTATCAGTTACGCAAAGGCGGATAAGAAGTGGCTTGACCAATTGCTGGTCCATCTTTACCCACTGGAACAGCAACAGAAGATCAGACAATGGACAGACCGAGATATACCCGTTGGAGCTGCATGGAAGGAGGAAATCGAAAAGGCGCTGCAGGAGGCTGATATTGCGGTGCTTCTAGTCACTCCCGCCTTTTTCAACTCCGGTTTTATTCGAGATAAGGAGTTGCCCGAACTGTTGAAGAAGCGGGTGGTCTGGGTGGCAGTGGAAGCGAGCCTATACAAGTTTACGCCTATTGCCGACCTTCAATGTGCGAACAACCCAGCCCGACCATTGGACCGCCTCACGGGAAGTGTGCGTTCCAAAGTCTGGGTGAGTATCTGTGAGCAGATTCTGGCGGTTGCCGCCACCCTCTCGCCGGATAGGATCAAACCGAAAAGTTTCGAACCACTGCAAGATCCCATAGTGAGCCGCCTTCAACTTTTGCAGAAACTCATTACTCTGTCCGCTACGAACATAGATCTGCTCGTGGTCTCCATCCCTGGTGCGAACTCCCAGGACATCCCAACCGCCAACGTCCTAGCGCGGGTCGCCAACCTACTCACTTGGGCGCAGAGCGGTACGGGACCGGGATTGCAAACGGTTGTGGATACCGTACAAATACTCTTTCCGCAACTTTTCCTGCCAGTTCCTCGCATGCGCCCCCTCAAGCATCTGCCTTACGAGCGTAATGGCTTCTTCACAGGACGGGAAGAGGTCCTACAACGCCTTCATGAACCCCATGCTCTGAACAGATATGCTGCTCTCATCCAGGTTATTTCTGGATTGGGAGGCATCGGCAAAACACAGACCGCCATCGAATATGCCTATCGCCATTGGGATGATTACGAGGCAATCTTCTGGTGTCCTGCCAACAGCGACGCCACCCTAAACACCGCCTATCGTGACATCGCTATCCGTCTCGACCTCCCCGCAAAGGATGCCCAGAATCATGAAGATACGAACGAGTCCGTCAAAACCTGGCTCTCTACCAACTCCAGCTATCTGCTTCTCCTCGATAATGCCGATAACTTCAGTATCGTTAAGAAGTATCTGCCATCGCGTCCTGCAGGTCACGTCCTCATCACCAGCCGCGCCCAAGACTTTGCCGTTCTCAACATCAGAGGCCCCGTTCGCCTCCATGAACTCCCTGTCAATGATGCTCTGACTTTCCTACTACAACGCGCCGAACGCGAGAACACCTCCAAAACCGAGCGCGCTGCCGCCGCCGATCTTGCCCAAGAACTCGGCTATCTTCCTCTGGCTCTGGAACAGGCGGGAGCCTACATCGTCCACCATGAAATCACCTTCGAGCAGTATCTCGTGGATTACCGACGCCTGCGTATGGGTCTGCTGGAGAGATATGGTCCGGTCACTGGGGAATATCCCGAAACCGTCTATACCACCTGGAATAAGAGTTTCACAGCCGTGCGTGCCAAATCCGAAGCAGCTGCAGAATTGCTCACAATCAGTGCATTTTTCGCCCCCGACGCAGTTCCCAATGCGCTTCTCCTTGATGGTGCATCCGAACTCGGCGAACTCTTGGCCTCCGAACTCACCCATGCTCCCGACAACCAATTGCGTCTGAGGGAACTCTTGACCTCTCTCACCGACTACTCCCTCATCCACCGCAACACCGATGCGCAAACATATGACATCCACAGTCTGGTGCAGGCCGTTATTCAAGCAAAAATGAACATCTCTGATCGACAGGCCTGTGCCGAACGCGCCGTTCGGGTTGCAAACCGCGCCTTTCCCGGTGTTGAGTTCGATAGCTGGCCATTGTGCGAACGCCTTCTGCCTCACGCTCTCGCCTGCCTCCAATACGCCCGCAAAGAAGATGTAGAAATAGAGGAAATGGCAAGTCTGTGCAATGAAGCCGGATACTATCTAAACGAACGTGGCTTCTTTGCTGAAGCCGAACCGCTCTATCAGGAAGCATTGAAAATGAGGCGCAATATGTTGCCTGAAGGCCATCCTGACATTGCCTTAAGCCTCAACAATCTAGCAGTGTTGTACAAAAGTCAGGGCCGTTATACAGAGGCGGAACCACTCTATCAAGAAGCATTGGGGATATTTCGCAAGGCGTTGCCAAAAAACCATCCCAACATTGCCACATGCCTCGATAGCCTAGCGGTACTTTACGACAGTCAGGGCCGTTATGCAGAGGCAGAACTGCTCTACCTGGAAGCGTTGGGAATACGACGTCAGGCATTGTCTCAAGGCCATCCTGACATTGCCTTAAGCCTCAACAATCTGGCAGAACTCTACCGAAATCAAGGTTTGTATGAGAAGGCTGAGCCGCTCTACCTGGAAGCATTGGGAATACGACGTCAAGCATTGTCTCAAATCCATCCCAACATTGCCTTAAGCCTCAACAACCTGGCCGCATTGTACGACAGTCAGGGCCGTTATGCAGAGGCAGAGCTGCTCTACCTGGAAGCGTTGGGAATACGACGTCAAGCATTGTCTCAAGGCCATCCTGATACTGCCTTAAGCCTCAACAATCTAGCAGTGTTGTACAAAAGTCAGGGCCGTTATGCAGAGGCCGAACCACTCTATCAAGAAGCACTAGCTATATGGCGTAAAGCATTGCCAGAAGGCCATCCTGATATTGCCACTAGTCTCAATAATCTGGCAGTATTGTACAAAAGTCAGGGTTTGTATGAGAAGGCCGAATTGTTCTACCTAGAAGCGTTGGAAATGAGGCGCAAGGCGTTGCCGGAAGGTCATCCTGATATTGCCCAAAGCCTCTACAATCTGGCTGGACTATCCTACAGTCAAGGCTTGTACAAGAAAGCCGAGCCACTCTTCGAGGAAGCGTTGGAAATGAGACGCAAGGCGTTGCCAGAAGGTCATCCCGATATTGCCTCTAGCCTCTACAGTCTGGCACGACTGTACCACAGCCAGGGTTTGTATGAGAAGGCCGAACCGCTCTTTGAGGAAGCGTTGGAAATTGACCGCAAGATGTTAGGGGACAAGCATCCAGTTTATGCCACTGACCTCAATGGTCTGGCAGAACTGTACCAGAGTCAGGGTTTGTATGAGAAGGCCAAACCGCTGTATGTTCGGGCATTAATGATCAAAGAGAAAGCATTGGGACAGGAACATCCTAACACTGCCACAAGCCTCAACAACCTAGCCGGACTATACAAAACTCAGGGCTACTACGACGAAGCCGAACCACTCATAAAAGGCGCATTGGCAACATGGCGGAAGGCGTTGCCAGAAGGCCATCCCAACTTTGCCTCAGGTCTCAACAATTTAGCTGGACTATATAAAAGCCAGGGCCGCTATGATGAGGCTGAGCCTCTCTATCTGGAAGCACTGGCTATCTGGCGGAAGGCGTTGCCAGATTACCATCCCAACGTTGCCTCATGCCTCAACAATTTGGCTGGACTATATAAAAGTCAGGGTTTGTATGAGAAGGCCGAACCTCTCTACCTGGAAGCGTTCGGAATACAGCGTTATGCGTTGCCTGCAGGACATCCTGACATTGCCCAAATCTTCAACGATCTGGCCGGACTATATAAAAGCCAGGGCCGCTATGATAAGGCCGAGCCTCTCTATCTGGAAGCACTGGCTATCTGGCGTAATGCGTTACCTGCAGAACATCCTGACATTGCTACTAGCCTCAACGATCTGGCAGAACTCTATCGAAGTCAGAGTTTATATGACAAAGCCGAACTGCTCCTGCAACAGGCAACAAACATTTATGAAAAAGTGCATGATCATCGGGGCATTGCGGTCTCGTACTCGAATTTAGGACGTCTCTACACCGATCAGAGCCAATGGAATAAAGCTCTGCATAGTTATCAGCGAGGTTTGGTTGCTGTACAAGGTATGGAAGATCGTGCAGGCGTGGCAATAGCATTCAACAATGTAGGAGAAGCATTTTTACATTTAGGCAAATGGGAAGACGCTCTTGATGCGTTTCAGGAAGCACTGCGTATTTTTGATTCACTAGGAGACAAAGATGATGGCGTACATATTCGCGAGAGTATCGCCACCATTCTGCTGCAACGTGAGCAGGCACAGGTTGCGCGTGACTTTTCGTTCTCAGAAACACAACGTTTCTTTGTGGAGGCCGGATTCCAAGTCAATACAATTAGCGATTCTATGGGTTTTTGCTGCTTATCTGCTACGTCTCCCTGGAAGAAGAAGTTCAAAGAGTCCGTTTACGTACAAATTCTTACCGGGCGTCCTATCAAACAGCCTGATGTTTCAAATATATATGATATAGCACGGCAATATTCTCCACAGGGAGTATACGCCTTTATAGTCGTGGATAAACCCCTCGAAGACAGCGCATGGCTGCAGATCGGTGCTTTTCGCGGTGTCAATTTCTCAGTGATTCCAATCCCCTTTACCCTGATTTTGGATAGTCGTGTAGCTAATAAGCCCAATGCCGCCACCCGCAGTCTTGCGAAACATTTGGAGCGGTTTCTCGGGCAAGACATAGATCCCTACGACGTGCGTGACCCTGTGTTTGATGTCCTGAACTTCTTCGGCCACGAAGCACTGGCATATGACCTTAAAGGGCGCCTGTTGGATGGTCATCCGGTCGGACTATTCGGTTTGAGAAAAATGGGCAAAAGCTCTCTCCTGCGCTATATGCAGAGCTATATGCCCTGTCCAGTGGCACGGCTCGATCTGCAAGCCGGTGACGAACTGAATTCTGTTCTCGGACGCATTCTCAGCAACTGGAATAACGATGCACTGAACCGTCTACATCTCTCCTTAAAGCTGGAGAATGTCCAACTCCCTGCCACCAACCCCGCTGCAGAATTCGTCAATCGCGTGCAGCAGGCGCTTAGCTCGCTGGAAACACAAGTACCAAATGAACGATTGGCTGTCTTTCTAGACGAAATTGAATTGATAATACCACGTCGTAATGCAACAGAATTGGAAATTGAAAACTACCTGATTCTGATGAGGACGTTACGAGGGCTAGTTCAGGAGGATGGGCGTTTGGCGTTGATGGTAGCCGGTCTTGATACATCCATCAACCGAGTCAGTTTTTGGGGACAGGAACAGAAGCAGAATCCCTTTTACCAATTCTTGCAAGAGGTCTTCCTATCGCCGTTGCGGGAAGCAGATTGCCTTCAGATGGTCTGCAACCTTGGGCGACAGATAGATCTTTCCTATCATTCCGATGCAATAAAGATGATTGCTGAGGCGAGTGGTAGTCATCCCTTCCTAACGCGCCAGCTTTGTAGCTTGGCCTATCAATTGCGCAATCGGCAGCCAGGCGAGATGCAGCCAGAGACAGTACGACAGGCTATTGATCGCTTCCTTGTAGATCCGCAATATGCCACGTTCCTTAATGAAAACGGCTTATGGAGTGAAGTTACAAATTCTGTCTTATGGAATCCAGAAGCGGCGCAAGCAAATGAAGAGATACTTCTAGCCTGCGCCCGGACAAATGAACCTTTAGCCACATCTGTTCTCGCGACTGGTCCCAATGCGAATGCAAAACGAGCAAGTCTTTATGAACTCACCCAACGGCATGTTCTCCGGTCATCAGGCGAGACAAGGAACCAAGCTGACCCGCACTATGAAATATCGTTTTGTCTGTTTCGTGATTGGATAAGACGCGTCCGCTTAGGTCAGAAAGGATAGTGTTATGCCTACAAATCCGTTCTACTTCAATCAGCCAACACGTCCTGAAGACTTCCTGGGACGGCGCCCTCAAGTGCAAGCCATCGCCGACAATCTATACGCATGGAACGGCGATTCCTATGCTATCATTGGCGGACGGCGCATCGGAAAAAGCAGCCTGCTACTTGCACTGAAAGATATACTGCTGAAGCGGATGAAATATGAGATAGATGTTGACCTTCATGTGCTGCCAATCTTCGTTTCTCTTAAAGCGATGGCACAGCCTACTTCCCCCAAAGATGTCTTGGGATTTATCATCCATCGGATACGCCTGACTGTTCAGCATCTAAACCAGAGTGAGCCGATATTACAGCATGTAGCCACGAATCCCATTCCTGCGACGTTGCAAGAATTGGAAGCCACCATCGCAGATGTTGTGAACACTGCTGCCCCTATACTTGGACAAATACGACTTGCATTGTTGCTGGACGAGATGGATAGCATCGTAGAGTACGATTGGACTGACACTTTACTTGGCAACCTGCGCGCGCTCATCTATGATAGTGACGTACATGACACTGTACGTCTCGTATTATCGGGAGCGGAACTCTTTCTGAAAGTAACTGAGAGGGGATCGCCGCTGTTCAATGTTCTCAATTCTTACTATCTGGGTGCGCTCGATGACGCAAGTGTTCTGGAATTATTAGAACGCGCACAATATCTGCCTTCTCTGGCTGCAGCAGAGATTATTCGTCAGGGTGGTGGGCATCCTTTTATCCTCCAATTTATACTATATCATCTATTTTTCCAAGACTTCACGAAGGTAACAGCAGAGCATGTTCAGAACGAGGTGCGCCATTTTACTCATGATCGTGGTGTTGACCTCGAAAGTTGCTGGCAACACATTGGAATTGAAGGTCAACACGCTTATTGCATTCTCCGCCAAGCCAACGATTGGATGACGTTAGAGAATGTAGTTCTAGCTGCACAGAATCCTCAACTTTCGATTGACCCAGGACTAAAAGCCCTCTGTTATCATGGTATAGTTATTCATGATGGCTTTTATGCACGTTATCGAGTTTGTGGCCAATTGTTCCGTGATTGGGTTGGAATGAAGTGCGATGCATCTATCGCAAAAACCGAAAGGATACAAATTGACGCCGTCATAATGAAAGGTGGTGGGGTGAAAGGACTTGCATATGCAGGTGCTATGCGCGAATTGGAAAAGTATTATGATTTCGCAGGTTTTGTTGGAACGTCCGCTGGATCCATTGCGGCTGTACTTCTCGCTGCCGGATATGATGGCAGGGATCTTGAAGATATCTTACGTAAAACAAACTTTCGCAACTTTATGGATGGTAAAGGCTTTAGCATGATTTTGAATCTTTTCATTCATAAGGGCCTCCATCCTGGTACAACAATTCAAGAATGGATCCGCAACCTTCTTTACGCACGTACTGGGCGAACTGGTGATATTCCTCTGAAAGATTTCGCCCCTAAGAGGGTTGTTATTTACGCGAGCAGATCCAATGGAGGCACAGTTCCTTTCGATTCGGAAGGGCAACGACAGGACACTCCTGCCTTTTTTGCCGTTCGCTGCAGTATGTCTATCCCTTATTTCTTTCAACCTCAGATGCTGGAAGGATCTCGTGTCCTGGATGGTGGTTTGCTCAATAATTATCCTGTCAAAACCTACTTAGAAGAAGAACACAAGCGTCATCCAGCACAACGGCCGAAGTTCATTGCACTCTACCTCGGGTCTAAAAATCCCCGCCCGCTTCCTAAAGGCTTACTCCTCTTTGATATGTTGAATATTCTCTTTGATCGCGACGACCTAACAGTCATTGATGAATATCGCGAGCACACGTTGGTTATAGATCCTTCTCCTATTACTACAGTGGATTTTACACTTTCCGATGCTGAAAAAGATCTATTGGTGCTTCAAGGACGTGTAGCTGCACTCCAATATATACAGGATCAAGGTTTTCCTGATGGGCCATCGAATCATGAAGTACGTCAGGTTACCGAGCAGGCCAGGGAGACCAAAGAAAAAGTGTTAAAGGCTCGCCGCCGAAAAAAAGTATGGGGATATATAATCTCCATCTTGCTTGTTTGCTTTATCATAGTTTCCTCGTCTGCTGTTTTCGGATGGCCTATTTCCCAAATACGACTTCTGCACAGACCAATGGGTACTCAAAGGGTGACAAAAAGCCGTCAAGTTCCATGAGCAATTAGTGTTGGGCTGCACTGATTTCGGAGTAGGTGGCACAGGCGTAGGAGCGAGCAATATACACGGCAGCGGCGCTGTTCGAAACTGTATGCTATCGCTCATTCGGAGGGAGCTTCCAGCTCTTGCAACACAAGAACACGGACTTCAGTCACCCGCTTGAGCGCAATGTCGTTGGTCAGGAACGCCTCGCAGGCGCCTCCCATTGCCATTGCCAGTTGGAGCGCATCCGTCAGCGATAGACCATATTTGGCCCGCAGTTCTGCCGCCTGCCGACCGGCCAGATAATCCACGTAGCCGCAGACGGTACTGGGACCGCGGGTGATCAGATGGTAGAAGTCGAACTGGAGTTCCGTATCGCCACTCTGATAAGCCCCGATCAAGCACTCCGCCAGAGTGATTGGTGATGTAGATGCCTTGAGGGTTCCGGCATCGAGACGGTCAAAAACGTAGTTCACTACCGCATGATAGGGGGAAATCCGCTCGACGAAATAGATAACGGGAGCGGTGTCCAGAAACACCCGTGTGACTCCACGCATGGCCTCCACAATGGTCATGGCCGCTGTCTCAGCGCTTTCTCCCGATGCTCCTCCGCTTCCTGGCGGGTGCGCGTCACCCAGGTCTGTGCATCCTCTCCAAGCAGAGGAGCCGACGCCCGCGCCCGGAGATCGCTCCAGCGTAGAGAAGAAACTGCCGGGGCGGGTGTCTCCAGGCGTTGCCTCAGCAATCCCTCCACATAATCTGGCAGGTTTTGCCCGTTCTGTGCCGCCTCTTGCTGTAATTGCGCTTCCATCTCCGGTGTTAAATGGATGGTCAGAGTCATCCCTTCTTCTCCTGGCTCTTCTGTGTCGCCTTCCCTTGCCTTTCATTATACAGCATGTTGACGGATGGATGTGTATCGCTGCTCCTTAGCGCGTTGACCGCTACGACGGCTCCTGTGTTCAGCGATTCGATGGCCGCGGCGATCACCCGCTGCGCCGCCAGCCCATCCTCACCCGAGCCGTCAATCTCCGAAGGCTGCGCCCCATCGGAGACCTGCTTGAGGAAGGTGTGCAGGCGTTCGCGGAAGGTGTCGTCGAAATCCCGATAGCCGCCGAAGACGGGGTTGGTGTAGACGGCCTTGGCCGTATCGCCTGCAGGGTACAGCGTCGCCTCACGCCACATGTCGTCGATGACGAACCGCCCCTTGACGCCCGCGACTTCGCACCGCTCCATGGGGTGACCGCGTGCGATGTCGTAGCTGCTGGTGAGGTGGCCGACCATGCCATTGGCCAGCTTGAAGTTGAACGAAGCCGTGGACCAGATATTGCGCCCCGGCGCCTGCATGGCGAAGCAGTGGACCTGGGTGATGTCGCCGCAGAAGTGCCGGATGAGATCGATGGAGTGGGGGTTGAGCGCCTTGAGGTGGTAGTAGGGCGATTCGAACGCCTCCGGCCTGCCGATCCAGAGCGCGACATTGACGAACAGCAGGTCGCCCAACCGCCCCTCTTTGAGCCACTGCCCGGCCAGGCGCGCGGCGGGAGTGAAGCGGTGGTTGAAGTCGATGCCGAAGCAGCGCTGCTCCTCCCGCGCCACCCGCACCATCTCCTCCGCCTTATCGATCTCGTTGCTGATCGGCTTTTCGCAGAGGACATGGCAGCCCGCCCGCAGCGCCTGGAGGGTCGGCTCATGGTGATCGCTGGAGTATTCATAGCCGCCTGTCGCCACGCTGCACACATCGGGTTTGAGGGCGGCCAGCATCTCCTCGACGCGGGTGAACCAGGGCACTCCCAGCCGTTCGCCTCCCTGGCGCGCCCGCTCCGGCAGGATATCACAGACGCCGACCAGCTCGGCCAGCGGGTCGGATTGATAGATGCGGGCATGGAGGCTGCCGATAGGCCCCATGCCGATCACGCACACACGCAGCATTGCGAAAGCCTTCTCCGTTTCTTTCCTGCGGCATCGAATCTTGTGCCGATCAGGGATTGCCCTATATTTCGGCTTTCCTTCCGCTTCTCCTGCCGGAATACGGTGCAATCCCTGTCGGAACCGAAACTCTCAGGGCTATGCCTTGATCAGCACGACCTCCGTATCCCCGGCATGGGCCTGTGTCCTGTTCGGAGAGAAGCCCCCTCCATTATGCAAGTAGAGGGTAACCTCCTCGTTGACAATGCCTTCGAAGCGGAAGTACCCCTTCTTATCGGTAAAACTATCCTGGGCGCGGCTATATTTGCCTTGCAGCCGCACTCCCTGCTTCCCGACAGGCTTGCCGCGTGTGTCCACGACGCGTCCGGCAAGCGACCTGTCCGCACGCGGCAGCGTTAAGGTGGGCAGTTCTATCGGCTCTCCCGGCCTGGCATCCCTGCATTCCGACCCCTGAGTACTGTATCCGACGGCCTCCACCCAGACCGAATAGCGTGCATCCGCAAGGAGGTCAAGAAAAGTAAAGCGCCCCTGGCTGTCGGTCGTGGTGGTTGCGATGGGAGCGCCTAATTTCTGCCACCAATCCTGCAGGCTGACCTTCGCGCCGGGAATGGGCTCTCCTTCCACATTGATAACCCGCCCGGAGAGAGGGAGCAGCACATTCGGCTTGAGGTGCAGTGTGATCTCCTCTCCGCCATGTGCCAGAAGGATCTTGTCGGTTGCCAGCGCGCCGGAACGCGCCCCCAGACGAAGAGCGCCCCTGGCCGGTTCGAGGCCGAATGTACCGTGTTCATCCGTCTCGATAGAGGCCACCGGATGCCGAAAGAGGGGAGAGGGCCACTCGGTGGGCTTGATGATCACGACTGCCTTCGCGACCGGCCTGCTATCCGGTCCGAGCACCCTGCCGTGGATCGGTTTGAGATCCGAATCGGAGAAGGGGACCAATGTGAAGTCCTGCACCGTCGTGTTTTCCCCCACCACGATATGGACGCCCTCTTTCGGGGGCGCGTAGCGTGTATAAAGCGGCCCCAGCCCCATCACATAGACATGCTGCCGCCCGGCAGGCACGCGCGCTCGATAGACGCCATCCGGACCGGTGATTACCGACTGTACCGCCCCGCTGGCCTGCGGGTGCGCGGGGCCGCTGATCCCGATGTTGATCCCGGCCAGGGGTTCGCCGGTATGCGCGTCGATCACTTTGCCGGTAAGAAGCGATCCCTGGATCAGGGTAAAGTTTTGCCGCTCCCGCGTTACTCCAGGCTTTACTTCCACAATCTCCAGGGCGCGCGCAGTGACCTGATGTTCCCACGCTTCTCGCGAAAATTCCAGGCGCAGACTGAGGTTATAGAAGCCTGGGCGCAGTTGCGTAATGCGATAGTTGCCATCGGCATCGGTCACTGCTTTGCCCCCGCCGATGGCCCTCTCGGCCGCATGCGCTCCCACATAGATCCCGGCTACCGGCTGCCCCTTCCCTCTCAGGGTGACCCTCCCCTGTATCGCGCCTCCGAAGAGCAGGGCGATAGCGGCAGGCGGTTGGGTCGCGACCAGAGCCAGGTTGATGCAGTCTTTCAATTCCGGTGCGGCAAACGCTTCGTCCTCGACAGCGAATTGGACCTGGACACCTTGCGGCAGGCCAGGAAAGACGCACATGCCCTGTGTATTGGTCTGCTGCCGCCAGGGGCCGGGCAGGTCGGCAGGGATATCGAGAGCGCCGAGGCTTCTCTCATAAAGCCTGTGGACGCGGACGCGCAGCGTGGGGACGGGCTTTCCCTCCGGACCGAGGAAGGCAACGGGTAGGTCCGTAGCAGGCTGCAGGCGGATCGTCATGGGACTGGCGCGGCGCGTTTGAAAGCTGAGGCCCCATTCAGGAGCCTGCACCATGAAGGTGACGGAGAAGGGGGTTCCCAATTCGGGGCGAACCTCCTGAAAGCGAAACTGCCCCTCCGCATCGGTCCGGGTCGTCTGGCACTGCTGCGATCCGCCGGGGGTCTGCTCGATCCAGGAGACCGTAGCGCCTGCGACAGGCGCCCCTTCCGGGGTGACGACCGTGCCGTAGACTTCGCGGGCACTCGCCTCCGGCTGCTTGCCTGCTGCCTCGACATGCGCCTTGAGCTTCGCCCAACAGGGAAATCCGTACTCGCGGGCGATGACCAGCAGCGCATCGGCAAGACGACAGGGAGACGTGCGCTTGCGGTTTGCGGAAGTCCCGGCAAAGTGCGGATGCGCCGCAGCGAAGCGCTGAAGCGCGGTGGGATCGTGGGCCTGGTAGGCGCGGAGCAGAGCCTTTGCCTGGTGCTTGAGGTGTTCCAGGCTGGGGTTGAGCGGCAACGTGAGAGACATAAGAACCTCCTTTCGTAAGCGCCTGGCGTCCGCAAGGTCAGGCAGAAAGAAGGATCGAAATCCGAAAAGTTTAGAAGGGCAGTGGGCTAAGCCCTTTTCGCGGACAGGAACGCGACTGCTTCGCGCTACTTGCTATTATACCACAACTTCAATCCGGTAATCTCCCTATGTGTTGGGCCGGCCATTCGCCAATATGAGAAAGTATGGCGATTCAGCCGATAACTACCCCAGCCAGGCCGCTTGTATCATTGGGATGAAAACTGCCTTAATGCATCCTTTACCTCGACGTGAAGCCATCGCTGTTACAGTGCGCACCGGAACATGAGTACGGAGTAAACTCGGCATGGTCCTACAGAAAACTGAGCGCGGCAAGCACCATTGTTCGCGTATCGAGGCCAGGCAAACACTCCGTATATACAAATATACAAAATAGCGGGGGTAATCGTCATATGAGATGGTTCATGAACTTACGCACGGGCTGGAAACTCGCTCTTGGCTTCGGCTTGTGTCTTGCTCTCACCGGTTGGATTGGATTGACGGCTCTCAGCGGTATCAGTTCGATGATGGCCAACATGAACAGGATTGGCAAGCACAGCGTCCCAGCCCTCATTCATCTTGCAAAGGTAGATGCCGCCGTCAAACAGTTTCGTATCCTTCAATTTCGGCTCGCCGGCAACACGGACCCTCTTCTGCTGAAACAATTACAGCAAGACTTGGACGTGGAAGAGCAAAATGTCTCCTCGAATTTGAAAGAGTATGAACAATCTATCACCCAGGCCGAGGATAGAAAGAACTTCAATGCCCTCGAACAAGCTTGGACGAAGTATCGTGCCATTCATCAACGCATCCGTATGGCGGTTGAGAAAGCAGACTCGAAGGAGGGCTTTCAGATCGTCGAACGAGAGACTACCCCCACCTATACCAACGAGTTTAAGCCCTCACTGGATACGATAACCGATTGGAACGCGAAAGACAGCACTGAGGTTGTTAGCACTGCGGAAAAGGCGGCAGCCGGGCTTCAGTTAATCGTTTTCAGTTGCCTCGGTATCGCCTTCTGCATTGGGATCCTCTTCGCCTGGTATATCACGCGCCTCATCACACGTCCCCTGGCGCAAGTTTCCGAACGCATGGAGACCATCCAGAGCATTTGTCTGACCAACCTGGGCCACGCCGTAGATGCCCTGGCGGAAGGCGACCTGACAGCAACCATCGTGACAGGCACAAAGTCGCTGGAAATCGACACACAAGACGAGTTTGGGAAGATGGCAAAGACCTTCAATGCCCTGCTTGCACGGACACAAAATACCATACAGACCTTCGGTGACGCGCAAGCGTCCCTTCGCGATTTCGTCAGAGAAGTCGTCCAGAGCGCTGAGGCTGTCTCTGCTACGAGCGCCCAGCTCTCGACAGCAGCCGACCAGACCGGACAGGCTGCCGACGAAATTGCCCATTCCATTCAGGAAGTCGCCTCTGCCGCCAACCAGTCCGCCAAGACCAGCCAGGAGATGGCGAAAGGGAGCGAGCAGCAAGCCAGGGCCGCAACCGAGGCCGCAACTGCGATGGAGCGGTTCCAGGTCGCAGTCGGGAGAGTTCAGAGCGCCGGGGAGCGCCAGCAGAACGCCGCTCAACAAGCCGACGCCGGAATGCAACAGGCGACACAAGCCGTCGAAGGGGTAGCGCGCTCTGCCCAGCAGATGGCCTCGACCGCCCAGGAAGCCGCTTCCGTTGCCCAATCGGGTGGCAAGGCTGTCGAGAAGACCATAGCAAGCATGAGCCGGATCAAAGAGCAGGTGGAGGCCGCTTCCGAGAAGGTCGTAGAATTAGGACGGAAGGGACAGGAGATTGGCGCGATTGTCGAAACCATTGACCAAATCGCCGAGCAGACGAACCTGCTGGCTTTGAATGCCGCCATCGAAGCCGCGCGTGCTGGAGAGCATGGCAGGGGATTTGCCGTTGTCGCCGATGAAGTCCGTAAACTTGCCGAGCGTGCCACCGTCTCTACCAAAGAGATCAGCGCTTTGATCGGCAGTGTACGCTCGGGAGTAGAGGAATCGGTTCAGGCCATGCAGGCGAACCATCAGGAAGTGCTGGCAGGTGCGATGTGCAGCGAAGAGGCCGGAACTGCCCTGATGCAGATACTCAAGGCGGCAGAGAGGGTGGCTTCCGAAGTTCAGGAAGTAACCGCTACCGCCGAGAAAATGACGGCATCGGTACAGGCAGTGCGTTCTTCGGTGGCAACCGTGCGCCAACTGGCGGAGGAGAATGAGCGCTCTGTTGGCGAAATGGCAATTGGTACCGTACAGGTTTCCAGCGCCATTACCACGGTGGCTGCCATCAACCAGGAGACGGCAGCAGGAGCTGAGGAGATGAGCGCGTCCGCCGAGGAGGTGGCAGCGAGTACCCAGAATGTGTCGGCATCGGTAGAAGAACAGACCGCCGGCATCCAGGAGGTGAGCGCCTCCGCGAGCGAACTCAACTCCATGGCGTCACACTTGCAGGAACTCGTGAGTCAATTCAAGGTGGGCACAGAAACAAGGCAGATCAAGGCCGATTTTCAAGTAGCCAAAAGAGTCCAACGCAAAGTCGCATAATACCTTCTTATTGGCTTCGAGAGGCCGTAAAGCGAAACACCGCACGACCAGACAACTTGCCGGATGAACTACCCAAAAGGAGTTCATCCGGCAAGTTGTTCACACTTTTTCTGCTCAGGGATTGGGATCACTCCAGCCTTTGCGCGCGGCGCGGGCCAGCAGATGCGTCTTGCCGTCGAAGTCGCTGGTCATCTCCCAGAAGAAGACGCCGCGCAGGCCGCGCTTATGGGCCAGTTGGCCTTTGCGCACGGAGGAAGCCACATCCTCATAGGTAATGAGCTCCCCGCCCTCCGGCTTGACCAGGTAGGGAACCTGGGCTTCCGCATCCAGCATGGTCTTCCAGCCATCCTTGAGGTACTTTGCCATGTCGTTGAAGGCGACCTCATCCGCCTCATACGTTCCGACAGGCGCGGGGTCTCCGAACCTGGCTGCATGGATCCGCTTGCCATAAGCCGGGATGCCAAGCAGCAGCTTCTGCATGGGCCAGCCCTTGCCCTTCCAATAATCTATGGAGGCCGTCACTTCGGGCATGGGGGCGTTGTGCAGGACCTTATCGCACCAGGGGCCGCAGAAGTCGTATGTCATGATATTGAGCCAGTCCGCGAGGGGGAGCAGGGTATCGGTCGGGAACCACTTCCCATAGTAGTTCGTCGCGGGAACGGCCAGCGTCAGGAGGGTGTGGGGCAGGCGTTTGCGCAGCGCCTGCGCCAGCGCGGAGAGTTTTGCCGTCTCAGCGTCGTTTTCAGGAAACTCCCAATCCAGGTCCACGCCATCATAGCGGCCCGCGTGGATCCGTTGTGCCAGCGCATCCGCAAACGGGTCTGTCTGTTGGGCGCGCAGGCTCGCGCCGCTGTCCGCCCCGCCGACGGAGAGCAGCACCTTGATCTTCCTGGCGTGCGCCGCATCCACCAGCGCCCGTGTCTGCTCCTCCGCCGGGAAGTGCAGCGAGCCATTCTTCGTGATTCGGGCAAAGGCGTGGCAGATGTGTGTATAGGCATCCAGGTCGAGATGGACAGGATCTAGAGGCTTCCAGTCGGGGTAGTAGCCCAGGACGAAAGGCATTTTGTCGCTTCCCCCTTCGCGATGCTCCGGCAAGGCGAGGGCCGGAGTGCGCCGCTCTCCCGCTCTCGCCGAATGGAACGCGGCCAACGCCGCCCCGGACAGACCGAAACGCGCCGTAGCCTGCAACAACTCACGCCGCGACAAAACAATTATTTTTGTATCCATCATGCTCCTCCTCTCCGAGTGTTTAAGGAAATGCATTTCGACAGAGCTTCGACGCCGTTCTGCGAGGCGAGGCCCCTAGAGGCGAATTGGGCTTTTTGAACGGGGATTCCTTCCATCGGTCAGGATTTCTGTACGCATTCTGCCGGTCGCATGCCCTGGTGCATAGGGACAAGCAAGAAAAAACCCCGCAGAAATATGCGGGGTTGAAGCAAGGGGGCGCAATAAGCTTCCCAAGAAATCTCGTCGTTATCACCAGTATAGCGCCTCTTCCTTAAAATCGGCTGAATTGAAAATTAAATTATTCTAAGACCCGACCGCGAATGGCCCTCCATTGACACCTACCCCTCCTCTAGCGGTAAGATAGTCTGGAGCGGGAGATGCCCAGCCGCTCCTATTTCCAGCAAAAAGAAGACAGGGCTGTCCCCGGCCCGGGAGATCATCGTATGAATGTCCTCGTCATCGGAGGTTCCGGCTATGTGGCCTCGCTCATCCTGCCGGTGCTCTTACAACGCCATAACCTGCGTATCTTCGATCTTCAGCCCCCTCCGCTCTGGCAGATGGATACCGAGAATCGCGACCAGGATCCCAGCGAACGCAACGTCGAGTTCCATCAGGGCAATGTCTGCGATGCCGCTGCCCTCGCAAGCGCCAGTAAGAATATGGATGCCCTGCTCTATATGGCGATGGGCAGCAAGGATTGGCAAGCCGACGATATTACCATCTCCTCCTTCGATGTCAACGTCAAGGGCATCTATCTGGCCCTGGAGGCGGCGCATGGGGCCGGCATCTCCCATGCGGTCTATACCAGCAGTATGTCCGTCTATGATGGGGACCTGTATTGTCGCCACTTTCCGGACGAAGAGATCCCGTCGGATTCCCGCCACATCTATGGCTTTACCAAGCGGCTCGGCGAAGAGTGCTGCCGCAACGCCGCCCGCGCCTGGAGCATGACAGTCAACGCCCTGCGCCTCTGCCACCCCATGCCGGAGGAGCGCTGGCTCCGCGAGACCCGCCTGGGGACGCCCACCATCGCGACGACTGCGGACGATGTCGCCCGCGCCCTGCTGGCCGCTCTCGACTATCGCGGCCCCGGCTTCGAAGCCTTCATGATCTCCGGAGACTATGAGCAAAAACACATGAATATGAGCAAGGCCAGGCGTCTCCTCAACTGGGAGCCTCTCGCCCGGCCGCTCGAAACGCCGACCAACCCCTGAGCCCTTGCCCGTTGCTGCGGACAAAGGACTGAGCAGAAAACACAGAGACGAGAACTTCCTTATCATGCCGCCCAAAACGCCGACAACTTCGCCCGCTCCGGTAGACCTGCGCCATATCTTCGAGCCGGAGTTCTGGCTCCGGTTCTGGCAAACTTTTTCCCAGAACGCCCTGATCGCTTTGCTGCAGATCGGCGGCATTCTGCTGGCCTATCTGCTACTGCACCTGCTCCTTTCCCGGCTGATTGACAGCGTCCTGGCCCGTCTGCTGGCCCATGAGGCCCGTCTGGGGATTGCGGAGGAGCGACAACGCCGCCTGCAGACCCTGCAGGGGCTGGCGAAGAGCCTCGTCAGCTATGTGCTGTTCTTTGTCTTCGGCGTGCTGTTCCTGAAGGCGCTGGGCTTCGATATCATGCCGTTTATCACCACGGCGGGGGTCATCGGGGTCGCCGTCGCGTTCGGATCTCAAAAGCTGGTGAAGGACGTCATCTCCGGCTTTTTCATCATGATTGACAACCTCTTTGTCGTGGGAGATACGGTGACCATCGGCACAACTACGGGGCAGGTCGTCGAGATGGGGATGCGGGTCACCCGCCTGCTCGATCCCGGCGGGCGGGTCGTGCTCATCGCCAACGGCGATATCGGCGTCGTCACCAACCTGTCGCGCAACCCTGTCTCCGACTTCGTCGAGGTCGCCGTTGCTGCCGGCGCGGACCTCAATAAAGTGGTGTCTACCATCAACGCTGTTGGGGAGGCCCTCTTCGCGCAGCCGAATCACCATCTCAAGGCTGCTCCGAAGCTCCAGGGGATCACCGCCTTCTCCGCCGCCTCGGTCACGATCCGGATCGAGGTGGTCTCAGATCCCCGCGACCTGATCGCCGAACAGATGCGGTTACGAGGCGCGCTCCGCGAGAGCCTCACCGCCGCCGAGATCCCCCTCGCCTGACCCGGCCATAAGAGTGCAATATAGATTTGACGTCAGCGGAAAAGCAGGTTATACTTTTGACAACGCCGCTTCGTCATCCTGCATTACCGACGACGGCAAATTCCCCTTTAAGGTACTACTTTCGTCATGATCCTCGTCATTGATAATTATGACAGCTTCACCTACAACCTGGTCCAGTATCTGGGCGAGTTCGGGGCCGAGGTCGCGGTGCGGCGCAACGACTGCATCACGCTCGATGAGATCGCGGCCATGCAGCCGGAGCGTATCCTGATCTCCCCCGGTCCCTGCACGCCGAACGAAGCGGGCGTCTGCGTGCCGCTGATCCAGCGCTTCGCAGGGCAGATCCCCATCCTGGGCGTCTGTCTGGGACATCAGAGCATCGGGGCGGCGTTTGGCGGCGACGTCATCCGCAACGACCGTATCATGCACGGCAAGACCTCGCTCATCGAACACGATGGCAGGGGCATCTTCGCCGGCCTGCCCAACCCCTTCGAGGCGACCCGCTACCACTCCCTGGTCATCAAACGCGAGACCATGCCCGCCTGCCTGGAGATCACGGCCTGGACCGACCTGGGCGAAATCATGGGGGTGCGGCACCGGGAATATGCCGTCGAAGGAGTGCAGTTCCATCCCGAATCGGCCCTCACCGCCAGCGGCAAGGATCTCCTCCGGAACTTCCTGAAGTTGGGAAAAGGTTAGGGTTTTTCGACGGGGTCGAGGACGAAGTAGGGGCGCATGGGGGCGGAGATGCCTTTGACCAGCACCGGCGAATGGCACACGACATGGAAGTGGTCGCGGACCATCTCGTGCATTGGTTCGCTGATGACGATCTCGCCGCCCTCCGCCAGCGTCTGCAGGCGGGCGCTGACCACCACCGTATGCCCCAGCGCGGTATAGTTGATCTGCCGGTTGCGGTTGCCCACCAGCCCCACGACCGCCTCACCGTAGTGCATGCCGAAGCCGATATTCAGGACCGAACGCCCCTCCGCCTTCCGCCGCGCCGAGAGCGTCAGCGCCGCATCGCGCATCGCCAGAGCCGCCAGCACCGACCGCTCGACCTCCGCCTCCGGGGCGCGATCTATCAGGAAAAAAGCCATCAAGCCATCCCCGGTGTACTTGTCCAGGATCCCGCCGTAGGTGTCCAGGGCGTCGGTAAGCGCCGTCATATAGTGGTTGACGACCTCGATGACCTCTTCGGGGGCGTGCGTCTCGGCGAAGCCCGTAAAGTTGCGGACGTCGGCGAAGAGGACGACGACGCGCCGCTTGTCGCCGCCCAGGCCCAGCGCCTCCTCCGGGGCATCCAGCAGTTGCTCCACGATCTTCGGCGCGAGGAACCGCTGCAGCAGGCGCCGGTTACGATCCCGAGCATCCCGCTCCAGTGTAAAGGTCAGGCGGGTGATGAGGAGAAAGGCGGCGCTTACCGCCACAATGGGCACTACCGCATCCACCCAGACCCCTTTGAAAAAGGCCACCAGTGTGTAGGCGAAGATCCCCAATAGCAACAGGATGACACGCCAGCTCGCCTCCAGCGGATCGCGGCGGACGCAGAGGTGGCCCACCAACGCCCCCAGGATCAGGGTGAGCAGGAATATCCAGCCCGCATTCGCGCGGTGCAGAGCGTATCCGGAGAGCAGCGTGTTCGTGATGCGGGCCAACACCTCGAAGCGGGGCATGGTGCCGATGGGCGTCTCCAGGGGCGCCTGGATCATCGGCTCCAGAAATACGGTCTGTCCCCGAAAGTAGTCTGTGAGCGGAATGGACTGGGTCATACCGAGTATCTGCGGCTCCAGGACCGGCTTGTCGGTGAGCAGGGCCGTGTAGGCCACCGTGGCAATCGACTCGTTGAAGAGCACCGGGGACTGCGGCATCTTGGAGCGAAAATCCAACAGGATGTGCCCCGGAAGGCCCTGCGGCAGCGGGACACCGGCGATGGAGCGCACAAAGAGGCGGTCTCCGTACGCCTCGGGGATCAGTTTCTGTCCATGCTCCAGCGCAAACAGGAGCAGCGGAAGCGGGGGCGAATCCTGCCAGGAGAGCGGTATGGAGGGCAACGGCACCGAGCCGTACATCTCCATGCCGAAGGAGGCGGTGTCGTGCGCCGCCCGGAGCAGTTGGCGCGCCTCCGGGCCGGTATGGGTCTCCTGATCCAGCACCAGGATCACATTGCCGGCCTCATGCATGGCCTCGGTCAACTGCGGCAGATCCCGACGGGTCCGGGCGACCGCCGCCTCGGTCGTCGCGCCGAGGTCCTCCTGATGGACCAACAGGGTCGGGTAGGGCAAAACGATGTGTGCGACGCCCAATTGATGGAGTTTGCGGATGATCTCGGCCTGAAGATCGCTTTCGGAGCGCGAGGTGAGCGCGGCAGCGCGGGCGGCGGCATCCATTCTGAGCAGGATCACCGGGCCGCGCGGAGGCGGCACAGACACCTGCTGCTGGGTAATCGCCTCAAATACCTGGTGTCGAACCCGCATCAACGAGGCCAACGCCGACTCCTCCGTGACTAGCAGCAATTGGTTGCCAACAATCAGGGCGAACATCGAAGCCACCAGCCCCAGCGTGATCCCGCGCAGATCGAGTTGACGCAAACGACCGCCATATTTCCACCGTAGGTTCAAGTGGCCCAGCACGGAATTGACGAGGCGCGGCACCAACTCCTGCGGCTCATAGCCGCGCCCCCGCAGCCACATGGTCAGCCAGACCGTATAGTGGTTCACTCCCAGGAAAACGGCGGAGATGAGGAGGCTGCTCCTGAGGGAGCGGAGCAGCGTCGTCAGTACCAGAGCCCCCAACACCGAGAACCACCACGCCGTTACGCTCAACGGCACGGCTTCCTTCACATCGGGTTTGTCTTGATAGGCAGACGCCCCCAGCGCCGCTCCATAGAGGCTGAACACCAGGAACAGCGTGAATACGGCCGGAAAGACCGCCAGGGTGACGAGCAACAGCACGCTGGGGGGCCAGGGATGCGATGTCCTATCCTGCTGCTGCATGAAGGTGTAGAACCAGAGGGAGGCCAGCACCGACAGCCAGAACGCCCAGCGCAGCGCGACCCGCTGGGCCAGGAGCGTGGTACGCAGGTGCAACAGGCCCCACGCGCTGGCAAGCAGGCCGCGAAAGATGCAGATGATGATCCAGATCCACGCCAGAACAGGCCCTACCCGATCCGGCTTGACCACCAGCCCGATCATGCACAGGAGGTTCAGCCACCAGAGGAAGCGAACCCAGAGGCGCGGATCGCGACGCAGGTTCCAGATATAGGTGATTTGGTCGCGTAGCAACGCCATGACAACTCCCCAAGCCGATTTCAAACCGGAGAATGGCAGGAGGCCACGAGCCGCACGACGCCTCTCCCCAACAACCGGCACAACACAGGAACGCATCTTGATGTTCAGGACGCGATCGCCACCCGCCCGCACCTCTACCGGACGGCTATCGGTGGGGACGCAGCACCCACACCGGCCGATCCGGACCCGGCGTCAAAAAGCCTGTAATGACCCAGGGCTGCGTCATATGGAGGCACTCCGAGACGTCGTACTCCTTGCGGACCTCGCCGAACACATCGCCGCCCTCCGGCTTGGCATCCGTCACAATCGCGGCGTAGCGATGGGCATGCAGGGCCTCAATCAAGCCGGGAGGCAGCCTCTTCTCCGTATGCATCACATCCAGCAGGCCCATGATCTGGAAGTGAGGCGTGGCGGTCAGCCCGCCATGATCCAGGCACAACACCTCGCCCTCTCGCTCCAATCGCCTGATCGCTGCCTGGTAGGCTTCGCCCGCCGCCCGGTTGGCGGTTCGGGGCAACTGCTGGTCGGGCCGGTAGGTGAGCGTCAGCAACTGCGCCAGCGCCAGCACATAGAGCGGCCAGGACGGCATCTCCGCCCTGGCCTCCAGCCGCCCGGCGACGACGCTGGCCGCCGCCGCGATAAATAAGTAGGCGGTCATCAGGACGTTCTCCGCCCCGCCCCAGTGCGCCCGGCTGAGCAGGCTGCCCAGCACCCCGGCTGCCGTCATGGCGATCAGCACGGCGTCCCGCCCGCGCTCCGCGCCCTCCTGGCCCTGCGGTCGCCATTGCCATACGGCCACCAGCGCCAGCAGGGCGATCAGGGGCAGGTACAGCGGCAGATCCTCCACGAGAAACATCCGCGCCAGCGGCAGTTGGATCCCATTGGATAGCGGAACATGGAAACAGTAGTAGCCGAACCAGCCGTCCGTCGCCCTATTGAGCGCCTGAACCGACCCAATGCACACTACGAGTGCAACGAAGAGAAAGGTGACAAGAGTTTTGCCATCGCGCCGCCACGCCAGGGCCGCGGCGCCCGCTGCAAGAAACAGCACGGCCTGCTGCTTGGTGAGAAATGCCAGCCCGAACGCCAGCGCCGAAAGCGCCCCGAACATGACGGAGCGCCGCGCATCCTCCGTCGCCAGCTCCAGCCAGTAGACCCCCAGCAGCGACAGGAACAGAAAGAGCATATCCAGCCGCTCCGCGTCGTACCAGGCGCCGGTGAAGCGATAGGTCGCCAGAAATACGCCCGCTGCGATCCAACCCCAGGCGCTGCCGGGCCGATACTCCCTGCCCCCCGGCTCCTTCGCCTCCGCTGCCTCTCTCCCGTTGCCGATCTTGCGCCGCACCCAGGCAACGGTCAACCCGACGCAGCCCAGGGTCGAGAGAATGGAGACCAGCCGCATGGGAACGAACGACGCGCCCAGGAAGCGCATCAGGAGCGCGCAGACCCAGAAGTAGAGCGGAGGGTATTCGTAGGGAAACCAGCCCGCACCGGGAGGAACATAGAGAGGCTTGCCTTGCAACACCTGCAGGCAGTGGTCGCGCATCGCGCCGCCGATCCACTCCAGTTCAAATGGAAAGCGGAGGCGAACCCAGGCCAGGCCGAGCCAGACAGCAGCCCAGAACAGACAGAGCGCCACCGTGACCGCCCGTAAAATCCAGGAGAGCTGCAATTCCCACCGATCAGAAGAAGCTGTCCGCAACCGTCGCCATAGCAGCGCGCCGCCGAGCAGGGCGGTCACGGCGGCCCAGATCAGTCGCGCCGCCACGTTACGCGCCGCTCCGCGCCGTCAGGTTGATGAGGTGCGCCAGGTAGCCCGCGCCGAAGCCGTTGTCGATATTGACCACGCCCACGCCGGTCGCACAGGAGTTCAGCATCGTCAACAGCGCAGAGAGGCCGTGGAAACTGGCGCCGTAACCCACACTGGTCGGCACGGCGACGACCGGGCGCGCTACCAACCCCCCCACCACCGAAGCCAGCGCCCCCTCCATTCCCGCGACCACGATCAGCACATTCGCCGCAAAGAGCCGCTCCTGGTGGCCCAACAGGCGGTGAATGCCCGCCACCCCGACGTCATACAGCCGCTCCACGGGGCTGCCCATCTCCCCCGCCGTAATGGCAGCCTCCTCCGCCACCGGCAGGTCCGCCGTCCCCGCCGAGACCACCAGCACCGTCCCCGCCGGAGCGAAGGAGAAAGGCTCCGCAGCGGACCTTCCCTCATCTGCCTGTAATCTGCGGTAATCTGCGTCAATCTGCGGATCGTTCTCTTGCAAGGGCGCAGAGGGCGCAGCAAGCAGCGCCCCTACGTTGCCGGGTGGTGAAAATGCATCCCCCTCTGCGGTCACCACCAGCATGCGGGCGAGGGTGTGGTAGACCGCCTGGGGAAAGGCCGCCTGGACCGCCTCCGCGACCTCGGGTGTGGCGCGGGAGGCCAGCACCTTGCGGGAATGCGCCGTCAGCCGCTCCAGAATGGCGAGGATATGCTCTGTCGTCTTGCCGGGACAGTAGATGACCTCGGGGAACCCGTTGCGCAGCGCGCGGTGGTGGTCCAACTTGGCGAAGCCCAGGTCTTCAAAGGGGAGGGAGCGGAGCGAGGTCAACGCCTCCTCCACCGGTGTCGTGCCGGCCTGCACCCGCTCCAATAACTCACGTAGCCGCGCTACATCCATGTTGATCGTATCCTTATCGGCCTTGGGAGTGTGCGCCTATTTGGTTCGCAACTCCAGAGAGGCGATAGGCACGATATTGGGCTTCTGGTTCAGGGTATCGTTCATCTTGCCGGAGCGATAGCCCTCCAGGTCGAGGGTGACATAGGTGTAGCCCAGCTCCTTGAAGCGAGCGAAGATGGCTTCGCGCTGCTCGACCACCCGCAACAGATCCTGCGGTTCGACCTCGATCCGGGCGACCGTATCGTGGTGCCGCACCCGGAACTGGCGGAAGCCCAGTTCGCGCAGGAACTTCTCACAGCCGTCCAGCCGGGCCAGCAGCTCCGCCGTGATGTGGGTCCCGTAGGGGAAGCGGGAGGAGAGGCAGGCGAACGAGGGCTTGTCCCAGTTGGGAATGCCGAGATGCAGGGCCAGGGCGCGAACGTCGGCCTTGGTCATGCCCGCCTCGCGCAGGGGGCTGCGGACGCCCCGCTCGGCGGCGGCGCGCATGCCGGGGCGGTGATCGCCCGGCTTGCCGTCATCGGAGTGGGAGCCATCGGCGATCCAGGGAATATTCCGCTCGCGGGCGACCTGCTGCAGTTCGGTGAAGAGCTCCGTTTTGCAGTGGTAGCAGCGGTTCGGAGTATTGACGGCGAAGTGGGGATTGGCGAGTTCGTGCGTGCGGACACGGGTCACCGTCACGCCCATTGCCTGGGCCACCTCCAGCGCCGCGTCCACTTCCCCCTGCGGGAAGGCTTCGGAATCGCCCGTCACAGCCACCGCGTTCTCTCCCAGCACATCGTGGGCGACCTTCATCACCAGGGTGCTGTCCACGCCGCCGGAGTAGCCGATGACGACCTGTGCCATCTCCTGCAAAATCGCCTGCAACGTTTGATATTTTTCCGCCAGTTCCGGGGAAAGTTCTGTCTCTGTCGCGCTCAGCGCCGCACCTGTCATGTCGGATCTCCCTCCAGGGATAGTGTCGCCTCTGATGGAGATTATAGCACGATTCGCCCAGGGTCGCAATCGGTTCCTCGCCTTGCTGATGGGCGCACCTTTCCGACCGGCTCCGAAAAGGGGGCGACCTTCAGGCTTTCCGCTCGCCATCCTGCCGGATTACCGAGGTCGAAACGTCACGGGCAGGCGAGCCGAACGTATCTGAAATCGGGAAATGCCGCCGGAAAATCGCCCCGACAAGGAGGAGTTTGCCCGGCGTAGGGCGAACTGTGACTACGATTCGAAACGTCCTATTCGAGCAATTCCCGATGCAGGGGGCGCAATCGTCGCCTCCGGGTCGTAGAGAACGGTATGACCATGAAAGGAGTTTGAGATTGAATTTCGGTAGAATACGCACCGCTGTAGTGACACTGGCCACCTTGAGCTTCAGCGCCTCGCTGCTGATGTCGGTGGCATTTGCCAAGCCCCCCGCAACCTCCAAGCCAACGGCCGCCCAGATCGCCGCCGGCAAGAAGGTCTATGAGGCCCAGGGCTGCGGCGGCTGCCACGCCATCAACGGTGAGGGGGGATCCAGCGGCCCCGACCTGTCCAAGGAGGGCGCCGACGCCAAGCATACGACGAAGTGGCTGACGGATCAGGTCAGCAACCCCAAGTCGCACAACGCCAACAGCTCCATGCCGGCTTACTCCGATAAGGTCAAGGGCAAAGACCTGACCAATCTGGTAGCCTATCTCGGTAGCCTCAAGGGGTCTTCCGAAACGAAGCCCTCCAAGTAGGGTTCCGGCGTCAGGAAGCAGGGATCAGGAAGCGGGAGCCCGGCTGGATGGCCAGCCGGCGCGCCGTATCTCCTGATCCTTACATTCCAGGTCGGGCCCTGTCGTCCGGAAAGCTTTATGAAAATTCCCAACATCGCTCTTGATTCCGCCGTCCTGCGCGATGACGCCGTTGCGACGCAGCGCGAGTGGCTCGTCACCAATGGGATGGGCGGTTACGCCTCCGCGACCGTATCCGGAGCCAATACCCGCCGCTACCATGGCCTGCTGGTCGCCGCGCTGAACCCGCCGGTAGGGCGCGCCGTGCTACTTTCCAAGCTGGAAGAGACACTGGAGATCGTGGATGCGGAGGGCGCGCGTTCGCCCACCTTTGCGCTCTCCACCAATCTGTATCCGGGCATCCTCTATCCGCAGGGCCACCATCTGCTGGAATCGTGGGTGTCCGATCCTGCGCCGACCTGGGTCTGGTCGCCCTGGCCGGGGGTGCGCTTCGAGAAGCGTGTCTGGATGGCGCAGGGCCACAATGCGGTCTATATCGCCTATCGCCTGCTGGACGCCCCTGCCGGCAGTACGGCGCATCTGCATCTGGTGCCTCTGCTGGCCTGGCGTGACTACCATAGCGAGATGAAAGCCTCCGATCAGGTGGCGCACGGCGCCTGGTTCTCGCCGTCCGGCCAGGTCTTGCGCGAACCGGATGCGCCCATCGGCACCCTCCGCATCACCCTCCCCGGCGTCCGCAACCTGACCGACCGTACCCAGACGGTGGACCTGGAGATCGTCCGGGAGGATGGAACGCCCCACCCTGAAACCACCTTCGCCTCACAGCCCTACTGGTACTACAGTTTGCAGCACCCCCGCGAGCAGGAGCGCGGCATGGATTGGCAGGAGGACCTGTTCGGCCTGGGCATGCTCTCGGTCCCACTCGCCGTGGGCGAGTGCGTGGTCGTCGTCGCCTCCTTGCACGCCCCCCCGTCCGGCACAGGCCCTCGCACCGGCTCGAAATCGCTGGAGAATATTCCGGTCTCCCTGCCCCCGCCCGCTCCCGAAGCCGCCTGGAAGCGACTGCAGGAGCGCCGACAAACGCTCTCCAAGCAGATGGGCCTGACGGAGCCTTTTGCGCAGGGGCTGGCGCTGGCTGCCGACCAGTTTGTGGTGCAGGTCCCCGGCGGGCGCTCCACCCTGATGGCCGGCTATCCCTGGTTCAGCGATTGGGGCCGGGATACGATGATCTCCCTGCCGGGGCTCTGCCTGGCGACAGGCCGCCCGGAGATCGCCCGCGAAATTCTGCTCACCTACGCCGGTTTTGTGGATCAGGGGATGCTGCCCAATCGCTTCCCGGATGGGGGCACGCCGCCGGACTACAACACGGTGGACGCCACGCTCTGGTACTTCGTCGCCGCCTACCGCTACTGGCTGGCGACGGGCGACAGCGCGCTGATCCGTGATTCGCTCTGGAGCGTGCTGGAGCAGATCGTCCACTGGCATCAGCAGGGCACGCGCTACAATATTCATGTCGCGCCCGACAGCCTGCTCTACGCCGGCCAGTCCGGGGTGCAGCTCACCTGGATGGACGCCAAGGTGGGCGATTGGGTGGTCACGCCGCGCATCGGCAAGCCGGTCGAGATCAATGCGCTCTGGCACAACGCCCTCCGCACCATGGCGCACTTCGCCCGTGTGCTGGATAAAAAGGACGCCATCACCCTCTATAGCGGCCTGGCCCAGACCAATGGCAGCATGTTCTCGGCCCGCTTCACCCGGCACGATGGGCGCGGGCTCTGCGATGTGCTGGATACACCCGACCACAATGCTCCGGATGAGGCCATTCGCCCGAACCAGGTCTTTGCGGTCAGCCTGCCGTTCGCTCCGCTCGAGCCCGATCACCCTATGGCGAAGGCGGTCGTTCAGGTCGTTGCCGAGGAGTTGCTGACGCCGTTCGGCCTGCGCACTCTCTCGCCCTACGATCCGGCGTATCGGCCCTACTATGGCGGCGATGCCTGGAGCCGGGACAGCGCGTACCACCAGGGCACCGTCTGGCCCTGGCTGCTCGGCCCCTATGTGGAGGCGCACTATAAGGTGCATAAGGACGCCGACGCGGCGCTGGAGATGCTGCGTCCCCTGCAATCTCAACTGACCGCCTACTGCCTGGGTTCGCTGGCGGAGGTCTACGATGGCGGCGAGGTGCGTTCCGACGCACCTCCGCAGCGCCCGAACGGCTGCTATGCCCAGGCGTGGAGCGTTGGCGAAATATTGCGCATCTGGAAGGAACTCGTCGGTAAGAAATAGGGGAGGATCAGGAGCACATTATGAGTGAAACAACCAAAATTCGCGTTCAACTGGACTACCCGCTGGACCAGGTCAAGGAGCCGATCATCTATCACCTGGTGATGGATTATCATCTCATTCCGAACATTCGCCGGGCTAACATCGATGTCCATACCGGCGGGATGCTGGTGCTGGAAATCGAGGGATCGCAGGAAAACCTGGATGCAGGGTTGGCATTTCTGCGTAAGCTGGGCATCACGGTCACCGAGATCGGCTCCGGCCCCTCCTGGACCATCTAACGCACCGAATGTAAGTGACCATGGAAGCGAGAGGACAATTTATTAAAGCTTCGGAGATCGGCACACAGGGAGCGAAGACGCTGCCAGGGAGCTTCTATACCTCGCCTGAACGCTTCCGCGAGGAGCAGGAGCGCATCTTCCTCCAGCACTGGATCTGTGTCGGGCGGGAGCAGCGCATCCCGGATCCGGGCGACTATTTTGTATGCACGATGGGGACGGAGAGCGTGGTTGTCGTCCGGGGTCGGGACGGAATCGTTCGGGCATTATATAACGTCTGTCGGCACCGGGGCACGCGGATCTGTGAGGAGGCGGAAGGGCACTTCAAAAACGCCATCCGCTGCCCGTATCACGCCTGGACCTATGCGCTCGACGGTCGGCTGATCGCCGCCCCCTCCATGGACGAGGCTGCGGGCTTCGCGCCTGCCGACTATCCGCTGCATGCCTCCTCCCTCGTGATCTGGGAGGGGTTCCTCTTCCTCTCGTTCGCCACGAACCCGGAGCCGTTTGAAACGACGCATGCCCCGCTGCTGACCAAGTTCCGCACCTATAACCTGCCGACCTTGCATGCTGCGCGCCGCATAGACTACGATGTACGCGCCAACTGGAAACTGATCTTTGAGAACTATTCCGAGTGTTTCCACTGCGCGCCGGTGCACCCGGCGCTGGTGAAGCTCTCGCCTGCTGACAGCGGGGCCAACGACCTGGTCTCCGGCCCGTTTTTGGGCGGCTATATGCTGGTCAAACCCGACTGCGGCAGCATGACCTTGAGCGGCAACGCCTGTAGCCTGCCGGTCGGCGACCTCAGCCCGGAGGATCACCATCGCGTCTACTACTACGCGATCTTTCCCAACATGCTCCTCAGCCTGCATCCCGACTATGTGATGGTCCACACCCTCTGGCCGGAAGCGCCGGACCGCACCCGCATCGTGTGTGAATGGCTCTTCCATCCGGACGCCGCCGCGCAACCCGACTTCCATCCCGACGACGGTGTGCTCTTCTGGGACCAAACCAACCGCGAGGATTGGCATGTCTGCGAATTGAGCCAGCTTGGCGTCTCCTCGCGCGCCTATACGCCCGGCCCCTATTCCCCGCGCGAGAGCCTCTCCGCAGCCTTCGACCGCGAGTACCTGCGCACCCTCGGCTTCACCGAAGCAGACGTCTGGTAGCCGCCCGAGAACCTACGGGCGGCTATCCTTCCCTATGCGAATCAACGTCTTCGTGGCCGGCGCCTGCTCCGCTCTACGCCTGCACCCGCTCACGGAGTTCGGGAGTGAGGATCTCCGGAGGGAAATCCGACAGTTCGAACACCTGCCGCAGTTCGATCTCGCCGCTGCTGCCATCTGCGGGGCCGGGGCATTGCCGGAACCACTCGATCGCCTCTTCTTTCGACGGCACCTGGATCATCCAGTAGCCGGCGATCAGCTCCTTGGTCTCTGCGAAGGGGCCATCGGTCACGGTGGCCTTTCCGCCTGAGAATTGGATGCGCGCCCCCTTCGAGCTCGCCTGCAGCCCCTCCGCCCCGAGCAGCACGCCGGCCTTGCACAGGCGCTCGTTGAACTCGCCCATCGCTTCAACCAACTCCTTGCTCGGAAGCACGCCCGCCTCAGAATCCTTGTTGGCTCTCACCAGTACCATGAATCGCATTGTAATCTCTCCTTGTTGAATTGTAGCCGGGGTTTCGGTCTATCGCGACCAGAGATCAGGCCCAGGCTCCTCCTGACACAAGATAGTCGTTTGGAGACACCCGGAATCGACATCGGAACCGCCGGATAAGAAAATATTATTGGGTGTATTTTCAGTCGGGAGTTCGTGCAGCCGTCGCATAAGGAACCGCCGCTCCGGCTCCTGCTGTGTAAGTCTGAGGGCCTGCCGGTAGGAGGCGCGGGCGTCGGCGGTTCTTCCCAACTGTCGGCATAGATCCGCGCGTGTGGCATGCGCCAGATGGTAGTCGGCCAGATCCTCGTGCTCCATCAAGGCATCAATGAGGGCCAATCCCGCCAACGGACCGTCGCGCATCGCGATAGCCACGGCCCGGTTCAACGCGACCACCGGGGACGGCGTCCTCTGCATCAACTCATCGTAGAGTGCCACAATCTGGTCCCAATCCGTCGCGGCGACGTCGGGCGCTTCCGCATGCACTGCCATGATGGCCGCCTGGAGGGCGTAGGGGCCGAACCGGGGAGACGAGAGCGCCCGCTCTACAAGCGCAATCCCCTCTTCGATCTGCTCCCGGTTCCAGAGCGACCGATCCTGATCCGCCAGCAGCACCAATTCGCCCGTCGGCGTGGTGCGCGTGGGACGGCGCGATTCGTGCAGCAGCATCAGACCGAGCAGGCCCATGGCCTCGGCTTCGGGCAGGAGTTCGACCAGCAGACGTCCGAGGCGGATCGCCTCCGCCGAGAGGTCGGGCCGCGTCAGGGCTTCGCCGGCAGCAGCGGAGTAGCCCTCATTGAGGACCAGGTAGATCACCCGAAGTACGGCGTCCAGGCGGCAGGGCAGATCGGCCTGTTCCGGGACCTGGTAGGGGATGCGCGCCTCCCGGATCTTCGCCTTGGCGCGCACGATCCGTTGCGCTACGGTGGGAGCACTTGTCAGGAAGGCATGCGCGATCTCCTCAGTCGTTAATCCGCAAACTTCGCGGAGGGTCAGCGCGACCTGGGCATCAGGCGATAGCGCAGGATGGCAGCAGGTGAAGATCAAGCGAAGCCGGTCGTCCTCGATGTCCTGGTCGTTCCACTCCGCAGGGTCTACGGTGCGAGGATCGTGTTGCTCGGCAAGCGTTGCCAGCGACATCTGGAACCGGGCGCGACGGCGGATGCCGTCAATGGCCTTGAAGCGCCCGGTCGAAACGAGCCAGGCGCGTGGATTAGCGGGCACGCCGTCGCGCGGCCACTGCTCGGCGGCCACCGTGAAAGCGTCCAGAAGCGCATCCTCGGCGGTATCGAAGTCGCCCAACAGGCGAATGAGGGTGGCGAGGATCCGGCGCGACTCGGTGCGATAGACGGTGTCCAGCGACGTACGGATCCATTCGGAATCCATTCCCACGCTTCTATGCGTCTGATCGGAAGCCTTCCAGGCTGTCAGGTTGGTCATCTTGATTGATACCGATACGCGCCACAGCGGCGTATCGCCTCCACTCTCTCACTCTCCCTCTTCCCAACGGACCGGAAAACAGGCCCCTCTTTTTGGAGAAGAGAGGGTAGGAGGCGGAAGGAGCGATGGCGGGCCCGGTGGCATACATGGCGCGCCTCTTTGATAACGGAAAATTAACAGGAATTTAACAGAGCGATAATATTCCGCGCTCATAATGTAAGTAGGGGAAAAAGGGGTGGATCTACATCGTTCTCTGCATGATAGGGATGTGGGTTGCATCGGCGTTCGGCCGGGCTCACCCGAATACACGAAGGATGCGAAAGATGAGCGAATCGGCGTCAAATCCGGAAACAGGTCCTGCTCACGGCTTTAACTTGCCTGGAAAAGTGGGGGTGGCGTGCGGCATTGCCCTGGCGATCCTGCCCTTTGTACTTCTGCTCACCCTGCCGTTTCGAGGGTTGGGGTGGTGCGTCGGTCTCTCCATCCTGTTTTATGGGTGTTTATGGTGGTGTCTGCCCGATGAATAGAGAGTATCACAACTGGTTTAGCCCCCATCTCCAACGGGAGATGGAGCTGCTTGTTTTCGGCCATGCGGGGGCACGCGTCCTTGTCTTCCCGGCCCGCATGGGCCGCTTCTTCGACTATGAGAACTGGGGCCTGGTTCGGGCGCTACAGGCTTCGCTCTGCGAGGGGTTACTGCAGCTCTACTGCGTGGATAGCATCGATACGGAGAGCCTCTACTGCTCCTGGCGGCATCCTCATGACCGATTGGTGCGTTATCTCCAGTACGAGGGGTATCTGCTGCACGAAGTCCTCCCTTTCATGAACCACAAGAATCCGAACCCCTTCCTCATCGCCCATGGCTGCAGCCTGGGCGCTTATTATGCGGCCAATATCACGCTGCGCCATCCCCAGCACTTCGGTAAGCTGGTCGCCCTCAGCGGAAGGTACGACCTCACCTCCCACTACGGACACTATCCCCCTCTCTTCGACGACTACTACGATGAGAACGTCTATTTTAATACCCCCTGCCACTTCCTGCCCCAACTCGAATGCCCGAACCTCTTGAGCCGGATGCGGAACCTCCAGATCACCCTGGTTGTCGGTGCGGAAGACCCCATGCTGCCCAGCAATCGCCAACTCAGCGAAGCGCTCCATCAGAAGGGCATTCCCCACCAGATGCATATCTGGGCAGGAGAGGCGCATCGCGCCCGCGAATGGCGGAAAATGGTGCCTCTCTACCTGTGATCCTGTCCTGTGAGATGCCGGGTAGGAAAAGGGCATGCTTCTGTCGAAAAGAGGCCCATCCTCACCATCGAGGCGGTAAAGGCAATGCGGGAGAGAGGGAGAAAAGCGTTTCGAGCGTTTTGTGTTGGGGGCGCCCTGTTGGCGTGCGTAGGCGTAGGAATGGCGGGCGCTCAGGAGAAGGAGAAGCCGTCGGCGGAGGCCCTCGCCCTCTTTGAGAGGAGCGTGCGCCCCGTGCTGGCGGAGCGCTGCTACTCCTGCCACGGCGCGCAGACCCAGAGGGCCGGGCTACGCCTCGACTCCCGCGCCGCGCTGCAGAAGGGCGGCGTCCATGGCGCGGTGTTGACCCTGGACGTGCCGGAAAAGAGCCTGCTGTTGCGGGTGGTCCGCTACGAGGGCGCGGTGAAAATGCCGCCCTCTGGGAAGCTCTCCGAGGCAGAGATCGCCGCGCTGATCGCCTGGGTCAAGGCGGGCGCACCCTGGCCCGATACGCCCGCACCGGGCAAGACGGCGGCGACCCACTGGGCCTTTCAACCGGTCCGCGACCCGGCCATCCCCGTTGTGAAGAACCGGGCCTGGATACGCAACCCGATAGATGCCTTCGTTCTGGCGAAGCTGGAAGCCCGAGGGCTTCCCCCCGCGCCGCCCGCCGATAGGCGGGTGTTGATCCGTCGCGTCACCTTCGACCTCACCGGCCTGCCGCCCACGCCGCAGGAGGTGGATGCTTTTCGGAACGACCCAGCCTCCAATGCCTGGGAGAAGGTCGTGGATCGACTGCTGGCCTCGCCGGCCTATGGCGAACGCTGGGCGCGCCACTGGCTCGATGTGGTCCGCTATGCCGACTATGATGATGGGAACCCGGAGGCGCGCACGGCCAGTTGCGAGCCGCTGGAAGCCTGGCGGTATCGCGACTGGGTCGTCTCCGCGTTCAATCGTGACCTTCCTTTTGACCAGCTCATCGTGCATCAGGTCGCCGGTGACCTGCTCCTCAGCCCCGACCATCAGGAGTTCTATGCGGACGGATTGATCGCCACCACGTTTCTGACCAACGGCTCCTGGGACCGGGGAGACGCGGACAAGGAGAAGATGGTCAGCGATATGGTGGACGACCAGATAGACACCATCGGAAAGGCGTTTTTAGGGCTGACGCTCGGGTGCGCCCGGTGTCATAACCACAAGTTCGATCCCATCTCGCAGGCCGACTACTACGGGTTGGCGGGGATGTTCTACAGCACTCACATCTTGAAAGAGCTGGGCGCTAAGGGAGGCGAGTACACTCTGAACCGGGTGCCGCTGGCGACGAAGGCGTATCTGGCAAAGCGCGAGGCGCAGGGTAAGCAGCTCGATGCGCTCAACGCGAAGCTGGCGGAGCTGGATAAGCGGTCGCCGAAACCCGCCGCCGATGCTCCCGAACGGCTGACGCTCGTCCACGACCGGGACGCGCTGCAGAAGGAGATGCTGCCCGCACCGCCGCTGGCGGAGGCCGCGCAGGAGGGGGGCACGCCCGGCGGGCTGTTCCCCAACATCCAGGACGTGCCCATTCACATTCGCGGCAGCTACACACGGCTGGGAGCGGTCGTGCCGCGCCGGCTGCCGGCGTTCTTCGCCGGGGATATGCAATCGCCGATCACGCAGGGGAGCGGTCGAAGGGAGTTGGCGCATTGGATCGCATCTAAGGCGAACCCGCTGACGGCGCGGGTGATCGTCAATCGCGTCTGGCAGGGGCACTTCGGAGCGGGCCTGGTGCAGACGCCCAATAACTTCGGCATGCTCTCCGAGCCTCCATCGCACCCGGAGCTTCTGGATTGGCTGGCAGCCCGGTTTGTGGAGGACGGCTGGTCGCTGAAGAAGCTGCACCGGCGCATCCTGCTCTCCGCCGCCTACCAGCAGTCCAGCGCGGCCTCCCCTGCGCAGTATGCCAAAGACCCGGAGAACCGCTGGCTCGGGCGTTTCGCGGCCCGGCGGCTCGAAGCCGAGGCGATCCGCGATAGCATGCTCTCCGTGGCGGGTAGGCTCGATCCCACACCGGGAGGGCCTGCCACCCCGGAACAGAACACCCTGCGCAGATCGCTCTATGTGCAGACGGCGCGCTGGGACCGGGGCAGTTTCGCCATCCTGTTCGATGCGGCCAATCCCGACGCGTCCGTAGAGAAGCGCCATGTCAGCACCGTGGCGCCCCAGGCGCTGTTTCTGCTGAACCACAACTTCGTCCTGGATGCGGCCCGGCAGTTGGCGATACGCCTGGCCCACGACGCACCCAACGACGACACGGCGCGTATTCAGCGGGCTTATCAGTTGTTATTCGCCCGCCCTGCCAGTGCGGAAGAGGTCCGGATTGGGCGGGAATTTCTGGCGCAGGCCGGCAAAGCGGGCGCGGACGCAGCCTGGCAGGACCTGGCCCACGTGCTCCTCTGCAGCAATGAATTTGTGTATCTGGATTGAGGGAATCTGGAGGCAGCGATGCGTATTCAACCGTTTCTCTCTCGACGTGATCTGTTGGCGCGGACCGGCGCGGGGTTCGGCATGCTGGCCCTGGCCGATCTGCTGGCTTCCGAGGCGCCGGCGCAAGCAGCCGGCAATCCTGACCGCACGACGCACCCCTTCGCAGTCCGTGCGCCGCACCACACGCCCCGCGCGAAGCGATGCATCTTCCTCTATATGCCCGGCGGGCCGTCGCACATAGACCTGTTCGACCCCAAGCCTCGGGTCGCGCGGGAGAACGGCCAACCGCTGCCGTTCGAGAAGCCCAGGCTCGAACGCACCAAGACCGGCAATCTGCTGGCCTCGCCCTGGAAGTTCTCCAAGCACGGCCAGTCCGGGATCGAGGTGAGCGAACTCCTGCCGCAGATCGCCTCCCAGTGCGACGACCTCTGCATCATTCGCTCCCTGGTGGCCGATAACATCAACCACTCCGGGGCCGCGCTGCAGATGAACACGGGCGAGCAGGCGTTCTCACGCCCCAGCCTGGGCTCGTGGCTCGTCTATGGCCTGGGGACCGAGAACCAGAACCTGCCAGGCTTTGTGGTGGTCAGTCCTGCCGCCGTCTTTCAGGGCGCACAACTCTGGAGCTCCAGCTTCCTGCCCAGCGCCTACCAGGGCACGCTGGTGCGCGATCTCAAGAACCCCATTGCCAACCTTCAAGACCCCCTCGCCAACCCCGAGCGCCAGCGCGCCAAGCTCGACCTGTTGGGCAAACTCAACGCCCTCCATAAGCAGGAGCGGGCGAGCGACAGCCAGCTCGACGCACGAATCGCCTCCTTCGAGCTCGCGTTTCGGATGCAGCGGGAAGCGCCCGAGGCGTTCGATATCGCCCGCGAGAGCAGCCAGACGCAGCAGCTCTATGGCATCGGCCAGCCGGTGACGGACCTCTTCGGGCGGCAGTGCCTGCTGGCCCGTCGGCTGGTGGAGCGGGGCGTCCGGTTTGTCCAGCTCTTCGACGCCCCGGTGAACAACGCCTGGGATCATCACAGCGGCCTCCGCGAGAACCTGCCCCAGCGCTGTGCGGCGGTGGATCAGCCGATAGCCGCCCTGCTAATGGATCTCAAAGCGCGGGGGCTACTGGAGGATACGCTGGTGCTCTGGGGCGGTGAGTTCGGACGTACTCCGACGGCGGAGGGGAGCAATGGCCGGGAGCACCACCCCTTCGGCTTCACCATGTGGATGGCGGGCGGGGGCGTGCAGGGCGGCATGGTCCACGGCGCTACCGACGACTACGGCTGGCATGCGGTTCAGGATAAGGTCCATGTCCACGACCTGCATGCCACTATCCTCTACCTCATGGGCTTCGATCACGAGAAGCTCACCTACCGCTATGGTGGCCGCGACTACCGCCTTACTGACGTCTATGGCAACATTGTCCACAAGATCCTCAAAGCCTGAACAAAATCTACCCGGCTTTCCTTTCCACTTATTATCAGGTTGTTATAGAGTCTTATTGGACGCCGATAAGACGAGATCATCGTCAATTTACCGGTCTTGACCTGAAAAATGGAGCAAGAATATGTCGTTTCGCTCGATCATTCTTAGCAACTTCGCGAATGTGGCCTCTGTACAAGACGCCATTGACCGCTACTTTTATCGTGAGGTGGTTACGGGTTCAAAATTTGAACTTGTAGCTGATAATCGAGAACCGTATAAGTTCACTGCGCAAGACATCGTAGCAGTCTCAATGCTTGGGGTTAACATTCCAGCACCGGTTTCTCTTTGGCTATTGTATGGCGAAGGTAGTCGCGAAACCAGTGAATTGCTTAGACAGGTGCCAACGGACCGTTAAACTGACTCCAAATACGGACAGCCAACGTCTTCACCCATGATCGCACCAATACATCTCCAAAGGCGACATAATCTATCTCATAGTGTCAGAAAAAACACGTTTTTTTCTGACACTATGAGCAGGAATTTGTGGTATCCTATACCCGATATGAGAAAGCCTCAGACACTCACCGAAAAGATTCAGAGTCGCCTACGAACGCGTGAAGAAGGCCACGTATTCGTGACAGGCGATTTTCTCGACTTGGGGACTCGCGCGGCGGTAGACCAGGCCCTGTCACGCCTGGCGCGACAGGGAGCCATTCGGCGTATCGGGCGCGGGATCTATGATCGTCCGCGAGTGAACGCGCGCCTTGGCGTTGCGCTCAGTCCGGCGCCCGAGGAAGTTGCGAATGCGATTGCCAGCAGTGGGGCCAGTCGCCTTCAAGTCGCCGGTGCGCAGGCGGCGAATGCGCTGGGTCTTTCGACACAGGTTCCTGCTCGGATCGTCTATCTTACCGATGGAACACCGCGAACCGTCCGTGTAGGAAATCAGACCCTGGTGTTTCGTCATACCTCCCCGCGTAATATGGCGACAGCGGGACGCACCAGCGGCACGGTTATCCAGGCGTTGCGCCATCTTGGCAAGAAGCATGTCGATGAGGAAGTGATCCAGCGGCTACGAAAGTCCCTTTCGGCCAACGAGAAGGCGATGCTGAAGACGGATCGCCTCTACGCGCCTGGCTGGATGCAGCCTATCTTTGATCAGATACTGACCTCGACCACGGAGTAGACGGTATGGACACCATCGCCACGGCTTCCGCCCTTGATCGGCGTGATCTCTTTCAAGAAACAGCCAACTGGCGCGGGCTTTCGCCCCTGGTCATCGAGAAGGATTTCTGGGTTTGCTGGACACTCAAGCAGATGTTTGCCCTTCCCTCCCTCGGGCCGAACCTGATTTTCAAAGGCGGTACCTCCCTCTCCAAAGTGTTCCGCTTGATTGAACGCTTCTCCGAAGACATCGACCTCTCCCTGCGCCGTGACTACCTGGGTTTCAGTGGAGAGAACGATCCGGAACAGGCCGCCAGCAAGAACCAACAGCGGAACCGGGTGCTGGCATTGCGCGAGAAGTGCCGCCTCGTCGTACAGAACGAGGTGAAAGAGGCGCTTACCGCCGCGTTTCAACAGGTGCTGGGAACGGAAGCCTGGTCTCTGGAGAGCGATCCGGACGATGAGAATACGCTGAATTTCACCTATCCGGCGGCCATCGCCTCGGATGCGCCCGGGGCGACTTACATTCGGCGGAAGGTGAAACTGGAGATGGGTGCAGGCTCAGACCCATACCCCATCGGCACCCATTCTATTCAACCTTATGCGGCCGAAGAGCTTCCTTCGGCCTTCACCGCGCCCGCCTGTGATGTCATCGTCATGGAGGCCGAGCGCACCTTCTGGGAGAAAGCCACGCTGCTGCATACGGAATACCATCGTCCGGAAGACAAACCGACCCCGATTCGCCTCTCGCGTCACTACTACGATCTCATGCGGGTAGCCGCGAGCGAGACCGGCGCACGCGCCATAGCCGACCAGAATCTTCTGGCGCGTGTGGCGGCTCACAAGAGCGTCTACTTCGCCTCAAACTGGGCGCACTATGAGACAGCCAGACCAGGCTCACTCCACATTCTTCCTGCACCGGAGCGCCTGGAAGATGTCCAACGCGATTATGCCGGTATGCAGGATATGTTCTTCGACTCCTACCCGACTTTTGAGGAACTTCTTGCGGCGACAACGGATCTGGAACAGCGGATAAACAGTTCTGTCTGATTTGCAAGCCTGGTCATGGGAGGCAGAATTTGCTATAATGATAGCAGTTTTGACCTGTTCAGAAGGCGACGCTATGCGTCGGGAGAGAACGAAGATGAGTCTTCAAGAGACCGCTCAATTTCGCGCCACTGCAGGTGCCCAGCAGGGGTTCGGAGCCACGCCCCAGGAAGCGCTCGCCGCCCTGATAGCGTGTTTGCCGCACGATGCGCCCACGCCTATCGTTATCTGGCCCTACAATCGGGGTGACGCCTTCTTCACTGATGCCCAGCAGGCGCGTTTGCAGGAACTCAAAAGTCGTCGTGAGACGCTCACAAAGGAGGAGAGCGAAGAGCTAGAACGCCTGATCGAGGCGTCGTTTGATGCCATGATCGCCCGGACGCAGACGCTGCCACTGGTGAAGTCGTGAACCCAATCTATCCTCTCCATGTTGAGAGAATTATTGCTATACTTTTTGTCGCCGAAAACGGCCCTCTGGAGTTGATTCCACCTTCGGTTTTGTGCCAGGAGTAAGCCAGTAGGGAAGCAATGCTTCGCCTAAAAAACATATCGTTCCGAGGATTCCGATACCCAGATCCAGGGAGAATTCATCTGTGGTAGGTGTGGTCGGAAGGAGGATTGAGATGGCTTCTCAGGAAGATGTTCGTCGCATCGCGTTGTTGCTCCCCGAGGCGTTCCAGGAGGAGCGCGGCTTTGCGTTCGCCGTGCTGAATAAGGGCAAGCGCAAGGGGTTCGCATGGGTCTGGAACGAACGGATCCAGCCCAAGAAGCCGCGCGTCCCGCGCCCCGATGTGATCGCGCTCCGGGTTGCAGATGAAGACGAGAAGGAGATGCTGCTGGCCGCCGATGCGGAGAAGTTCTTCACGGAGCCGCACTACAATGGCTTTCCTGCGATTCTGGTGCGGCTTCCGGCGATAGATGTCGAGGAGCTTACGGAACTGATCACCGATGCGTGGCGCTGCCTGGCCCCCTCCGCGCTGGTAGAGGATTTCGATGCGCGGGGAGAACCCAACGTGTGAGCGCTGCGAACAGCGTAGACCGATCCATCAGGCGTGAGAGCAATTTGTGGTATACTGTCCCCACCCCAGCATGGAAGCACTTCTCGTGGCGTGAAACAGAGTATGGGAGAGGGTAAGAGCCTGATGAACCGACGGGAATTCCTCCATTCGATGTCCGGCAGCATCCTCGTAACTGCTATGTCAGTTGCGCAGGCCCGCGCGCAGTCGCACAATGCATCTGCATCCGAAGACATTGTATTCGCCGACTTTGAGTCCGGCAACTACGATGATTGGACGCTGACTGGCGACTGTTGGACAAATACGCCTGCCTCTGCGTTTCGCTTCCCGAAGGTGACAGGTTATCAAGGCAAGCGCTTTCTATGTACTTTTCATCCGACGCTCGGCAACGCCGCCACCGGCAAGGCCGTTTCGAAGGAATTCACCATGGATAAGCCGTTCATCAACTTCCTTATCGGCGGCGGCAACTATCCGCACAAGGCGTGTCTGAACCTTGTGCTAGGCGCTGAGGTTGTTCGTACTGCCACGGGCAGCAACAGCACCGAACTGCGTCAGGCCTGGTGGGATGTGACCCCGTTTCTGGGTAAGAAGGCGCATCTGGAAGTTGTGGACGACACGACGTCGCAGGATCGTGGCTATATCATGGTGGATGACATCCGGTTCTCGCAGTTCAAGCGCGGCAAGCAGGCTCTGGAAAACGAGCCGGAACCGGCAGTCACACCAGAGCGCCCGCCCTTACGCGAAGCGGTGCTTCGTTTCTGTCGGCAGAGGGTCGGAGTACAGGTTGGAGACGGAGAGTGCGGCACGTTGGTGATTCAAGCGCTGGCAAGCGCGGGCGCACGGCCCAGGCAGGCCGACTTTCCGGAAAGTGGCGACTATGTGTGGGGAGT
>DATGIG010000721.1:0-2383 GCA_035295825.1 Chthonomonadaceae bacterium | reverse complement strand
CGCGCGATGCTCACCATCGACGACAGCGGAAACTCTGCCAGAGCTTATATCCTCCAGAACGCACTGCGCCGCGACCTGGCCGGACATCAATACCATCGGCACGCCGGCCCCCGGATTGACGCTGCCGCCCGCAAAATAGAGCCCCGGCAGGCGGCTCCGGTTGCCGGTCTTGAAGGCCGAAGAGAGGCCGCGCTTGGTGACGACCCCATAGATCGCGCCCTTGTTCACCCAGTAGAGTTGCTCCAGGTCCAGGGGGGTAATCATGCGCGAAGTCAGGATAGATTCTCGCAAGCCGGTCATTCCGCACCGTTCCATTTTGTCCAGGACCAGGTCCTGATAAGCCTGCGCGCCGGTCTCCCAGTCGTATTCCGGGGAGAGGTAGGGCGTATGGACAAGCGCATAGACCGCCTCGCAGCCCTCCGGCGCCACGATGGGGTCGGTGCGCGAAGGGAGGGCGAGGTAAATCGTCGGATCGGCATGGGGGATGCGCCGCTCGTACAGGTCCCGGAACTCCGCGTCGGCGTTGGAAGAGAAGAAAAAGTTATGGTGCAGCAGGTTCGGGAACCGCTTGCGGCAGCCAAGATAGAGAACGACGCCGGAGCAGGCCGGTTCCAGCCGCTGGGCGCTCTTGTGCAGGTACGGCGCCGATATGTCCTGCGGCAGCAGATCGCAGAGGGTGCGAACGATGTCAGAGTTGGCGATGACCACATCCGAGCGATAGAGCTTGCCGCCCTCCGCAACGACCCCGACCGCGCGGCCACTCTGCACCTCGATCTTCTCGACCGCCGTACCAGTGTAAACCTCCACGCCGAACTCTTCACAAAGCCGGGTCAAGGCACGCGCGATGGCCCCCGTGCCCCCCATCGGATACCAGCAGCCCAGCCCGATCTGCACCCAGGGGATCAGGCAGAGGATCGCGGGCGCGATAAAGGGCGAGGAGCCCACATACTGCACAAAATGCTCGAACAACTGCGCCAGACGCGGATCGCGGAAGTGCTTGCGAATGGCCTGGTGCATCGAAGTCATCGGATCTATGGCGGCGGCCAGGGACAGGCTCTGCAGTCCGAAGGTCTCTCCTCGCATCACGTCTCTGAGCGAGCCCCAGGGTTTCCAAAAGAACCACTTCTCCGAAATGTCGTACATGCGATGCGCATAGGAGAGGAACTGCAGATAGGAGGCCATCTCCCCTGGAGCGAAGCGGCCCAGCTCTGCGGCCATGCCCTCCAGTGAACTGTACAGGTCGAACCGGCTGCCGTCGGTGAAGAAGGTACGCCACTGCGGGTCCAGGGAGACCATCTGCAGATAGTCCTCCATCCGTCGCCCGACGCTCGCAAAGAGGCGTTCGATCACCGCCGGCAGGGTGATGATGGTCGGCCCCATATCGAACGTAAAGCCCTCCGACTGCCAGACGTTCATCTTGCCGCCAAGGTGGCTGTTCTTCTCGAAGAGGGAGACCTGATGTCCCGCACCGGCCAGGCGCACCGCCGCCGCCAGACCGGCCAGCCCGCCGCCAATAATATTGACTTTCACAGACGAGCCCTCCCGAACGGCAAAAGCCTCATCCTTCCTTCCTTCCTTCTGCTTCTCGCCCGGCCCTGGCGGCCTTTCGGTCGGCGGCGATGGTCTCGGCGGCCAGACGCCCAGCGGTCAGCACGATGGGCACGCCGCCGCCCGGATGCGTTCCCGCGCCCGCAAAGTACAATCCTTCGATCTCCTCAGAGCGCATCTGCAGGCGGAAACAGGCCGACTGGAAGAACCGGGGTGAGAGGCCAAATGCCGAACCCTGATAGCAGCCATATAGACGCTCGAAGTCCGCGGGGGAAAACTGCCGTTCGAAGACGATCTTGTGCTGCAGGTCGCACAGCCCCGCGCGCTCCAGCTTCCCAATCACCCTCTTCTGCAAGCGCTGCCCCTCTGTCTCCCAGTCTACCGGCCCGCCAAGATGGGGGCAAGGGACGAGGACATAGACCACGTCGTGCCCTGGCGGGGCCAGAGAGGGATCGGTGCGCGTGGGAATGCAGACATAGAGCGCCGGATCATCGGGAATGACCTTGCGTTTCGTGATGTCGTCCAGCACGCCCCTGTAGTCGGCGGGGAGCAGCACTTCGTGGTGCCCGAAGTCGCCTTCCAGGTCGCGCACGCCCAGATAGAGAAGGTACGCCGAACAGCCATACTCTCTATCCGCCAGCTGGCGGTCGGTATGTTTGCGGCGCAGCGCTGCGGGAACGAGCCGGGAGTACGCTGTCGGCGCATCCACATTCGCCACCACCGCATCGGCCTCGATATAGCAGTCCTGCGCCCCCTGGAATGGATCTATGAGCACGCCGCAGGCGCGACGGCCTTCGGTCATGATCCGATTTACGCAAGTGTTCGTATGGATCTC
>DATGIG010000720.1:0-14010 GCA_035295825.1 Chthonomonadaceae bacterium | reverse complement strand
AGAGGTGGCTCCTCGCGACACAGGGGGCAATATCTCGGGCTCGCACAGCCTGCTGCCCGACACGCTCTACCATGCCTTCGCCACGTTGGGGACGCTGCTGTCGCCGGATCTGCCCCTGACCCGTCGCCAGCATGAGATGATTGCCACGGTAGTCTCGGTCCTGAACGACTGCTACTATTGAACGGAATCGCACGCAGAGTTTCTGCGTCGGGCTACCGGAGATGACGCGCTGGTCGCGGCGCTCCGTCACGACTATCGTACCGCCGACCTGAACTCGGCGGACCGGGCCATGCTGGAGTATGTGGAGCAGCTGACCCGACACCCGGCGGAGGTGCAGCGCGCCGAGGTGGAGCGCTTGCGGACTGAGGGGTTCGACGATACCGCCATCCTGCAGATCAACCTCATCGCCTCCTGGTTCAACTACATCAACCGCGTGGCGGACGGCCTGGGCGTCGGCAGGCCCTGAAACAGGATCAGCCGCAAAAAAGCGCAAAGGACGCAAAATGAATTCCGAAACTCTTTTTTGCGTCCTTTGCGCTTTTTTGCGGCCAAATCATTCGCGCGTTTTCATGGCTAACTCAAAGGGGGAGCTTGTGGTAGACCTGGAAGAGGAAGTCGCCCCCCTTGCCCGCTGGCGGCGTCCAGGAGTACTCATACATGGATTCGCCATTGTTCTTGCGCCAGTTGACCGAAAAGATCCAGTCCGGAGCAGCGGTATAGCGCACCCCCAGCGTCACCTGCTGCCCTCGCGGCAGATCCGAACCCGGCTTTAGCTCCTCCAGCCGCCCCACCAGGGTGAACTTCGCATACTTCGGCAGATGGTAGTAGGCATCCAGATACCAGCCATGCATCTGCAAGCCGCTTAGCCTCCCCGCAAGATACTCGCCGCGCAGCAGCAGATGGGGGCGCGTATACCGCACATCCAGACCGCTGACGCTCACCCCCCGATGGGGAGAGGTGTCCGGGCCGAACTGCATGTAGCCGTCCCAATGGCTTGCGCCCAGGATCAGCCCCTTGCTATAGGTCTGCACACGCAGGGCTTCCCCGCCGACGATATTGGGATTGCTCCAGACGCCTGCGGATCGGCCGTTAAAGCCTGCCGCCTCTACCTGTAGGTTGGGTGAGCCTCCGCTCCAGGCGATGCCGGGAACGCCCCAGGTGACCGAGTTGAGCCGATAATCCGAGCGCGCCATCGGATAGTCGATCAGGCCGGTGGCATAGGTCTCCTGTAAATCGTAGATACCGAACGGCAGCCGGATGATCCCGCCCTGCAGCCGCTGGTTGCCCCACTGCTTCTCCACGCTGGCCTGCTGCGCCAGAAAGACCCCACGCCGATCCGCTCCATAGAGGTTCACTTTCCAGCTCGAATTAAAAGCGTCGGTCAGTTGCACTGTGCTGGAGTGCAGGGAAGAAGAGGAGTTCCCGACGGCGGCCAGGCGGGCCTGAAAATCAAAATCCAATTCGATGGCAGGCTGTCCGGACGGCTGGGCGTGACTGGAGCCCACAGCGCTCACCAGGATCGCCACCGACATCCATAAGAGCAGAAATGTGCGCATGCGCATGCCTATACCTCGTGTAATGATAGTGGCTGAATTGTCGGCAAAAGGACCGGTGAAGTCTATAGATGCAGGCGCACCTGACCGACATTCAGAGTTACCGAGAAGTGGTTGGAGGAAGCGATCGATGAGAAGGGGCGCATTCATTCTGTTGGGTTTGCTATTGGGAGCCTGGGCAGGCACGCTGTTCGCCATACCTGCCTCTGCTCCGGTGGAAATTACCGGTCAGATCCTGCTGGAGAAGGGCGTCGCACATGAGGCGGTCATCTACCTGGAAGGCAGTCAGAAGAGCCAGCCTCTCGCGAAGGCGGTGGTAGACCAGCGCAATAAGGCATTTGTGCCTCATGTCTCCGTGGTCACCAAGGGGACCATCATCCAGTTTCCCAACAACGATACCGTTTTCCACAATGTCTTCGCCTACTACCAGGCCAAGAAGTTCGACCTGGGCATGTATCCTCGCGGCGCGGTAAAAACCGTCACCTTCGACAAACCGGGGCTGGTGGCGCTGCTCTGTAACGTCCACTCCGACATGAGCGCCTATATCATGGTGGTGGACACACCCTACTATGCCGTCACGGACAAACAGGGGAAATTTCGCATCGCGAATGTGCCGCCGGGAGCCTACACCGTTCATGCCTGGCATGAGACCGGTGCGGAGACAACACAGACCCTCACCGTCGCTGCCGGCGCTCAGCCGTTGAACCTCACTCTGAAACGAAAGTAACAGCGTACTATGCGGGTCTCGTTACGCGCCAAATTCCTGCTGCTCGTCGCCGGAACGGTCACCGGCCTGGCGGTCCTCCTGCTGGGAGCGATCACCCTCCTGGCAAACATCGAGACGGAGCGCACGGTACACCGCGATGTCGAAACGACCGGCGGCGTGCTGGCGCGCTTTATCCATGAGCAGAGCGATGCGCTCACCGACAAGTGCTTGCTGCTGGCCCATCAGCCGCGCCTGGTCTATCTGCGGGGCGCCAACCCGGAGACGATTGCCGACTCGCTGGGCGAATGGCTCAAGCAGATGCATGCCGACGCAGCCCTCTTGACCGACCAGGACGGCCATATGCTGGGCGCGACGAACGGGCACACAGCGGACAGCAAGGATTTGCACACTTCTCCAGGGGTCGCCACGGCGCTGCAAGGGCAGGTCTGGACCGGGGTTGTCGCATCCAATGGGATACTGATGCTGGCAGTGACGGTCCCGGTGGTAGATGGGGCCAGCAAAGTGGTCCTCATGACCTTCACGGCCTATAGCCATATCGACTCCCGCCTGGCTTCCGATTTGAAACAGGCGCTGGGCAGCGATGTGGCCTTTCTCTATCGGGGGCGTATCGTCGGCGCTTCCCTGGCCCTGCCCTCCGATTTTCCTGCCCCGAAGGGCGCTCCCGCACAGATCACCGTAGACGGCGTGCGCTACGTCGCGCTCTATGCCCCCCTCCCGGATACGGAAGAGCGGGCCGACATGGGCTTTGTAACGCTGCGACCGTATGAACAGGCGATTGGCTTCTATCGGCGGTTTCAGCGCACCCTGGGAGGCATTCTGTTGGTCGCGCTGCTGCTGGCGCTGACCGCAGGCGCGGCGATGGCACGCAACCTGACCCGCCCGCTGGATGGCGTTGTGCAGGCGGCGACCGCGCTCAGCCGGGGAGACTGGCCGGAGCGGTTCGAGGTCAAACGTACGGATGAGATCGGCCTGCTGCAGACGGTCTTCAACGAGATGACGGTATCCCTGCGCGACAGCCGGGAGCGCCTGCTCGCCCTCATCGACACCGACCCGCTGACGGGGCTGGACAACCATCGCCGCTTCCAGGAGCGCCTGATTCAGGAGGCGAAACGCTGCGCCGCATCCAGTGAGGCGCTGTCGCTCCTCCTGTTCGATCTCGATCACTTCCACGACTACAACCTGCAAAACGGGCACGCCGCCGGGGACGAGGCGCTCCAGCGCTTTGCGCGGCTGCTGCAGAATGCGCTCCCGGAGGTCGCCATCCCGGCCCGATATGGCGGCGAGGAGTTTGCGGTGCTGCTGCCCCAGCACACACTGGAGCAGGGCGAGGCGCTGGCCGAACGCCTGCGCGGCCTGTTCTGCCCGGAGGCAGATCGGGAGGGCCAGGAGGCGTTGACGGTGAGCGTGGGGTGCGCGGAGTTCGGCTCGGCCACAACCCAGGCGGAGGGGCTGATACTGGCGGCGGAGCTTGCGGTCTCGCGCGCCAAGCAGTTAGGACGCAACCGTGTCTGTCGCTTCGATAGCGTGCCCGGCGCGAACGACAACGCCGACCCCTACCAGATGCACCGCTTCCTCAAAGATGGCAGCCTCGCTACCATCCAGGCGCTGGCCGCAGCGGTAGACGCCAAGGACCCCTACACGCAGGGCCATTCGCAGCGCGTCGCCGAATACGCCTCTCGCCTCGCCCGCCACATCGGCCTGCCGGAGGCGACGGTCGAGATCATTTATACGACCGGCACCCTGCATGACGTGGGCAAGATCGGCGTCCCGGACGCCATTCTGAAGAAGCCGGGGCGGCTGGATGACGAGGAGCGCGTGGTGATGGAGACGCATCCGGTGCTGGGTGAGGTCATTGTACGGAAGGTACCCCAACTGGCTTATACCCTGCCGGGGGTGCGCCACCATCATGAGCGCTGGGACGGCAAGGGCTATCCTGATGGCCTTGCCGGTACGGGCATTCCGCATATCGCCCGTATCCTGGCCGTCGCCGATACCTACGATGCCATGACCAGCGACCGCCCCTACCGTAAAGGGCTGGCCGTCGAGATCGCCCTGGGCGAGATCGAAAAGGGCGGAGGAACGCAGTTCGACCCCGACCTGGCGCAGGCGTTTGTTGCCCTGATGCGGGCGCAGCAGGAACTTCGACAGGCCGCCTGACCCCCGACTTCACTCCGGCCAAACAGAATTTCGGGCGGGATGCCACGTGGCATCTCGCCCGGAGTTTTGTGATAAAACAACCTGGATAGTAATACACTATAGGATGCGGGAACAACGGTCGGAAGGCACGCGGCAGAGGTCTCGCCCCCACGGGCGACCTCTACGCGGCGCGGGGCAAGAGACCCAGACGCGACGCTTTTTGGAGCGCCTGCATGCGGTTCGTAACCTGCAGTTTCTGATAGACATTGTCCAGATGAAAATCGACGGTGCGCTTGCTGACAAACAGCAGGTCCGCGACCTTTTTGCTGGAATGCCCCTCAATGATCAACCCCAGAATTTCAACTTCGCGCTTGGTGAGATGAACCCTCTCCGCCCCATCTCCCTGATTTTGATAAGACATCGTGTGATTTTCCCCTCGTCTCTTATATATAGCTCCGGCGAGAGACCAGAAACAGCTCCTGTATCCATGAATCCTGCTTGCTCCAGGATGCCGTTATACACGTTGTTCCACATTTCACGTAGAAATCACATAGTGTCTTTTGGGGCGTTCACTCGCTGCGTCGAAGCACAAACAGACCGAGCAGCACAAAGGCCACATTTTGCGACCAGGCGGCCAACGGCGGCATGAGCAGCGGATCGGTTCCCGTCGCCCCCGGTGAGCCGAGTATCCGCATGAGAAGCATCGTATTCCAGTAGACAAAGACCAGGCAGATGGAGAGCAGCGTCCCCATAAAGCCGCCGCCACGGGCAAAGCGCAGGGCCATCGGCGGGCAGCAGAGCGCCATAACCAGGCAGGAGAACGGAATGGAGAGCTTGAAGTGGTAATCCAGGATCTGGTAGGTGTCTTTAATGCCCAGGGCCTTGTTCCGCTTGATGTCGTCGCCCAGTTCGCTGAAGGTGCGGCTGGAGGAGCCGGCCATTTTCCACATAGGCAATTGCAGCAGAAAGCCGCTCTGAAACACCTGCGGATCCACGGAGACATTGAGATAGAATTTCCCGTCGGGCGTCGGAGGCGCTTTGACCCATCCCTCCTGCTTGTTTCGGATAAACATCGTGTAGTGTTCCAGCGTCCACATACCGTTCCGATAGGTGCCATCCGCCGCATAGATATCCAGCGGCTCCGCCTCCTGATTGAACACGGCCTGCGGGGTGGCGACGAGCATCACATCGTGCAATTCGATATACCCCTGCCGCCGGATCATGGTACGGACATAGATCGCGTAGGACTGATCGCTGGATTCGATCAGCCGCCCGGCCTGGGGCGTCAGGCGGGGGATCACGGTCGGAATTTCGTTCAGCACCGCCTGGAAACGGTCCACCGAGCGGGGCACTACATACTCCCCGAAATAGAAGTCCCCGATGCTGAAGAGCAGGCCCACGATGGTGATCGGCAGAAAGATCCGAACCAGGCTGACGCCGGCGGCGCGCATGACGGTGATCTCCGAATCGCGCCCTAACCGGCTCACCGCCAGCGACGCCGCCACGGCCATCGCGACCGGCATCGTCATATGCACCAGAAACGGAATGAAGTAGAGCACCATGCGGGCGATGATACGCACCGGCACCTGATTGGAGAGCAGGACGTCCGCATTATTATAGAGCACGGTTCCGGTAAGCATCAGCACGATGGCGGCCTGCCCGATCAGAAACGGCACCACCATTTCGCGCAGCATATAGCGATCCAGAAGCTTCATCTTTCCGTCCTCTCTTTCCAATCCGTCTACAGGGGATTTCCTATACCAGTATAGCATAGCGCGGCTTTCGCCGCCAAAAAGCCCGATCCGCCCCAGAGGGGGTTATCGAAAATGGGTTTCTATTGCGTCGGCCCGAATTCTCGTATAACCAACGTTGACTTTTCGCTCGTTTTCTGTTATACTTTTGGCCTATTGTCCCCAGAGGCGGGTGCAAGAGGAATCAAGCAGGATCTCCCGGCGTCGGGGTGTCTTGGCGAAAGCGAAATATGCAACAGGGAAGACTTATAATTGCCGACGATGACGCCGTGCTGCGCCTGGATTTGCGTACCATGCTGGAGAGCCTCGGCCACTGTGTTATCGGCGAGGCAGACAATGGAGAGACGGCCTGTTATCTGGCCCGCAGCCTGAATCCGGATCTGATCATCCTGGATGTCATGATGCCGAAAGTCAATGGCCTGGAGGCTGCGGAGATCATCAGCAAGGAGCGCCTGGGACCGGTCATGCTGTTGACGGCCTACAGCGATGTGCCGATGATCGAGAAGGCGAACCGCGCCGGAGTGCTGGCGTACCTGGTCAAGCCCTTCCGACAGCAGGAGCTGCAGCCCGCCGTCGAAATCGCGATCACCCGTTATCGCGAGATGCTGGCCCTGGAAGGCGCGCTGGATACGGTGCAGGAGCAGATGGAGACCAATCGCCTGGTTGGCCGCGCCAAGCGCGTCCTGATGGAGCGCCACGGGATCAGCGACCAGGAGGCCTATCGGCGGCTCACCTCTCAATCTCTTGCCACGGGCCGCACCCTGCGCGAAATCGCCGAAGCCATTCTCATTGCCGAAGATCTGGCTTCCCCATCGACACCGACACGGCGTCCCCGCTAACGCCGCCCCTCGGTGCGGAGAGCGGTATGTGGAGCCCTCGCGGCTCCGCTGCACACGCTGCCCTAACAATCGTATAGCTCTTTTCCACACCCGATGTCTCCTGAAAGCGTCGTCGCCTGCAGGAGACCTCCCAACCCCATAGTGCCCCATGCAACAGTGGTGTTGCCTGCCCTGCATTCTCCCGGCCCGGTTCGGAGTGTAGGCGTCCCTTCATCCATTCATCACCCGCTTCTGCCCGTCGTGGGAGCAGGAGCAGAATTGCGTCACCGGTAAGACACATTCATAAGGAGGAATTCGCTACGTGAAAGGTAACGCCCTTCGCGTCTATCGCCCTTTCTGGCGCGGCACGCGACGCAAGTCCCCTCTCGCTCTCCAGGGATCGGAAACGGCCCATCGCCGCTCCCACGCCAGAGGATTGTCTCATGCACTCCTTCCTGCCCTGCTCGCCTCCGCGCTCTCCGGCATGACCCTCGCGGGGGCGCGGGCTCAGGATGCACCGAAACCTGCGGACAAGCCCGCATCCACCGATGCCGGGAAAGTCGCTCAGGCCGCTCCCGCCCAACCGGCGCCCGCCCAGCCGGCGCAACCCGCGCCTGCGCCTGCGGCTCCGGCCGGCCCCGCACCCGGCAGCGTCACCTACTCGGGACTGGTGGACATCTACTACGGCATCAACACCCGCTCCCCAGCCGCCGCCGTGGGCAACGGCCCCTTCACCGGCGTCACCACCGTCGGCAGCCCTGGAGAGTTCATCGGCGTAGATAACTTCGGCCGCGCCTTCGACATCAATGACCGTACCCCGAGCTTCAGCCTGGGAGAAATCAATATCGTCCGAACGGCCAACAAGAGCCTGCCCATCGGCATCACCGCCACCCTCACCGTCGGCGACACCGCGCGCCTCGTGCATGCCAACGAGCCCGGAGGAACCAGCAGTTGGCAGACCTTGCAGCAGTTGTACTTCACCTACACCTCCCATTGGGCGGGAAGAGACATGACCTGGGACTTCGGCAAATTCGTCACTCCGTTCGGGAACGAGGTCATCGAGAGCAGCAGCAACGACAACTACTCCCGCAGTTTCGGCTTCGTCTATGCGGTGCCCCTCTATCATGCGGGGTTGCGCCTCACCACCCCGCTGAACAGCAGGCTCAGTCTGGTGGCCGGACTGGTCAATGGCTGGAACGATGTGGCCGATGACAACAATGGCAAATCGGCGTTCGGGCAACTGACCTGGAAGCCGTCCTCCAATGTGACGACGGTTTTCGGCTACATGGGCGGTCCGGAAGGGACCGGCGCGTTCGGGAGCGGCATCCCCACGGATGGGGGAGGCAGCATCGGGCTGAGCCTGGGAGAATTCATCGGCACCTGGCAGGCCAACAGCAAACTGAAACTGGTTGTCGAGGCGGATCATGCGCGGGGGGCAGGCACGGTGCTGGGCGTTCCGGTATCCGGCAGTTGGGTGGAGATGGCGGGCTATGCGCGTTACCAGCTCACGCCGAAGATCGCGCTTGCGGCGCGTGTGGAGCAGTTTGAGGACATTCCGGGCGCGAACGGATTGGGTTTGCACTTTGGGGGCTACACGAAGCTGAACTCGGCGACCCTGACGGCGGAGTACCTTTCGCTCCGAGGCCACCTGGTATCCCGGTTGGAGTATCGCCATGACCACTCCAATTACGGCCTGTTCGGCACGGCGAGCGGTGTAGCGGTCTCGGACCAGGACACCATCTACCTGGGTGAGGTCTACAAGTTCTAAGCGCTCCGAACCCCCTCTCCTTATGATGGAGAGGGGTTGGGGTGAGGTTTTATAGGCATACGATAGGTTTCGTTGTCGGCAACGACGCTGTTGCCAGGGAAACGTGCGTTTCCCTCTCTCTTCCAAATTCCGGTCGTTTCCAGCGTGGGAATGCGGTCGGCGCTTCGACGTCTCCTCCTCCCTCCGGAGGAGGATCGCCTCTGCCCGAAACGCGTCCAAGCTTAGCGTTATCGGGCTGAAATTCAACCGCCTCCCGATGCCGGGAAGCAATAAAACGCTTGGAGGAAGCAGAGACTATGAATCGTTTGCTCAAGAGGTTCCATCCCACGCCGGCGGTGAGCCTGCTCACCGCCCTGGCGCTGCTGCTGGCGCTCGCGGTGACGCGAGCCCACGCGCAGACACCCGAAAGCTCCGGACAGGCGGCGCCTTCCGCCGCAGCGTCCACCACCTCGGACAGTTCCGCGCCGACGCCGGACCCGGCAGGCACCGCAACCGGCGACAAGACCACGGTATCGGATGCGGGCGGAACGAACTTCGTTCCCACCGCGCCGGATAAGAGGGACCTGGAGTACGACGCCAAGCAGAAGGCGTTCGACCAGAAGGACCTCGATAAGTACAATGCGACGGTCAAGACGGATGCGGGCGCACTGACCGAGAAGCTGGCCAATACGGTCGGCCACGTCAAGGTCGCCACCAACATGGCCTGGGTGCTGAACACCGCGTACCTGGTCCTGTTTATGCAGGCGGGCTTCGCGCTGCTCACCTGCGGCCTGGTACGCAAGAAGAACGCGGGGCATCTGATGATGCTCAACTTCGCCGCCTATGTGATCGCGTTTGTCGCCTACTTCGCAGTGGGCTTCGCCTTCCAGTATGGGGGCGTCGCCCTGAACGCCGGCCCCTCGGCGCCCGCCGGGTTGGGAGGAACTCCCACCCTGGCCAGCGCCATCGGCAGCGGACCGTGGATCTTCCTGGGTAAGACCGGCTTCTTTATGTCGGGGTCCGCGTACGATTCGGGCGTCATGGCCCTGATGATGTTCGAAGTGGTCTTCATGGAGACGGCGGGCTACATCATCGTCGGCGCGATCTGTGAGCGCATCACCTTCGGCGCCTTTATCCTCTGCGAACTGTTCATTGGCGGCATTCTCTACCCCATCTTCGGCTGCTGGGCCTGGGGCGGCGGCTGGCTGTCGCAACTGGGCCACTCGATGCATCTGGGCCACGGCTATGTGGACTTCGCCGGCTCGACCGTCGTCCATGGCATCGGCGGGTTCGCGGCCATGGCGCTGGCCATCATACTTGGCCCACGCCTGGGCAAGTACGACAAGAATGGGAAACCGGTGGCCTTCCCCGGCCACAACCTGGTCTTCGTGGTGACGGGCACCTTCATCCTGCTCTTCGGCTGGATGGGTTTCAACCCCGGTTCGACGCTGCAGGCCACCGACCTGCTTATCTCCGTCATCGCCGTCAATACCAACCTGGCGGCAGTGTTCGGCGCGATCACGGCCATGATCTTCTGGTACCTCAAGTACAAGAAGCCGGACATCTCCATGGCCTGTAACGGCATGTTGGCGGGCCTGGTCGCCATTACCGCTCCCTGCGCCTTTGTAGACGCCCCCAGCGCCTGTCTCATCGGGATCCTGGCGGGCCTCGTGGTCTGCGGAGGCGTACTCTTCAACGAGCGCGTCCTGAAAGTGGACGATCCGTGCGGCGCCGTCTCCGTCCACGGCTACTGCGGCTGGCTGGGCGGCATCTGCGTCGGTATCTTCGCGGATGGCAAGTACGGTGCGGGCTGGAACGGCACGGCCACCCAGGCGTATCTCAATACGCCCTCTGCGGACGGGAAGACCCCGCTGCTGGGCGTGACCGGCCTGCTGCACGGGGATGTCAGCCAGTTCCTGGCGCAGCTTATCGGCTCGACCACGATGATCCTCTGGGCATTCGGAGCGACCTTCATCGTGTTCAAGATCGTCAACTCGATCAAGACCATGCGCGTCTCGAAGGAAGCGGAGCTGGAAGGCCTCGATGTGCCGGAGTTCGGCACGCTGGCGTATCCGGAAGACGAGTATCCGGCCTCCGGCGTCGAATCCGAAAGCGCCGTGGCGATGGGATACTCCACACCGGTGGAGTCGCCTGCAAACTGATCACAGGAACGGTCGGGAGCCCTGCTATGCGCTCCCGCCCGCTCCCTTCTCAATCCGACCAGAGGGACACGCTCTATGAAACCCAACAGAAATCGCCGCAATGGCACAGACCGATCCACCCGGCGGAAGGACGCTGCAATTGCGTCTTCCCGCTCTCGATGGCCTCAGTTATCCGCCCGGTGGACCCGCTCCATCGCGTACATCATGATCGGCCTGGCGGTTATCGCCGGCTGGTGGCTGACCCCCGTCCCCATTGCGATTGGACTGACCATCCTGGCGGCGATTCGCCTCTGGATCCTCTGGCGCGAAGAGAAGAAGGAGCAGGCGAAGGTGCAGACCCAGGGCGTTCCCAACGCCCGTGGAACAACATAAGGAGATCGACATGATCAAAATCGAGGCATTGATTCGTCCGCAGAAGTTGGAAGAGGTGAAGTCGGCGCTCTCCGACATCGGCATCAAGGGCATGACCGTCACCGAGGTGCGCGGCTCTGGCAAGCAGAAGGGGTTCACTCAGCACTATCGGGGGGCGGAGTATACGGTCAACCTACTGTCGAAGATCAAGATAGAGATCGTCGTCCCGGATGCCGAGGCGCACCAGGTAGCAAACACCATTGTGGAAGCCGCACGCACGGGGGAGATCGGAGACGGGAAGATCTTCTTGTTGCCCGTTGCCGAGGTGATCCGTATCCGGACCGGCGAAGAGGGTGATGCGGCCATCAATTGACCTGGCAGACCACCCCACTGCCCTGCCCGTCGCGGCCATCAGGAGCCGCGACGGGCATTGTTTCGAAAGCACACAACAAAGAGCCCGGCCTGTCCCGTGGATCAAAACAGGTCGGGCTAATTGTTCCTGTGTCCCCCTCAGGAAAAATTGACATCACCGGAAAGCGACATAACCCGGTTACGACGCCAATACGTAAGGAGGGATCCTTACGATGCCCCATTATACAACCCCATCGTGAATCAAACGTGACGGTTAAGCCGATTTGGGTGATATCGGAGGGTTGGTAAAAAAAATATTTTCAAATTCTTTGACTTCCATCACCTCACCGGGTCCGCACGCAGGATGACCTGTCTCTCGTTCGCAAGCCCGACCCGGATTGCTGTCTGACTGTTCCCTCATCGTTCATTGTCGGTCCCAAAGGACCAATACCCTTAAAGGGACCGCTGGTATCGGCGAGCGTGCTCAACTGACCGTCGCGGCTAAGGAAGACCCCCTGGCCTCCCGAATTCAGATCTGCATAAACGCTTAACGCCCCGTTACAATTGATAGCGGGGTGACTGTAGAAGTTGCTGACAAGGCCGCCCGCAGTATCAGCGACCATGGTGATCGCCCCACCGCTGCCCGTGAAGACCCCCGTGCCCCCACTCCTCAGAGCAGCCTGAAAGGCTACCATCCCGGCGTTGTTGATAGAGGCAACGTAAGGACTGAAATCGCTAAATCGGTCACTCGTGTCGGCAATCAGCGTCAGCGTGAAGGCCCCTGTCCGCGAAAAGTGTTTCATCGAACCTCCATGTGGGCGCGAAGCGCTGCCAGAGCCTCCTATATCCGCCCTTTTGTGTCCTGCCAGGCGACTTCGTCCAGTGGGGTGGGCCATGGCGATCATGCTCCCTCGGTTAAAATCACAAGCTTATTCTACCGGATTGGAGACGCCGTGCAACAGTTCCAACACTGCCTCGCCGTAACTCTCCAGTTTGCGCGGGCCGATGCCGGGGATCTGGCTCAGAACATTCAGATCGGTAGGGTTGACCTGCGCAATGGTCCTTAGTGTGGCATCGTGGAAGAGGACGTAAGGCGGAACCTTCTGGCGTGCGGCCTCGATGCGCCGCCAGGCCCGCAGGCGTTCGAAACGCTCGTCCTCGTCCGCTGCGAGCGGCGCGTCTGCGGAGGGCAGCGAGGCGTTCGCGGCGCGAAGAGGCGGTGAAGTCGTGCGCGCAGCGGTCACGACTTTGAGAGGATTGGCGAGGATCTCCTCTTCTGTGCGCAGGGCGGAACGGCCCTGCGGCGTCAAGTGCAGTAAGGGGTATTCGGCCTCACGGTCCAGATGCAGCAACTCCTGTTCCACCAGCGTGTCGAGAAAACCACGCACCGCTTTCAGGGTACACCCGGCAAGCACGCCGTGGTTGGTGCAACGTTCGGCGGGGAGGGGGCTGTCGGCGGCCCCGGTGACCACTTTCGCCACGCCGGTGCGGCCCAGCGGATAGGGCAGCGAGGCGATGCAGTCGAGGATCACACGGCCCACATCGGGGACCTCTGCCGAGGTAGGCGCCGTCGCGCGCGGAGCCGCAGCCTCCTGCGCGACGCCCAGGCAGCGGTCGCAGGCGTCGCCACACGGCGCAAGCTCCTGATCGAAGTGGCGGGCGAGGACGACATGGCGGCATTCGCTGCCCTCCGCATAGCCCAGCATATCGGCCAGGCGGCGCTCTTCGTGTTCACGCCGGGCCTCCAGGAGGGCGTCCAGTGCTGCCCGCGCTTCGGGCGGCGCGGGCGGGATCTCGATATGAAACGCGTGCCCGCTCTCGACATGTCGCTTCAGCAACCCGCAACGCTCCAGCATGCTGATGGCGACCCGCAGCCGGGTCGCGTACCTGGGGTCGTCCGCCGCCTCCCCGAACACGGCGGCCTGTATCTCGTCGGGAGACACCACGCCCGCGCCGCGCCCGATGCGCGCCTTTAAGGCGCGGTAGGTCTCGCGCACATCCGGCAGCGTCACCTGGTTCTGCCGCAGCCAGCGGATCAGGTTGGCCCGGTCGCTGGGCGCAATCAGCAAAACGCAGCGTGACGGCTTGCCGTCGCGTCCGGCCCTCCCCGCCTCCTGCGTATAGGCTTCCAGCGATTCCGGCAGGGTAAAGTGAACTACAAAGCGCACATTGGACTTGTCCACCCCCATACCGAAGGCCACCGTGGCGACCATCACACGGGTGCGACCGAGCATGAAACTCTCCTGCGTGGCCCGGCGCGTTTCGCGATCCAGGCCCGCATGATAGAAGGCGGCGGAAATGCCCTGCTTGCGGAGCATCGCCGCCAACTGCTCGCAACGCTCGCGGGAGTTGGCGTAGATAATGCCCGCGCCGGCCGTTTCGCGGGCGATGGACACCAGGCGGCGCATCTTGGC
>DATGIG010000719.1:0-2766 GCA_035295825.1 Chthonomonadaceae bacterium | reverse complement strand
GGCATAGCCACCCCCCGCTGTGTACCTAACTCCGCTCTGGAGCGCGCATCCAGAACACGAACGGAGCCATCTGTCAATCCGACCTCCAGCGTGCGTCCATCCTGCGCAAGTCTGGCCCAGATGAAATGCGCATAGCGCTGCTTCAGCGCCAGGGGCGGATCTCTCTCGTCTCCGATGACGGGCAGGCTCTGGACCACGGCGTTCCAGACCATGCGCGACGCTTCCGGCCGCTGCCGGGGACCAACCTGGAAGCGGTGCAACCGAGCGTCCCCGTCCAGCATTAAAATGTCCTCTTCCGGTGTGAATATCGCCTGGACCCCGTCGCCGGGCGCCCCGAAACCGCCTGCAACACTGGTATGAATGAGCCGCGAGGCCACGTACAGCCCATCGAAACCACGCCTATTGTCATAGCACAGTAGAAGTTCACATGAGGTAGGCAGCAGCGAAGGATCCACGGGTGGGTCACAGGATGCGAGCAGCTTCTGTACCGTGGAGGCCGGCCCGTCGTCGCTCTGCCACACCTGCGCTGCCAAGGCGACGTTGGAGACATAAAGCGCGCGCTTTGCGGCCACGAGCGCTTTATCCGACGCCTGCGAGCGCTGGGTTTCGCGACGCATCGCCTCCATTGCGGTACTACGATTGACATCGGCAAGATGGGCTTCCTGCACCGCCGTTACTGCCAGCGCTCCAACCAGCCCCACGAAGGCGCTGCCGATTAACGACGTGCGGAGTACACCGGCCCGATACGCCGCCCGTTGGCGCCTTAGCTCCGCATAAGGCATGTGGCGCAGCACCCACGCCTTATCGAATACCTGCGTATAGATCCGGTTGCGGACTTTGAGCAATCCCTTCTCCGCCCGGCACACCCCGGAGAGCTTCAGCACCACGCAGAGTTGGTTCGTCTCATCGTCCTTCACCCGCCTCCCCAGCCATACTTGCTTGTAGAAGTCGAGCAGCGCCGCCGGATCCGCCTGACTGCGCAACAGGCGGTTCCTTACGAAGGCCAGGTTATCGTCCGTATCGCACGCCCCCTGTTTCAGGAACAGCCGGCAGCAGAGCGAGGCCACGTCGCGCCTCCGGATCCGTACGATGCGCTTTTCGACGGCGTATTCGGCGAGCGCCCGGCACAGGCGCTGGGTCATGTAGGGATGTCCCCCCGTCCAATAGAGCACATGTTCGAGCACTGCCTGGCCGCCCGGAAGGCCCTCCGCCAGGGGAGCGGCCTCTTCCGAGGTGAAGTCGGTCAGCAGAATGGGCTTCCCGATATTGAAGGGCGAGATACGGGCGTTAGAGATGAGGTCCGAAGGGGTGGCAACGCCGATCAGGCAGAAAGTGAGGCGATGAAACACAGGATCTATCGCCCGCCGATTGTGGCATTCGCGAATGCCCGCGAAGAACTCATCGGTCGAAAAGGGCAGCGAGCGCACCGCGTCGATCTCGTCCACAAAGAGTACCAGGCGCTCCACGTGGGGCAGAACGGCCTGTTGCAGCGCCCAGAGAAAGCGCTGCATCGGCCCCAGATTCTTATACTCGCCCCAGAATTGCTGTAGGGCGTCTTCGCGTCCGAAGTACTCCCCCACCAGGCTCAACAGCCCCTCGTACCACTGCTGCGGAGTCACGTTCTGCCCGATAGCTGTCAGGTCGAGCGTAACCACATCCACGCCTTCGGCGCGCAGCCTCTCGGCGATGCGGACCATCAGGGAGGACTTGCCCATCTGCCGGGTGTTGAGCACGTAGCAGAACTGGCCGCGCAGGAGATTGTCATAGAGTTCCCTGTCGGCCTGGCGGGTTACGTAGGAGGAGGCGTTCACAGGCAGCGTCCCACCCGTAATATAGAAATCGGTTGTGATCGTCATAGGACCGCTCCCTGACTTCCGAAGAGAGGATACATAATCGTACAAGAATATTCGCCATTCTCTCCAAAACGCCTCCGCTTGGATTGCTTCCGGGCGCAATTGGTGACGCTGGTGACGTAATCGTGACGAACGTGCGATGCGTGATTCGCCCCCGGCCCCCAATTCTGGGGGAGAAACGTGATTTCGCACTGTCTAAAGGTCGCGCTTCGCGCAGTCCAAATCCGCTATTCCCTCGCGGATTTCCCCCGGAATCGGGGGCTAGGGGGCGAGTATTACAGAAGGTGGCGCTGGAGGTAGGTCCGGTACACCGGACACCGCCAGTATGCCTCGAACGCCGTATCTCCCGTCAATACCCCCGCGCTCCGAAGACGATAGAAATCCGCTTCGGCGAGGTCCTGCTCCCCCTGCAGTCTGGCGCGGACTACAGCAGTCAGGCGGGCGTCCTGGGTCAGTGAGGCCAGTAGTCGGCGCAGATGATCGCCGAATAGCCCGTCGTTCCGATCCGATTGGGCTTCGAGGCGGTGAATGTCCAGCCCGCGCGTCGCCATCTCCACCAGGCTCTTCTGGGTCAGATAGGGATGTCCGGAGAGAAGTTCATACAGGCGTGCCACCTCGCTCTCCGTCTGCAGCGGCGTTCCGTAGCGCCGGTTGAGCTCCGCGACCTGCGTGAGGCTGAAGTCGTGGAGGGTCAAGCGCGTTCCGATGTTGAAGGGGGACTGGTTCAGGTCGGAGATGAAGAGGTGGGCCTCCGTGGCATAGGTCATGGCCAGGGTCAGCGACCGCCAGGGGCCGGTGGGATCCAGGGCGCGCCGGTTGTGCCAGGAGCGGAAGAGGCTGAACACATCGCTGCCGAAGGGATAGGTGAAGAGGCGGTCCACCTCGTCCAGGCTCCAGATGAGGGGTGGGACGT
>DATGIG010000718.1:0-8625 GCA_035295825.1 Chthonomonadaceae bacterium | reverse complement strand
GCCTCGATCCGCAGGAAGGTCACGGTGCCGGTCGGAAGGGCCGGCACGCGGCTGCGCGCACTGCGTGATGGGGAAGGAAGTGGCGGCGCGGCTCCTTCCTTCGGCAACTGCTGGACGAAGGCACGCAGGGCGGAACCGGGGGAGGCGCCTAATTCCTTTGCCAGCGTCTGCTCCATCTGCTGAAACTGACGCCTCGCCGCCTCCGGCTGCCCGGCAGCGGCATAGAGACGGATGAGGGTCTCCTGCGCTTCTTCGCGCAGGGGATCGGCCTGGACGGCGCGGCGCGCGTACGCAAGGGCGCGCTCCTGGTCCCCGGCCTGCTCCAGCAAGCGGACCAGGCGGCTGACCGCCTGCAGGTAGGCTTCCTGCAGATAGGCGCGTTCCTGCAGGTTCCAGTCTTCATAGTAGCCGGGCAGCAGCTCCCCACCATAGCGCTCGACCGCCTCCGCCAGCAGGACAGCGTTCGCGCCGGCCTGGCCGGCGGCGCGCAGCGCGGCCTCGAATTCGACCACATCGGTGGCGACCCGCTCGGCCACGATCTGCACGCTGGCGCGGTCCGCGCGCAAAATAGCGCCGGCAGGCACGCCGGGCGGCTCCAACTGGTTGCGCAGGGAGGATAGAGCCTGGCTGAGGCTGTTGCGACCGGCCTCCGGCTCGCAGTCCGGCCAGAGCAGCGCGATCAGCTCTTCGCGGGGATGGGCGCGCTGGCGGTAGAACGCCAGATAGGCCAGCAGCACGCCCGTCTTGTAGGTGCGGAAGCGCGTGATCGCCCGGTCGCCCTGCAGCAGCTTCAATTCCCCCAGCATCTCGATTCGGCAGCGCGTGTCCATGGGGCTCTCTCCGTGATCCGATAAAAAAATCTATTCTGAGTCTCGCTTGTCAGAGTTCTTTCAGAGTTGGCTGGTACCCTGAGCTTGACAGGAAGACATCTAACGCTCTTAGAAAGGAGAATACCATGTCTGCCTACATGATGTGTTTCAGTAACCGCCTGGTGGAGCGGTTCGGCGCGGCCTGGGGCTATCTGGGCTGGGTCCTCTGGCTTCCGTGGGCACTGTTCCTCCTGTCGGCGGGCCAGGTCGAGGCCGGGCACGCCTATGGCCGCCCGCTGTCTCCCATCCCGCCGGGAATGCTCCCTGTGCTCGTTGTTGTGGCGGTGATCGTGCTGCTCTGGGGTGTTTTGTGGCTGGCCTGGTGGCTTTTTGATGTGATAGATCGGCAGGTGGAAGCCTGGAAGATCGGAGGCGGGTTCTTCCTACTGGTCCTGGGAACCCTTCCCCTGCTGGGCGTGAGTCTGGGAATCTACTCGGGAGCCGTCTCCTGGATCGCCTTGCTGCCCTGGCTTGCCTATTGGATATTCGAGCGCGAGTGAGGGGTTGCTCATCATTAGGACGGTTGGCCGATTCCTAAAAGTTCCCCCTCTCCCACCGTGGAGCGAGCCGCGCTTGCGCGAGTCTCGCGGAGAGCGTGGGAGAGGGGTGAGGGCCAGAATGGGGATCGAATCAGCAGGGTGGCGTTACGGGGCAAACTGCTCGTTGCCTTCGGGATAGGGCGGGAAGGTCGGCGGCCCGACCGCCTGGTCGGTGTAGGAGCTGGCCCAGAAGTCCGGCGGCCCCTGGCTGGGCGGCACGACGTTGCTGACCGCCTTGATGCCATGATGGATATAGGCCACGATCGCCCACAGGTCCGAATCGGAGAGGTGGCGGAAGGAGGGCCAGGGCATGGGCGGGGCAAGATAGTGCGGGGTCGTCGGGAAGTTGCCCTGTCCGGGCGTGGTAGAGGTGATGACCACGCTGGGAGTGTTCATGGGGTCCAGCCCGAATTTGAGCGCATTGTAGATCTGAAGGTCCGTGAAGTTGCCCAGCCCCGTATTCTTATCCGGGGTCAGATTGGCTGCATAGGTAGCGAACGGCCCGATCTGAAAGGCGCCTGGTCCCTGTCCGCCCGCCGGGCCGATATAGCCGGCCATCCAGTTGGGATCGGTGGGATCGTCCTTGTCGCGATTGTGGCAGGCGACGCAGCCCGACGAGGTCACCAGGGCGCGTCCCTGCTGGACCTGAGCGAGCGTGGCAGAGCCGCCGGGCAGCCCGCTGGCGTTGGAGTTGTTGCTGCCGGAGCCGCAGCCGATCAGGACCGCTATGCCCAGGCAGACAGTCAGGCTGGCAGCTAGCGCCGGCCATGCGCCACACCGGCGCCACTTGAAAATGAGTTGCTGCACATTTCTCCTCCTGGAAAAAGTATCGAGCGAGGATTTATTCACGGTCCGGGTCGGTATTCCCTCCCGTTTTTTCCTTTTGGAGTGCGATGGCTTGCCACCGCTTTGCATTGGGGGCAGCTTGCTGCCCCTTCTTGCCTACGATAGCTTTGACGATACCGACGGCGGCAAGCCGCCGCACTCCAAAAAGCCTTCGTCGAAACGGAAGCAGGCTGCGCAAGACGGGGGTTGGGAAGGGAGCGCACCGTCCGGCGTCGAATCAGCAGGCCAGGCAGCCAGGCAACGAGATGCCGATCGAGGAGGAAGGTAGACGATGGCGCAGCGCATGATTCAGGTGGGAACGGGCGGTTTCGGCGCTTCCTGGTGCCGGCAGTTCCTGCCGCCCAACATCCAGGAGGGTCTCGTCGAAGTCGTCGCCGCCGTGGACCTTCGTCCCGAGGCGCTCGAGAACGCGCGGGAAGGACTGGGCTTGCGCGCTGATCAGTGCTATACCGATCTCGCCAGGGCGCTGGCAGAATGTCGCGCCGACTTCTGCGCCATCGTCGTGCCGCCGGCCTATCACGAGCAAGTGGTGGACGCGGCGCTCGCCCATGACCTGCATATCCTCTCCGAAAAGCCCATCGCCGACACCCTGGAATCCTCTGTCCGCATCGCTGAGAAGGTGAAACGCGCGGGCAAGAAGATGGCCGTGACCATGAGCCATCGCTTCGATCAGGACAAGTCCACCCTGCGCGAGGAGATCCGCTCCGGCCGCTATGGCGCGCTGGACTATCTCGCCTGCCGCTTCACCTGCGATTGCCGCCAGTTCGCCAGTTGGGGCCGGTTCCGGCATGAGATCGCCGATCCCCTGATGATCGAAGGCGCGGTGCATCATCTGGACCTTCTGGCGGACATGGCAGGCGCAGCGTGCGATACCCTCTACGCGCAGACCTGGAACCCGGCCTGGGGCCAGTTCGCCGGGGATTCGCAGGGCCTGATCGTGATGCAGATGGAGAACGGCGTACGGGCCAGCTATGAGGGCGCGAAGACCAATGCCGTGGGGCTGAACCCGTGGGGCCAGGAATATATCCGCGCCGAGTGCGAGCAGGCCACCCTGATCCTGGACCGCCGCCATCTCGAGCGTTTCGCCTATCATCCCGAGGGTCAATGGGCGCAAGGGCGGGAAGGCGAGGGCGAAACGATTCCCCTGCGCCAGCAGCCCAAATGGGCCAATGCCTGGCTGATCGAGAAGTTCGCCCGCTGGCTGGAAGGCGGCGAGCCGATGGAGACGCACGTCGAAGCCAACCTGCAATCGGTCGCGCTCGTCTTCGCCGCCATCCAGAGCAGCCGGACCGGGAAGCCGGTGAAGGTGCAGGAGCTGCTGGCCGCCGCGCTGGCGAAGCAGGATCTAAACGGAGAGAGCACGGTATGAGCGATCTGGCGAGAATGGAAGGCTACGACGAGTTTCTGCGCGAAGTGAAGGAACGCATTCAGGCTGCGCAGGTGCGGGCTGCGCTCGCTGTCAATCGGGAACTGACCCTGCTATACTGGCAGATCGGGCGCGATATCCTGCAAAGGCAGCAGGAACAGGGTTGGGGCGCCAAAGTCATTGACCGCCTTGCCGCGGATCTGCGGCGTGCCTTCCCGGACATGAAGGGCTTCTCACCGCGCAATCTAAAATATATGCGCGCTTTCGCGCAAGCCTATCCCGATGAGGCAATTGTGCAACAGCTTGTTGCACAATTGCCCTGGGGTCATCAGGTCCGCATTCTCGATAAAGTGAACGATACTGAACAGCGGCTCTGGTATATCCATGCCGCCGTCCAGTATGGCTGGAGTCGTTCTGTTTTAGAGCATCAGATAGAAACCAAGCTTTATGGGCGGCAGGGGAAGGCTCTGACCAACTTTGAGAGGACGCTGCCCCCACCACAATCGGACCTTGCGCAGCAGGTTCTGAAAGACCCCTATAATTTCGACTTCCTGACCGTCGGCAAAGACGCAGAAGAGCGCGCCATCGAGCGCGATCTGGTCGGTCATATTCGAGACTTTCTGCTGGAATTGGGGGTCGGGTTCTCCTTCGTAGGCAGCCAGGTGCCTCTCGAAGTCGCCGGACAGGACTTCTTCCTCGACTTGCTGTTCTATCACTTGAAACTTCGCTGCTTCGTGGTCATCGAGTTGAAGGCGACCGATTTCCGCCCGGAATATGCGGGTAAGATGAACTTCTATCTGGCAGCGGTGGACGATCTGTTACGCCATGAAACCGATGCGCCGACGATCGGCATGATTCTCTGCAAGACAAAGCTACGCGTGATGGTGGAATATGCGCTGCGCAATGTTGCCTCTCCGATCGGGGTGGCGGAATATGAGATCATGGCGGCGCTGCCGGAGCCGCTGCGAAGCAGCCTGCCGACCATCGAGCAACTGGAAGCGGAATTGGGCGGCGACCCAGAGGCGCAGGCATGAGTCTGAGAGCCTATACGAGTACGCGATCTATCCACCGAAATCCTAGCTTTCCCGCCCGCAGGGCGGTTGTCCGAAGGACCACGAGACGGGTCGTTCACGGCCCGGTCAAGGAGCCGAACAATGCGTGAAGTGCGATGGGAGCGCATGTTCCCCGATGAGCTGGAGCAGGCGTTCACCGAATGCCCTGTGGTCTATTTCCCCTATGGCCTCTGCGAGCCGCATGGCCCCCAGAACGCCGTGGGGCTCGATTCTCTCAAAGCGCACGGGATCGCCTGCGCCGCCGCCCGAGCGCATGGCGGCATCGTGGCCCCTCCCGACTACTGGCACATCCACGAATTGGGCGGGTACGCTTCCTGGGCGGAAGGGGCCGTCGGACAGGTCCCCCGCACCTGGCTGACCTCTATGCCGCCCTGGCAGCATTTTCGCAATGTCTGCTATCACGTCCGCATGGCCGATGCGCTGGGCTTTCACGCCGCCCTCTTCCTCACCGGCCACTATGGCCCCAACTGGGAGGATCTGAAACGGCTGCTGGAGCTGATCCAGCCTTCGGTAGGAACACGTCTCTACGGCCTGCCGGATTTCGAGGCGAATACGCCGGGCTTTGACGGCGATGGCGCGGGCGGCGACCATGCGGGCAAGGTCGAAACGTCGTTGCTATGGGCCCTGGAGCCGGAGTGCGTGGACATCTCCCGGCTGCCGTCGAAGGAAGCTCCCGGCCCGCACTTTGCGATGGGGGCTTCCGCCTACGAAGCGAACCGCAAGGTGGGAGAGCGCATGGTGGCCGATGAGGTGCGCTGGCTCGGCGCGAAGGCACAGGAGCTTCTGGCAGAATATGCGCGCCTCCAGCCGGCCCATACCCTGCGGACGTTCGAGGACGTGGAGCGGCTTTGGGAAACCGCCGTGCGCCCGCAGTTAAAAGGTTTCCAGTCCATGCAGGAGCTCTGGGAGGGCCAAACCCCCGTGCCGGCGGATTCTGTCTGGCACGCCAACGGGCACGTCCCGGAGCGAGCAGGATAGCAAGAAGGTTATACGGTAACCTTTGAAAAGCAGTGACGTTCGAAGGACGCTCGTTTTTAATGCCGGGTCGTTTATCGGCCCGGCTTGAGGGAGGGAAAAGATGCTGCGAGCGAGTATGGCGCTGGTGGCGCTGAGCTTCTTGATCGGCACACCGCTGGCCTGCGCGCAGAATAAGCAGGCGACACAACAGGAGGCGAGCATGAGCGACCTGATTCCCCTGGCCAAAGCGTTCGTGGATCAACTGAGCAAAGGCGACTTCGCCACGGCGACACAGCGGTTTGACGCCACGATGCAGGGCGCGCTGCCGGCGGATAAGCTGCGCGAGACCTGGCAGGCGCTCGTCGGGCAGGCCGGCGCGTTCCAGCAGCAGGTGGGAACCCACACGGCGACCACGCAGGGCTATGACATCGTCTTCGTCACCTGCCAGTTTGCCCTGGCAAGAATCGATGTGAAAGTCGTCTTCGATGGCAAGAAACAGATCGCGGGCCTCTTCTTCCTGCCTGCGCAGGCTGCCCAGGAGTATAGCCCGCCCCCCTATGTGAAACCCGATTCGTTCACGATAAAGGAAGTCACGGTCGGCGGCGATGGCGAGTGGCCTTTGCCAGGAACGCTGACGATGCCTGTGGGGAAGGGGCCGTTTCCCGCTCTGGTCCTGGTGCAGGGATCCGGCCCGCAGGACCGCGACGAGACCATCGGGCCGAACAAACCCTTCCGGGACCTGGCCGAGGGGCTGGCGTCGCAGGGAATCGCGGTCCTGCGCTACGAGAAGCGCACCAAAGTCTATTCGGCAAAACTGGCGTCCGTGAAGAATTTCACCGTCAAAGAGGAGACGGTGGACGATGCCGCGGCGGCGGCGCGGCTGCTGGCAAAGACCCCTGGCGTAGACCCGAAACGGGTGTTTGTCCTGGGCCACAGCCTGGGCGGCATGGTGCTGGCGCGGGTGGTGAAAGCGGCGCCGCAGGCGCGCGGCCTGATCGTCATGGCCGGCGCCACCCGGCCGCTGGATCAGATCGTCCTGGAGCAGACTGCTTACATTGCCGGCCTGAGCGGTCCGTTATCTGACGATGACAAGAAGAAGATCGAATCGCTCAAAAAAGATATGGCCCGGCTGAACGACCCGGACATCGCCAAAACCCCGGACGTGGTCATCCAGGGCGCTCCGGTCAGTTACTGGCTCGATCTGCGCAGGCTAAACCCGCCCCTGGAGGCCAAATCTCTCTCCCAGCCGATGCTGATCCTGCAGGGCGGCAAAGACTATCAGGTGACGGGGCAGGACTTCGCCAACTGGAAGGCCGCGCTGTCCGGCCGCAAGGATGTGACGTTCAAGTTCTACCCCAACCTGTTCCATCTGTTCATGCCGGGCGAGAAAACCCCCGCCGACTACGAGAAGCCCGGCCACGTCGCCAAAGTCGTCGTGGACGACATCGCCGCCTGGATCCGGGCGCATCGTTAGTTCCGGCAGGTTGATGTGGCCTGACGAGGACTGAGCAAGAGGCCAGATAGGCGACTGCACACCCGGCCCCAGGCAACAATCGGAATCTATCCGACAGTTTGCGCGACGGCTGCAGGAACTTCCTCCGGCCGCAGTGCTTCCTGCTGCCTCTCCGCCGGTTTCCCACAGTTTTCCGACTGCTTCTGGTCATTCCCCCGGCGTCTTTTCGCATTCGTCTCCCTCTCCCCCGGCTGAAACGAGTCGACACGTTACGTCGAGAGCGTGGAGAAACAGGTCCGAATCCAGACGAGGATCCCACTATAGCCATGGCAAGGGGGGATTTTGCCCGCCTCCAGGAATTGGCGGAACAGGGAATAGCCATAGGCCGAGCGCAAGGGGATTGGAGGAAGGTCGCCGGCAATCTCTTGTTTTTGGGATATGCTGCCCACGAGAGGCACGATTTTCGGATAGCGCGGGCGTGTTATGAGGAGTCTTTGACATTGTTTCATTCATCCAATGAAAAATCTGACCTCACCATTGCGGTGGCTCTACTGGGAGAGGTGGCCTGTACAGAAGGAAACTACGCAGAGGCGCGCAAGCTCTTTCGGGAGGCTCACCTATTAAAGCAAGCAAGGGGGGATGAATGGGAGATCGTTTTGGGGCTGGAAGACTTCGCTTATCTTGCCCTGGCGCAAGGATACATGGAACGTGCAGCCTGCCTGTATGGTGCGGCAGAACAATGGAATGGGGGCCGCTGGTATCGCTATCCCTCAAAGCAGCAAAAACATGAGAAGCGGGTCTCAGCCGTTCGTGAGGCGCTCGGCGAGGAGGCGTTTGCAACCGCCTGGAAGACTGGTTCCCGAATGTCCCCAGAAGAGGCAATCGCCTACGCACTTAACACCGATTGAACCTTTCTTGCTGCCGATGGCTCCCGTGTAATGGTAGGCAGATAGGGAGAATGCGATTCACCATTTCATAGATTTTTGAGACCTCCCCGGATCCTGAACGTGGAAAACCAGACTGCGACCAGGCTCCACTCTGAGGCATTAGCTTCCTGGGGAGGACAGATCGATGCGACCAGGGTTTTTATCGGCAGGCGCAAAGGCGATGCTTGCCTGTTACCATCGTTGCCACATGACCTTCAAGGCGGCCGGAATCATGGGGATCGGAATAAGCATTGCAATCCTTCGCATAAGTCAGGTCAGGCACATGCATGCTCGACAGTCTCAACCTTACGGTCACTTTACGGCCCAGCAAATTCTAGACCGCTGCCTCCGCCTGCTATCGTCTACTATTCCGGAGGTGGCTAAATCAGAACTGACCGCTCGCCCGGAGCAGGAGCGAGATCGCAGAAAGATTGCGGAGCGACATTGGATCATCGCCTGCACGGATGTCGCAGGCCATCAACTGGCGAGTATCGATTGGAATGCGGATACCGGCCACCTGTTTCGCGTCATGCAGAACAGGAACTATCTTCCCCGCTATAGAGGTTCTGCCTTGAGCGAACGACGCGTTATCCAGA
>DATGIG010000717.1:0-9598 GCA_035295825.1 Chthonomonadaceae bacterium | reverse complement strand
CTGGAGCAGATACCCCTCGTCGTCACGGTCCACCAGAATACCCAGCCTTGCCAGCTCGTGCAGGTCTTCCTCGATATGCCCGACGCGCTCCGGCAGCATGTCATAATAGGTCTTCGGCACCGTCAGGAAGGTGACGTCATTCTTTTTGAGCGCCTTAACGGTCTCGACGATGTTTCCGGTGGAAAGAGCGATGTGCTGCACGCCCGGCCCGCCATAAAAATCCAGATACTCCTCGACCTGCGACTTTTTGAGGCCTTCCGCCGGCTCGTTGATCGGGAACTTGATCCGCCCGCGCCCATCCTGCACCACTTTGGACATGAGCGCCGAATACTCCGTGCTGATGTCCTTATCGTCGAAGTGGACGAGTTGCGAGAAGCCCATCACGCGCTCGTAGAAGCCCACCCAGGCGTCCATCTTACCCTCTTCGACGTTGCCGACGATGTGGTCAATGGCGAGCAGTCCGGCAGGATGGAAGGTGCGAGGATTGTAGCGTTCCGGGTCGAGGGGCTTGAAACCGGGGGCGAACACGCCCCGGTAGCGGTCGCGGTTGATGAAGCTATGAGTGGTATCGCCGTAGGCTTTGATGGTGGCGAACTCGTAGTCGCCGTGATCGTCCTGCAGGCATGTCGGCGGGACCACGCTCACGGCGCCCCGGCGAACGGCGCCGGCATAAGCCGCGTCCACGTTGTCCACTTCCAGGGCGATGTCCTGCACGCCGTCGCCATGCAGCATAAGCCGCTTGTTGTCGGGATGCTCGGCGCGCAGGGGGGAAGCCAGCACGAAGGTGATGTCGCCCTGGCGCAGCACATAGCCTGCTTCCTGGCGCATACCGGTCTCCAGGCCTGCGTAGGCGACGATGTCGAAGCCGAAGGCGTTGCGGTAGAAGTAGGCCGATTGGCGCGCATTGCCGACGAAGAAGCGCACGTGGTCAATACGCCGCAGAGGGAGAACCTCGTCAGACATATTTTTCCTCCTTCAAGAGAGACGGTGGCAGCCCCAGACGTAAGTAAAGCCTGATTATAAGACCCTTGTCTTGCCGGCACGAGCGTTCGGATATGCTATTGCTTGCCTGAGGCTTGCGATCCGTATATATTATAGTACGGAAACAAGCTATTTTCTTCAACTTGTAGAAAATACGCCCACCCCCTCTCCCCCTCCCTGGACGCTCGAACGATAAAGCCCGTTCTCGCCAGGGAGGGGGAACCAGGCTGGACGCTCCATCCCTCTTCCAATAGCTCTTCTTGTCTCCAGGGAGAGGTAGAAGATAGGAATACGGTTCCCCCTCCCTGGTTCGCTCGCTGCGCTCGCAGGGAGGGGGACAGGGGGTGGGCAGCGAAATGACAGACGAACGTCAAGGAGGTGGATATGACCCGCGTCGAGCCGACGGAAAATATTTTTCCAGATACGATGGCAAAGATTCACCACGCGCGCTCGCTTTCGGACCGCCCCTGGGAAGCGCGGATGACCCCGTATGCCAATATCGGCACGCTGCTGACCACGCGGGCTAAAGAGACCCCGGACAAGAACTTCCTGACCTATTACGATGCCGAAGGCAAAGCCGCCGCGTATACGTACGCGGAGTTTGCAGAGGCGGCCCGGCACGTGGCTGCCTTCATGGCCGGGCCGCTGGGGCTGCGCGCAGGGGATCGGGTGGCGACCCTGATGGTCAACGATGCCCGCACGGTCCTGGTCTATTTCGCGGCCTGGCTGCTGGGCGCAACGGTCGTGCCCATCAATTGCGGCGAGGATGACGAGCGGGTGGGCTTTATCCTGGACAACTCGGAGGCCAAAACCGTCTTCGTGCTGAGTGATCAGGTCGAGCGGTGCGAAGGGCTGCGCGCACAGCGGCAGGGGATCGCGCACTATGTCCAGGTAGGAGGCGCGGGACGAGAGGGTTATCTGGATTTTGCGCAGGCCCTGGAAACGACACCTCCTCTGGACCCGCTGCCGGACCTCTCACCGGATACCGAATGTTTGATCGTCTACACCTCCGGCACGACCGGCGCGCCCAAGGGCGTGGTGCTCGTGCAGGCCAATCTCCTGGCGGATGCCGACAGCATCGCCGCCTGGCACCGGTTCGGCCCGGACGACCGGGCCATGTGTGTGCTGCCCATCCATCACGTCAACGGCACGGTCGTCACCCTGATGACACCGCTCGCTTCGGGCGGGAGTGTGGTCCTGAACCGCAGTTTCCGGGCGCACAGTTTTTGGAAGACGCTGGCCGCGGAGCATTGCACTTTTGTGAGCGTGGTCCCGACGATCCTGGCCTTCCTGTGCGAGGCGCATGAGGACCTTTCTGCCCTGGACCTCTCCCGCTTTCGCCACATCATCTGCGGCGCCGGACCGCTGACGGTGGAACTGGCAAAACGGTTCGACGAGACGTTCGGCGTGCGCGTTGTCCACGGCTACGGCCTCTCCGAAACGACCTGCTACTCCTGCTTCCTGCCCATTGATCTCGACCGGGAGGCGTACCGGCATTGGATGTTCGATTGCGGCTTCCCGTCCATCGGCTGCCCCATTTCCGCCAACGAGATGGCGATCCAGGATTCTGAGGGCAACCCGCTGCCGCCGGACACGCGCGGGGAGATCGTGGCGCGCGGCCACAATGTGATGAAATACTACTTCAAGCGCCCGGATGCCAATCGCGACACGTTCGCGCACGGCTGGTTTCGCTCCGGAGACGAGGGCTTCCATCGCCAGAGCGAGGACGGGCGCGCCTACTTTTTCATCACCGGGCGGATCAAGGAGCTTATCATCCGCGGTGGGGTCAACTACTCACCTTTCGACATTGACGAGGTCCTCAACGCCATTCCGGGCGTCAAGGCGGCGATGGCGGTTGGCTTCGAGAACGATTTCTACGGTGAGGAGGTCGGGGCCTACGTGCAGTTGGAGGAGGGGGCGCAGGTGACGGAAGGGGAGGTCCTGGCGGCCTGCCGCGAGCGGCTTCCCTTTGCCAAGAGCCCCAAAGTGGTCCTTTTCGGAGACACTTTCCCCGTCACCTCGACCGGCAAGTACCAGCGCAACAGGCTCAAGCCGCTCTTCGAGAAGTGGAAAAGCGTACAGTTCAAGAAGAATCACTGACCCTTATCAGAGGGCGATCCGTTCGGGCTTATTCTCGATACGGGTGAGCCAGTAATGGGCATCGTAGCGATCGTCGCCCGTCAGGAAGCGCCAGAACTTGATGCGGTTAGCATATTCCAGGCGGTCGTCATTGCCGTACCAGCGGTGGCTGCGGAAGAGAATGCCGGGAATCTTCGGATCGTTCAGGTCATCCATGTTCCAGAGGCGCAACTGGCGGACCGTGGGGTTGAGCCGGAGCTTGAACATGTACCGGAGTTTGTCCGTCCGGTTGGGCTGCGCGCAGTGCCAGATGCCGTGATGCCCGACCACCAGCGTCCCCGCCTGGCAGACGATAGGCATCTGCCCCACGAAGTTCTGATGGCGGGCGATGTCGCTCTCATGGATGCGGCGCAGGTGGCTTCCGGGCAGAAACATCGTTCCGCCCATCTCGCGGGGCGTGTCGTGGGGGAAGTAGAACAACTGAATGTCGAAGTGCTGGCGCGTGTCTATGATGGCGTCGGCATGCCAGATTTGACCCTCGATGTGGCCGGGTGGCACCTGATGCGGGCAATGATGATCGTAGAGCGGGCCGGGTCCAACCAGGCTCTCTATGATGCCTTGCACCTGGGGCAAGCGGATCATCGCGCCGATGCCTCGCGATTCGGGCCAGAGATTCGCCAGGGGCTGCCCTTGCGGCTCATAGCCGAAGGCGATGCGCTTCTCGTCCAGCTCGCGCATCACCTCCTGGTTGATCTCTTCGGGAACCAGCGCATCGAACCGGAGCAGGCCGTCGGCGACGAAGTCGGCCATCTGCACCGACGTCAGCAGGCACTTCCTATCATCCACCCTAAACTTCCTCCATTTTCTCCAGGATATGCTCGAACCGCAGGTAAGCGGTGCTCAACTCCATGCCGGGATAGGCCGGATGCAGCTGTGGGAACTGGATGACCCGCCAGCCGTCCCGCATGGCGGCGAACACCGACTCGTAGGGAGGCGTATCGCTGTCCCCGGTCGTATGATGCTCCTTGCCGGTGCCGTCGTAGAGTGTCCAGGAGCCGATCTCGCTGTTGAGGTCGGGCGTCCGGGAATAGAGAATGAGAATCTTCTGCCGCAGGTCAGGCATGAGCACGCGCTCCTCTTTTCTTAATAATTATGGTTTGTGCTGCCCGTATCCTGCGCTATTCCTCGTTCAAGCGGTAAGCGCGGAGGCAGTTTGCGCCGAGGATTTGCTGACTGGCCTCCTCCGGTAACGATTTCAGGAACTCGTTGACGATGCCCATGACGGAGGCATAGTCGCCGGAGAGGGTGCAGACCGGCCAGTCGGAGCCGATCATCAGGCGCTCCGGACCGAAGGCTACGAGCGCACTTTCTAAATAGGGCTGGAAGTCCTGGGCCTGCCACCGTCCCCAATGCGTTTCGGTCACCATGCCGGACAGCTTACAATAAACGTTGGGGAAGCGGGCCAGCGCCTGCAGGTCTTCGCGCCAGGGAGACAAAGCCCGGTCTTTGATGGCCGGCTTGGCCAGGTGGTCCAGCACGAACGTCTGGCCCGGAAACTTCTCGACGACTTTGACGGCGACCGGTAGGTGCCGGGGATAGAGCAGCAGGTCGTAGGCCAGCCCGAAATCCTGCAGCAGCGCCAGCCCACGCAGGAACTCCGGCCGCAGCAGGAAGGCATCGTCCGGCTCGTCCTGCACGATGTGGCGCACGCCGCAGAGCTTCGGATGTGGCGCGAGCGTCTCCAACTCCTTCCTTACCAGCGTCGAGCGCAGGTCTACCCAGCCGACGACGCCCCGGATGAAATCATACTGCTCAGAAAGCGTCAGCAGCCACTCCGTCTCTTCAAGGCTCTGCCGCGCCTGCACCGCGATCGAGCCATCGAAGCCGATCTGCCGGAGCAGTGGCGCCAGATCGCCGGGCAGAAAGTTTCGGCGCAGCGCCTTCATCTCTCCGGTTATCCAGCCGTACTCTTCCGGCTCATACATCCAGAAATGTTGATGGGCGTCTATGCGCATTATCTTCTCTCTTCCCTGGGGTTTCACCCCCGCATGGAAGGGCCAGCAGGATCATGGTTACTCCTGTCCGGCAGTGGCGCTCGACACCGGGTGGTGACCCGGCATTTGCGGGATAGGCCGCTCGGCCTCCTCGGGAGAAGGACCACGGTTGCTCGTCGCGCCGGGCAGGGCGTACCAGTAGGTCGTCGCGGCGTAGGCGACGTTCGTATCGGCCCAGTGCCACACCTCCATGTCGAAGCGCAGCGAGCGGGTAAAGGGAATAGCGTCCAGGCAGCGGACGCGCGTGACGACCGTATGGCCTGAGTTTCCCGGCCCATCGCATCTTATCTGGTTGCTGAACGGGCCTTGAAAAAGAGTCGTATTGCCCCATGAGTACCCATAGTAATCCTCGCTGCCCGTGCCGAAGTGGGAAGGGAACGCCTCGCCGTCCACCCAGATCTTCTCGTCGCCCTCACCCCACCAGTCGGGGGCCGGGTTGAAGACGGCCAGGGCGTCCCCCATGTAGACACCCTTGCCGGTCGCCTCGATATAGTTCCAGTCCGAATGCGGGCGCGTGGGCAGCGGATATTGCTGGCGCCAGTTGGCGTGGAAATGCATCGAGCGGTCATCCCACCGCCAACCACTCACGCGGGCCCTCAGATGAACGGTGACCGGCTGCTGGCCGAGATTTTGCAGTGTGAGCGAAGCTGAAGTGGCGTAGGGCATTACCCAGCGGCATATCATCCGGCCGTCTGGGGTAATGGTCCGATCCCAGCTCTCCAGCACATTCAGCCCGACACCGCTCCCGAAGAAATCGCCCAGGGGGCACCAGACCGTCTCCTCTCCATCGAAGCGGAGACTCAGCACGATCGAGCGCAACGCCTGCTCCAGATCCTCAGCCCGGTCGGTGAGGATTTGCGCCTGCAGCCAGCGGATGGCGTGAGGCCCTTTCGTCAGCTCCATTCCCATCTCGCTCCCTGGCGCCAGGGTCCTCTCCAGGGCGCTCTCTTTTCCGGCAGGCAGTTCCGGCGAGTGAAGGAGCGTCTGGCAGGTCTTCTCGATCTCCGGCCGTGCCGCCTGAAGGTCCTGCAGGGTAAATGTGCGGACCCGCGTTCCAGGGGCATAGGTTCTATACTCGATGTTGTACCAGCGGCCTTCCGGCGGCGTATTGGAGTCTTGCCGGCCGGGCTCTTCGTAGGTGATCTTGCAGTGGCGGCTGTAGGGGATCGGCAGGAACAGGTTCATGCCGCCGGGCGCGCCGGGAATTCCGTGGGCGTTCTCGATGGCGAGGGGTCGCTCGGTCAGCAGCGTGCCGATGAGAATATCGTACGCCGGCCCTTCGATAGCGGGTATCGGCGCGCCGTCCAGGTAGAAGCGCAGGATGCCCATCGGCTTCATGCCGCCGAACCAGATGCGGACCACGCACCCCGGCCCATCGGCCTCCATCATCACCCACTCCCGCCGTCCCGCGTTCTCCTCCGAGCGGATAAACTGGCTGAAATCATCGTTGGCGAACCAGCCTTCCGGGTCGGCAGGCGTCTTCGAGCGGCGATCGTAGCTGCTGGCCTGCCGTTCCGCATATTCCGGCGACGGCCAGCGCGCGACGGCGTCCCGATCCGTCATCTCCCTGAGCAGCGACGCGAGGGTGATCGTTCCCCGCTGGGCGGGAAGGCTCAGGAGAATAAAGAGGAGTAGAAAGTTTGCAAATGTGTTATGCATAAGAGCGCCTGGGGCTCAGGTCCGTACCAATTCAACCTGATGCGAGTAGGGCTGGGCGGCGTCGCGCTGCTTGCGAACCGCTTCCGCCGCCTGCGCGTCCAGATTGTCCATAGCGTGCTGCGTCGCGGCGTCCACAGCGCCATTCGTCGTATGCGGCACCTGGACTTCGCGCCAGCGGCGGAAGTGCAGCTGGTTATGCTGGCGTGTCAGGTCCAGCACCTCCTGGGCCTGCCGGTTGGAGGGCAGGTCGGGCAGGGCGGCCAGGTCCACGCCGCGCGCCAGATCGGCGCTGGAGAAAGTCCCCATATCGTGGGTATCCACCCGCAGCGTATAGTTGCCGTCCTGAAGATGCGTGACCGTCAGCATAAAATGATCGAGCGCCGGCTCGTTGTCAGTCCATTCCAGCGCCAGGGTCATGGCCGGGTTGGCTTTCGGATCACGGTCCAGGGGCCAGGAGAGCGCGTCATCGGTGTGGCTGAAGCTCACTCCGTCCGTCGCGGTGCGAAGATCGGCGAGATGGGTATTCTCCTGACGGAGAACGCGCCCATTTCTGGCATCTATGGCGATGTCGGCGACGGTGTCCGGCGCGTTCCATGCTTTGAGAACTGCCGCTGCCATGACCAGGTGGCCGCCCGGCGAGGGATGGACGCGGTCCGGGATTATCTTAGGAGCCAGCTCCTTGTCCCGCGTCTCAGCTTTGGCGAGCAGGCCGACCAGCGGCGTGTTGGTATCGGCGACCACCAGCCTGTATTCCCGGCCCAGCTCGCTCACGGCCTCGCTATAGGCCAGCAGGGTGCCATTGTAACCGCCGGGGAACGCCGGATCGCGCGTGACGTCGTCGTAAGCCGGCGGAGTGAGCAGCGTGATGCGCACGCCGGGCAACTGCCGCAGCAGCGTATCGAGGATATGGCGATAGCCGCTGACGTAGGTGGCGAACAGGCCGGGATCGAAGGGACGATAGCCGCCGTCGTTCATGCCCAGGCAGATGGTGACCACAGTTGGCTTATAGGCCAGGACATCGCGCTGCAGGCGAACGTCTATCGGGCCGCCGCCTCCGCCCGTGACCCGGTCGCCGCCCCAGCCCGAATTCGTGAACGTAAAATGCATTTTGGGGAAGCGGGTGACACAGTAACTTTCGATATAGGTGGTGTAGAGATGCTGCTCGGTGATGCTGTCGCCATAGAAGACGACCCGGTCGCCGTCCTTGAGATAGAACGGCGCATGATGCTTCGCAGGCACGAGCCCGGTCCATAATTCCTGCGCGGGCGTTCCCGTCACGGCAGGAAAGCCCGTGACGCCGGCCGCCAGCAGCGTCATCCAGAGGAGAGATTTGCGCCAGATCATGGGGTAAGTGTCCTTGAGATGTGGAGATACGTTGATCCCGCCCTAAAGAGCAAGAGCAGGTCTGCCGATACTATTAACGATTCGAGTTCACCTTCCTTCCTTGGGCGACACGGGGTTTGCTCTCCTTTCACCGTGACGCCCTTTTTTCATGCCTTCCTGACTTCCATCTTCCGCGCGCTTCACTGCAGCGCTCTGGCGCCTTCGCGGGCGGTCCAGATATGGTCGGCTTCTACGGCGGAGAATGAATCCACCGTGCCGGAGGGCCAGTGGATTACGACGCTGGCCCGGAGGGTCGGTCCCAATCCAAAATGCGGGCGCAGGTCGCTGGCCGAAAGATAACTGGAACCGCTGCGGACCATCGTGCGCTGGGTCAGACCACCAACCCGCACGATGACTTCCGCTCCGATGCCGTCCCGATTGCTCTTTGTGCCGATCAGGCGCAGTGTCAGCCAATGATTGCGGGTCGAGGTGATGTTGCGCCACAGATGCACCGGGCCGTCGTTGGTGGTGATCAGCAGGTCGAGGCGGCCATCGTTGTCGAAGTCGCCCCACGCGCAGCCTCGCCCCACGATGCGGTCGGAGAAGGGCGGGCCGCTTTTGAGGCCGACTTCGGCAAACGTGCCATCGTGCTCATTATGAAAGAGCAGCGTCGGCTGCGCGTAGGTCGTGCCCGGCTCGCGCTCCTGGATGTCTTGCTGAATGTGCCCGTTGACCTGCAACAGGTCTTTCCAGCCATCGTTATCGTAGTCGAAGAACCGGGCCCCGAACCCTGTCATCGGGTGCGTCGCCGTGGCGACATGCGCCGGCACGCGCTCGTCGTCGAAGGTATTGGTCGTTACCTGGCGATAAAGGGAGGTTTCCTGGTCCTCGAAGTTGGTGATGGTCACCCAGGCCTTGCCGTCGTTCATCACATCGTCCACGTCTATGCCCATTCCGGAATGCTCCTGGCCGTCCTCGGTATAGGCTACCCCGGCGGCCGCGCCGACATTGGTGAAGGCGCCGTTACCGTTATTATGGAAGAGGAATCCCGGGGACATGTCGTTGGCGACGAAAATGTCCGGCCTGCCGTCGTGGTCGTAGTCCCAGATCGCCACCCCGAGCGATTTGCCCAGAACGCGTCCGATTCCGGACGAGAGGGAGACGTCCTTGAAGGGGCCTCCGCCCTCATTATGATACAGCTTGCACGCGCTCGGTTCATGGTTGCCGGGACGGCAGTTGACCCGCTTGCCCCCTTCATAGCAGGGAATATCGTCGGCGAGCGTACGATATTTGACGTAATTGCATACGAACAGGTCCAGCTTGCCGTCGCGATCGTAGTCCACCCAGGCGCAGGAGGTCCCCCATCCGCCGGCATTGGCGACGCCCGCCTGCACGGTCACATCGCGAAACCGGCGACCGCCTTCGTTATGGAAAAGATGGCCGGGTCCCAGAGCGCAGGAAACGTAGAGGTCGTCATAGCCGTCGTTATCGTAGTCGCCGAC